>DASWCE010000260.1:0-24605 GCA_036390255.1 Gemmatimonadales bacterium | reverse complement strand
GGTCGACTCGCCCTCTACGCCGCGCCGCCCGACACACTCGTCGCCGTCGCAGAGCAGGCCATCAGACAGCAGCATCTGCTCGTTGCCGATACGAGCCGGGATGCCGGTGCCCGCGTCGTGATCGGCGGTCGCTCCCCCGGGGTATTCTCGAATGGCGAATACGTGCGTGTGCGGATCGCCCCAGACCGTGACGGCTTGATGGCGGTTCGCGTCGTCAGCCAATCCGGCAATCTGCTCGACTGGGCCCACCGAGACCTCGCGCCTCGCGTGTTTGCGGCAATGGACACGCAGCTGAGCGCTACCGCGCTCGGGCCATGGCCGGGGATGCTCGTGAGAGCGACACCGCGGGGTGCGAGCGTGCCTCTCATCGGCCGGGTTGCGCGGGTGACTCCCGACAGCCTCGTTCTGGAGGGAGGCGTGCGAATCGGCGCTCTCGATAGCCTCGCTGTAAGCCGCGGCAGCTACCGACACACGCGGGCGGGTGCGTTGATTGGATTGCTCGTCGGCGGATTCATCGGAGGGTTGATCGGCAGCACCAATGCCGATTCCAGGGATCCCTGGGCGGGGCTCAACATTCTCGCGGGAATTTCCGTGGGGATTGGGGCGGGCGCCGTGGTCGGCGGCGCCCTGGGCGCGGGCGCGCGGACAGAAATCTGGAGCCCTGTGCCGATTCACTAACGCACTGCACGGGGCCTGCGTCTATATTTCCGCCCCTAGGCCCGAGTGGCGGAATGGCAGACGCAACGGACTCAAAATCCGTCGGGGGCAACCCCATGAGAGTTCGACTCTCTCCTCGGGCATCAGGCATGTTGTGCTGCGTGCTGCTGGCATTCACGCAGCTCACCTCCGCCCAAACCACCCTCCGCGGCACCGTCATCGCCGCGGAATCCGGCGAACCCCTCGGCTTCAGCATCGTGACGCTCTATCCAGGCTTCGGCAAGCGATTCACCGACGCCCGCGGCGGATTTTCAATCGACATCGCACAACCGGGCACTTACGTCCTCAGCGTTCGCCAAATCGGCTACGCCCCGCTCGACACACAGCTCGTCAGCGCCGGCGACAGCCCGACGAGTGTACGGATCGTGCTGCACCACCTCGCGATTGAGCTTCCGCCCGTGACGATCTCCGCCAGCCAATGCACCAATCCCGGCGCGCCCGATTCGAGCGACAGGACGTTACGGGCTGTGTTCGACCAGCTCCAGGAAAATGCTCAGCGCTTCGCGCTCCTCGCCGACTCCTATCCCTTTCGATACACGTTCGAGCTCACCGACCGAACCGTGAACCAGCGCGGAGACACGGGACCACCCGTGACGCGCAGATTAGAGTTTCCCAGCAACGAGACGCGGCATCACCCCTACGCGGTCGGTCGCGTAGTCGAGCGGGCGTGGGGACCGTGGGGATCTCCCGACAGCGTGCTCATAATCCGCAGCGCCGAACTGGACGACCTGGGAAACCTCGACTTCATCGCGAGCCACTGCTTCCATCTCGCAGGCCGCGACACGATCGGCGGCGAAACGCTGGCGCGCATCGACTTCGAGCCGGCCACACGCGTTCGCTCGGCGGACATGGCGGGGGCGGCGTACCTCGACACGATGACCTACGCGCTCCGGTACACGACGACATGGCTCACAAGACCGGAGCGATCATCCTTGACCGGCGTGCGCACCGTGACTTTCCGCACGCGCTTTCGCGACATTGCCCGCGGTGTCCCACTTCAAGACTCGCTCGCGGCCGTCACGACCTACCGGTTCGGGAAGCCGACCAACATCCAAACCCAACGCACTGTAGAAGTTCGCTTCCGGCGTCAGCCGCCCCCGCCGTAGGCCGACCCCCCGCCCCCCAGGCCACCCAGCCCCTTGCGCGGCGAGATTCGATTGGGGGATATGGGGGCCTCTCAGGAGGCACCCATGACGCTGCCGGCGCTATTGCTGCTCCTCCAAGCTGCGACGACCACCGCACCGCAAACTCCTGCGGCAACGGTGCCCCTCTGGACGGTCCACCTCAGCGGCGACATCCGCTGGCAGCAAACCACCCCCGCCGGCGCGCTCCTCGTCTCCACGGACGGCGCACTCGCGGCTGTGGACATCGATCGCGGTCAGATCGCCTGGCAAAAACCGGAGCTCGGCGGCTTGCCGGTCGACAGTGTGCACATGATCGAAGGCTCATTGCTGATGGAAGCGGCGAAACCTGGCCTCTCGCTCATCTTCGATCCCGTGACGGGGACGGTGCTCTTCGACTCGCGCCACCTCAGCTTAACCAGAGTGGTGACGCGGCGGGTTTTACCGCAGACGGGCACCTTGCTCGTGCACGGCCAACGCGCTTCAGGACCGCCGCTCGTCGCGCTCTACGACCTCGCTACCGGCACGCAGCGCTGGGTCAGCGAATCACTCTTCCAACAGACTGAACAGAAGCGCGGCGGCCTGGGCGGCCTGATGCAGGGACTCGTGCGGATGGCGTCGGCGGCCACGACGCTCGAAGTGTTGCAGGCCGGCCCCGACGTGATCGTCGTCCACACCTTGATGGGCCTCCGCGCCCTCGATGCGAAGACCGGCGCCATCCGCTGGACGGCGACATTGCCGATGGCGCGCTCCGGTGCGGTGCCGCATCAGGTGAAGCTCTACCCATCGCTCACGAAGTCGGACCGCATCTACGTGAGCTACGACGATCGGCTCATGGCCTACCGCCTCGCCGACGGGCAGCCGCTCTGGGCGCAGCCGGCCAACGTAGACGGCTGGATTCGTAACATCGTGCAGCATCCGGCTGGGATCATCATGCTGCCTGAAGGTCCGCCGCAAGGGCAGGCGACGGGCAACGTCCGCATCATCAACGGTGTCGTCCAGACCGGGCTCAACGTCGCGCGCTACGAGGACGGCTCGATGATCGCGGCCAAACCGGTCCGGATGCGCGGCTCGGTGAAAGACGCCATGATCACCGGCGACGCGGTCGTGCTCGCGGTAGATGCGGAGTCCAAGACGTTCGTCAACGTGCTGAACGTCGCCACGGTGACCTTGCGGCTACAGAAGGACGTGAAGATCAAAGGTCAGCTCGACTACGCCGAATTGACTCCTGCCGGACTGCTGTACGTGTCGCGCTCCGATGCTTCGACGAATGGCGAAGCCAACATCATTGATCTGTCGAGCGGCGAACCGAAATACAAAGACGCGATCGAAGGGACGAAGTCATCCGCCATGCTGCACGCGGTGGACGGTCGTACGCTCTACGTATTTGCGGGAAAGGATCGCCATCTCTACGCCGTCGATCGCCAGGACGGCACGTATCACGCGCTCGGCGCTGAGATCAAGCTGCAGGGCGATGAGGATCCCGCGGCGCTCGAAGTTCGGCCGGCCGGTATCGTGCTCAGCTCGTCGCAAAACCTCGTGATCGTCGGACGCGACGGGCAGATCAAACAGCAGGTCTATCATCCCGCCCCGCAGCTATCGGGACTCCTGCGGGCGTTGTACCGCATCAACTCCGTGCGCGCGGGACTCTACGGCGCCGCCGCCTCGGCGTATGGTGACGCATTTGCCCAGATGTCGCGCCAGGCGACCGACACCACCGCCAAGCGTCTCACCGCCCAGATGGCGGCCGCTTACTCACAGGGCGGGGCACAGCTGACCGGCTATTCGTCGCAGGCCTCGGCGATGGCGAGCAAGCGCTTCAAGGCCTCCCTCGCGACGCCGGGATCGGTCTTCATGCTGACGCGCTCGCCGGACGGCAACGGCAACGTGCTATTGCAAATCGACAAGGACACTGCGCAGCCGCGCTCACGCGTTGACCTCGGGAAACAGCGCGAGCCCGTGTACGCGGTGGACGATATTGCGGGGATGTTGTTCCTGCAGACCACGCCGGGGACGCTGGCCGGCTATCGACTCTAGGGACCGGTGACGGTCGTAATGGTAAACGCCGAACTGGTCACCGCCTCGGCGCCGCTGGCGCTCGCCTGCAACGTATAGGTCCCGGCCTTATCGATAGTAAGGTTGCTGAAGCTCGCGATGCCGTTGACGGGTCGTACCACCGTCGTTCCGCTCAAATTGGCGCCGGTCGGGTTGGAGGCGAACCCAATCGTGATGCTTCCCGTAAACGAGCTGTCGGTACTGCCCAGGGTATCGCGTACGACCACCTCGACTGGCGGCGAGATGGCTTGACCAACGTTTGCCGAGTTGGGCTGCACGAAGAAACCCAGCACCGGTGACGTGTTGCCGCCGCCGTTGTTGCCGCCGCCGCTGATGCCCATCAAACCGGAACCCGTGCCACTGAAGCAGCCGGTGACCGCGAGCAGGACCAGCAACGCATGGACGACGTTCGAGTGATTGATTCGCATAGCTCGTCTACCCATACAACCCTGCGCCGTTCCGGCGGGTCACGCCTCCAAAGACGAGCCTTTTTGTTGTAAGATGGGGGCCATGCCAACACAGGTTGAAGGCCGCCGCGGCGGCGCCGTCGGCACGAAGATCGACTACCGGGACGGGCGCTGGATCGTCCCCGACCACCCCATCATCCCATTCATCGAAGGCGACGGCACCGGACCCGACATCTGGCGCGCGGCCTCCAAGGTGTTCGACAACGCCATTGCCAAGATTTCCGGCGGCAAGCGCAGCATCGCGTGGCGCGAAGTGTTGGCCGGTGAGAAATCGTTCAATCAGAATGGCAATTGGCTCCCGGAGGAGACGCTCAACGTCATCCGCGAGCATCGGGTCGCCATCAAGGGTCCCCTGACGACCCCCGTCGGCGGGGGGATCCGCTCGCTCAACGTCGCCCTGCGCCAGATTCTTGACCTCTACGCCTGCATCCGCCCGGTCCGCTACTTCGAAGGCGTGCCGTCGCCGATGAAGGAACCCGGCAAGCTCAACATCATCATCTTCCGCGAGAACATCGAAGACGTCTACGCGGGCATCGAGTACAAGGCGCATAGTGCCGAAGCGGACGCGGTGATCGAATTTCTCAGCCGGCGCTTTGGCGCCAAGATTCGTGAAGGCAGCGCCATTGGCGTCAAGCCGATGTCCAGGTTCGGATCACAGCGGCTGGTTTCGAAGGCGATCCAGCACGCCATCAGACGCCGCCTGCCGTCGGTCACGCTCGTGCACAAAGGGAACATCATGAAGTTCACCGAAGGCGCGTTCCGCGATTGGGGGTACGAGATCGCAAAGGAACGCTTCGGCGAACACACCGTGACCGAAGCAGAAGGCGGGAAGCGCAAAGAGGATACCGGCAAGGTGATGATCAAAGACCGCATCGCCGACTCCATGTTCCAGCAGTTGCTGCTGCGCCCCGATGAGTACGCCGTGATCGCGTCGCCGAATCTCAACGGCGACTATCTCTCTGATGCCGCGGCGGCGCAGGTCGGCGGTCTTGGCCTGGCGCCGGGCGGCAATGTCGGCGACGGGTATGCGGTGTTCGAAGCGACCCACGGCACCGCACCCAAATACGCGGGTCAGGACAAGATCAACCCGAGCAGCGTGATCCTTTCAGGGGTGATGATGTTCGAGGAGCTCGGCTGGGACGACGTTGCGAGCGCTATCGTGCGCGGCCTCGAAGCCGCGATCGCGTCCAAGCAGGTTACCTACGACCTCGCGCGCCAAATGCCAGGCGCCAGGGAAGTCTCGACCACGGCGTTCGCTGACGCGATCATCGAGCACCTCGCATGAAGACGTCCATCTCTACGAAGGGACTCGCCGGTGCGGAAACGCCGCTGCTCGCAGTGATCGTTGCGCAGGGCGGGACGGCGGGGGCGGGGGGGGCGCCGCTGAAAGACGCGAGTCTCGAGCGCGCGTTCGCGGCGGGAGACTACAAGGGCAAGAAGGACGAAACGCTCCTCGTGTACGGCGCTGGCAAGGCCGAGCGCGTGCTCCTCATCGGCGTGGGGAAGGGCAGCGAGATCACTCGCACTTCGATCCGCCGCGCCGCCGCGATCGCCGCGAGACGCGTTCGCGGCCTCGGGACGAAGACCTTCTCCCTTGCGATCGCCAAAGAGGCGCGTGGCAGCCTCGGGGCCGCGGAGTTGGCGCAAGTGGCGATCGAGGGTGCGGCCCAGGGCGGCTGGCAGTTCACCGAGCTCAAGAAACAGCCCGAGGATCCCAAGCCCGATCTCGAATCGGTCGAGCTGATCGTGGATGCGGGCGACAAGGACGAGGCCGAGGCGGGTCGGCGCATCGGCGACGCGATTGCGGCCGGGTATCTGTTCACTCGCAACCTGCAGATGCAGCCGGGGAACCTCTGCACGCCGACGTACCTGGCTGAGCAGGCGCGCAAGCTCGCCGAGCAGCACAAGTTCGGTCTAACGATTCTCGATCTCGCGCAGATTAAGAAGGAAGGGATGGGCGCGCTCCTCGCGGTCGCGCAGGGCAGCGCCGAGGAACCGCGCTTCATCGTCCTGGAATACAGCGGCGGCACCGGAGCGCCGATCGCCTTGATCGGCAAGGGCGTGACGTTCGATTCCGGCGGGATTTCGATCAAGCCGGCGCTGAACATGGAAGACATGAAGTTCGACAAGTCGGGCGCCACCGCGGTCCTCGGTACGTTCGAAGTCCTCGGACGACTCAAGCCCAAGGTCAATGTCGTCGGCCTGATTCCGGCGACCGAAAACCTGCCGTCGGGCACGGCTGTGAAGCCCGGCGATGTTGTGAAGAGTCACCTCGGGAAGACGATCGAAATCATCAACACCGATGCGGAAGGCCGGCTGATTCTGTGCGACGCGCTTTCGTACGCGCGGCGCTTCAAGCCGGCAGCGGCGATCGACGTCGCCACGCTCACGGGCGCCGTCGTGATCGCGCTCGGCCATCACGCAATCGGGATGCTGGGCAACGACGACGCGCTGCTCGCCGAGGTGCGCGATGCCGGTGAGCGGGCCGGCGAGCGCTGCTGGCCGTTACCGCTGTGGGACGACTATCGTGACCTGCTGAAGTCCGACGTTGCCGACGTCAAAAACTCCGGCGGTCGCGCCGCCGGCACGATCGCCGGTGCGTGGTTCCTGCGCGAGTTCGTGGACAGCTTCCCGTGGGTGCATCTGGATATCGCGGGCACCGCGTACCTCGAGGGGGAGGGCGTGAGCCATGCGAAGGGCCCCACGGCGATCGGTGTCCGCCTATTCACCGAGTTTCTGCTCAAACGCGCCGGCGCCTGATTCGCGCGGGGTTCGTTTGCCTCGCGCTGCTGCCTGGGGTGCTTGCAGCCCAGGCCGACACAACCGCACGTCGTACCACGACGGCACGCGACACGACGGCGCGTGACACGACGGCGCGTGACACGAGCGCCGCGTTACTCCCCGTCTTTGGCCCCGCCATCGCCCCAGGTCCGCTGCCCCGATACGCCCGCTACACGTTCACCAACGATTCGCTGCTCTTGTCGGGCGCGCGCACGCTCAGCGACTTGCTCATCCATATCCCCGGCGTCTACATCGCGCGGGGCGGCTGGTACGGGCAGGCGGAGATCGCGTTGTACGGCGGCCGCGGCCCCGCATCGCTCGAGGTCTACTGGGACGGCGTCCCGATGGCGCCGCTCGGGCGCGACTCGATCTACCTCGACCCCGCCCGTATTCCGCTCGGCCCGGTGGAACGCGTGGACATCATCGTGCTGCCCGCCGCGCTCCAGGTGTATCTCGTCACATCGCAATACCGCTCGACAACGCCGCGCACACAGATCGGTATCGTGACAGGTCAGCAGGATATCGCCGACTACCGAGCGGGCTATGCCACGCGTCTGCGCTCGGGGTTCGGCGTCACGTTTCTCGCCGACTGGGCCAGTATCGGCTCAGGCCCCGTCAGCAACACGACGACGTCGTTTGGGACGAGCGACATCTGGCTCAAGGCCGACTATGTCCCTCCGGACAGCCGCGTCGGCGCATCGTTCCAGGTCTCGAGCTCGAGCTGGCACCGGGCAAGCGGCAGCAACGTGGAAGGTTGGCGTCAGGATCGCCGCGATCGTCTGCTCAGCCTCTTCGTGGCACAGCGCAGCGACGGCCTGGGGTGGCGCGTCACGGCAACGCTCGGCGCCAGCGGGATCAGTCACGACACGTTGATCGCGCGGCGCAATGTCTCCGGCGCCGCTCTTGAAGTCAGCCAGACCTGGCGCAACGCGGGCCTCGCAGGGACGGCGCGGCTCGGCGCGGCGGGGCTGCCGCAACAGTTCGAAGGGCGCGCGGGCTGGATACCGATACGGCCGTTCACACTCGCCGGGACCGTCCGGCAGAGCGTGTATCGAGGCCATCGTGGCGGCGTCCGCGCTTTCGGTACCGCCGGGCTCACGTTGCCGCTCGGATTTTCGGCGCGGGCCGAAGTCGCATGGCAACACGATGCGCAGGCGCCGTTGGTCACGACCGATCGCGTCCAACAGGCGTTCGACATCGCCGGCTGGATTGGACTCGAGAATCGTCTGCTCACGATCGAGGTCGGCCGCGGCCGGCGCGACCCGTTCGCACCGCTCGGGTTCGCGGAGGGCATCAGTAAGGTGGACTCACTGAATCCCACGCCGCGCACGGAGTTCGTTGCCGTGCATGGGACGCTCCGCATAGCACCGGGATTCCGGCTGTCGGGCTGGTACTTCAATCCCGTCGCCGGTGGCAGCGACTTCGAGCCACCGCGACATGGCCTCGTGTCGCTGAGCTTCTACTCAAAGTTCTGGCGCGTCTTCAACAGCGGAATCTTCGCGCTGCGCGGCGAAGTGGCGATGGAATCGTGGAGCCGCGCGATCCTCGGCGGACTCCAGGGCAGCACCCAGCGGGCCATGACGGGATCGAGCTTCGCCAACACGAACCTCGAGATGCAGCTCGCCGGAGTGACGATCTTCTGGAGTGTCTCGAACATCAACATCATGCGCTCGAGCTACGTGGAGGGGCTGGGCTATCCCAAGGCGGCACAGCAGTATGGGGCGCGGTGGTTCTTCACTAACTAGCGTAGGCTACTACATTTAAGGCCCTGTGCCACGCAGTATGACAGGCTTCGGCTCTGCCGAAGATCGGGTACTGAGCGGACGGTTGCGCGTCGAGATCCGCACGGTCAATCACCGCTATTTCAACCCGCAACTGAAGCTCCCGGCGGATCTGGCCGGCGTCGAAATCGAGATGCGCGAGCGGCTCCGGCAGCTGCTCGAGCGCGGGCACGTGGCCGTGACGGCGCGCTGGGTCGAGGGCCCCGGTCCGGAACGCGCGGTGACCGTCGACTTGGTGCGGGCCAAGCAGGTCCTGGCGGCCGCGCAGGAGCTCAAGAAGAAGCTGAAGCTGAAAGGCACCGTGGACCTGGCATTTGTGGCGCGGCACCCCGACGTGTTAACCGCCACGAACGGGACGAGCGACCAGCCAGTCACGTGGGCGGATGTGCAGGGGATCGTCGAGCGCGCCGCGCGTGATGTGGTGGCGATGCGCGAGCGCGAGGGGCAAGCGCTGGCCACCGAGCTGAACGCGCGCCTCGATGCGCTCGAGGCGGCGGCGCGGGCCGTCGAAGATCAGGCACCCGCCCGCTTAAAAGCCGAGCATGAGCGGCTGAAGCAAGCCGTCGCCGAGCTTACGACGACGGTGAACGTGGACGAGCAGCGTTTGGCGCTCGAGATCGCCCTGCTGGCGGACCGCCTGGACATCACGGAGGAGCTGGTGCGGTTCCGCGCGCACGTGGCGGCGGCCCGTGCAGCGCTCAAGTCGGACCATCCGGTGGGAAAGCAGCTCGGGTTCATCGCACAGGAGCTGCTGCGCGAGGTCAACACGATGGGGTCGAAAGCGAATGACGCCCGGATCACGCAGACGGTGATCGCGATGAAGGGAGACCTCGAGAAGTTTCGGGAGCAGCTGGAGAATCTCGAGTGACCTCCGTCCCGCGCATCGTCGTCCTGTCCGCGCCATCGGGTGGCGGCAAGACGACGATCGCCAGAGCAGTGCGCGACCGCTATCCGGACCGGTTTGGGTTTTCGGTGTCGGCGACGACGCGAAAGCCGCGCGCGCGCGAGAAGGACGGGGTCGACTATCGGTTCTGGAAGCCGAGCCAGTTCCTGAATGGCGTCAAGCAGGGACAGTTTCTGGAACATGCGGAATACTCGGGCGAGCTGTACGGCACGTTGCGGTCCGACGTCGAAGACATTCTCAAGTCGGGTCGCCATGTCCTGCTGGACATCGAAGTGCACGGCGCGGAGCAGGTCAGGAAACTGGCGCCCGATGCCATCACGATTTTCATCCTCCCCAGCAACCCGCGCGTGCTGACGGAGAGGCTGGTGAAGCGGGGGAGTGAGTCGCCGGAGGAGATCCAGCAACGGCTGGAGCGGGCGATCTACGAGCTCAGTCATGCCACGCATTTTCACCGCTGGATTCGCAACGACGACCTCGACGAGGCGGTGAACGCCGTGGTCAAAGCGGCGGATGAGCGCACCGAGAAGTTGATGCGCGATCGACATGACTATGCGTGGCTGAACCGCTATCTTGGCGATCTACAATTGGAGAAGCAGCGTCTTTATGATGAATTGCATCAACAGAAAGGCTGAGCAATGCGGATCGTGACACCGGCGGAAGTTGCAGGACAGACACAGAACAAGTACCTGGGCGTCCTCGTAGCGGCGAAGTTCGCGCGCTTCGTCAATGATTTCCCGCGCGACCGGTCGGTCGACTGGGAGGAGAAGCTCACCACGCGGGCGTTCGACGAGCTCGTCCGCGGCGGCCTCAAATACCGCCTCGTGCGGCGGCGGCGCCAGCAGGAAGGTTGATGTCCCTCTCCGGCCGTCACGTCGTGCTCGGCGTGTCGGGCGGGATCGCCTGCTACAAGAGCTGTTTCCTGGCGCGCCGCCTGACGGAGGCGGGCGCCACGGTGGACGTGGTACTCACCGCGGCCGCCGCCGAGTTCGTACGCCCCCTGACGTTCGAAGCGCTCACGGGACGACCGGTGCTCACCTCGTTGTGGGAGCGCGGTCGCGCGCTCGCGCACATCGATCTCGCAAAAGATCCTGATCTCGTGATTGTCGCTCCCGCGACCGCCAACATCTTGGCGCGTGCCGCCATGGGGATGGCCGATGATCTGCTCGCCGCGCTGCTCCTCGCGCGCGCCGATCGTGCTGTGTTGGCAGCGCCGGCGATGAATGACAACATGTATGCCAATCCCGCGACCACGGCGAACATCAAGACACTGGCCCAGCGCGGCTGGCACTTCATCGGACCGGAAATCGGCGCGCTCGCCGAGGGGCCGAGTGAGCGTCCGGGTCGCATGAGCGAGCCGGACGCGATTTTCGCGGCCGCCGAGCGGCTGCTCAACGGATCCAACGACAGAAGCAAGTGGTCTGGCAAGCGCGTCGTGGTAACTGCTGGGCCGACGCGCGAGCATCTCGATCCCGTGCGCGTGATCACGAATCCCTCGAGTGGCCGGATGGGCTATGCGCTCGCCGAGGCAGCGCGCGCCCGCGGCGCGGAGGTCGTGCTCGTGTCCGGTCCCACGGAGCTGGCGCCGCCGGCGGGCCTGACGACAAAACACGTCGAAACGACCGAAGAGATGCAGCAGGCGCTCCAGAGCCTCGTCGGAAATGCAGACGCGCTGATCATGAGCGCGGCGCCGGCCGATTACCGGCCCAAGGCGCCTGTCAACACAAAGCGCCCGCGCTCCGCCGGCCCGCTCACGGTCGAGCTGGAAGCGACGCCCGACATTTTGGGCTCGCTGAAACGGCGCAAGGGGATGCTGGTCGTGGGGTTCGCGCTCGAGACGGGAAACGGATTGGCGAACGCCCGCTCCAAGATGCAGAATAAGGCGCTCGATTTCGTGATCCTGAATGACGCCACCGAGCCCGGGGCAGGATTCGAGGTCACGACCAATCGCGTAACGATTCTGGGACGCAACGGCACGAAAGTCGACCTGCCGCTGCTCCCCAAGCGCGACGTGGCCGACCGAATTCTCGACGTAGTGGAAACTGCGCTTTGACAGATACGCGGGCTCTGGCAATCGAATATCTAAAACAGCAGCGGTTGCTCGGCGGGGATCCGGTGATCCTCACTGAGCACCATGGAGCAGGGAGCACGGAGCAGGGAGCAGGCTCCGTGCCCGTCGCACCTGCCCCCGCCGTCTCTGCTCCGAGCTCCGTGCTCCCTGCTCCGGGTCTCTCATTCGACCCGCCCTCCGCTGATCTCTTCGCCACCGATCCAATCCAACGGACGGCGAGTCTCGAGGACGTCGCCGCGCTCATTGCGGCCTGTCGCGCCTGCAAGCTGTGCGAGGCCCGCCGGAACACCGTGCCCGGTGAAGGACCGGCGAACGCTCGGCTGGTGGTGATCGGAGAAGGACCTGGCCGCACCGAAGACGAAACCGGCCGGCCATTCGTCGGGCGGGCGGGGGAGCTCCTGACCAAGATTCTCGAAGCGATCAAGCTGCCCCGAGAGCAGGTGTTCATCTGTAACATCGTGAAATGCCGGCCACCGGAAAACCGGCTGCCGCAGTACGACGAAATCGCAGCCTGCCTGCCGTTCCTCTATCGCCAGATCGACTTGGTGAAGCCAAAGGCGATTCTAGCGATGGGGGGCACGGCGGCGCAAAGCCTGCTGAACACCAAGCAATCGCTGGGGTCACTCCGCAATCAAATTCACCGTTTCCGCGGCATCCCGGTCGTGGTGACTTACCACCCGGCCGCGCTGCTGCGTAACCCTCATTGGAAGAGACCAACCTGGGATGACGTCCGTATCGCCGCTCGGCTCCTCGACAACTGAGCGAGCCAGCGCGTACGCCGGTCGCCAGACTCCGTGGAGCAACGAGGCGGAGCAGGCGGTCTTAGGCGCGATGGTGCTCGACCAGGACGCGGCCCTCAAGGCGGCTGAGATCCTGGATGACACGATGTTCTACAAGGAGAGCCATCGTCTGCTGTTCCGGTCGATGCTGTCGCTCACCGAGCGCGGCGACGTCATCGATCCGGTCACGCTGCGCGACGAGTTGAGCCGCCGCGGCGATCTCGATCGCGCCGGCGGCATGGAGTATATCGCGACGTTGATCGATGTCGTGCCCACCGCCGCGAACGTCGACTACCACGCCAAGATCGTCCGCGACAAGGCGGTGCTGCGGCGCCTGGTCGACGCGGCGACCGGCATCATCCAGGATATCTACGAAGGCCACGGCACCGCGGGTGAAGTACTGGACAATGCCGAGCATCGCGTGTTCCAGGTGGCGCAATTCCGGCGTGCGGAACAGTTCATCCGCATCAAAGAGCTGATCTGGCCGACGATGGAGCGAATCGAGCAACTCCAGTCGGGGGCCGGCGCGCTGACCGGCGTCCCGAGCGGGTTCGTCGATCTCGATCGGTACACCGCGGGCTTCCAGCGCTCCGACCTGATCATCCTGGCCGCTCGACCCTCGATGGGGAAGACGGCGCTGGCGTTGAACATCGTGCAGCACGCCGCCATCGAGCACAACACCAGGGTCGCGTTCTTCTCGCTCGAAATGTCCAAGGACCAGCTCGTGCAGCGGCTGCTCTGCTCGGAGGGGCTGGTAGACGCACAACGGCTCCGCCGCGGCCAGCTGCGCGACGATGATTACCCCAAGCTCGCGCGCGCGGCGGGTCTGCTCGGCACCGCGCCGATCTGGATTGACGATTCCGCCTCGCTGACCCCGCTCGCCATGCGCTCGAAGGCACGGCGGTTGAAGGCCGAGCACGATATTGCGCTCGTGATCGTGGACTACTTGCAGCTCATGCAGGGGCCGGGCGACGTCGAGAACCGCCAGCAAGAGATCTCCTACATCTCCCGTTCGCTGAAGGCACTCGCCAAGGAGCTCGACGTGCCGGTGGTCGCGATCTCGCAGCTCTCGCGCGCGCCGGAGCAGCGCGGCGGCGAGCACCGGCGGCCGCAGCTCTCCGACCTCCGGGAATCGGGCGCGATCGAGCAGGATGCCGACGTGGTGTGCTTCATCTATCGGCAGGAGTTCTACGACGGCCCGGTGGATCCCAAGACCAACGAGAGCATCGAAGGCCTCGCCGAGGTGATCGTGGGCAAGCAGCGCAACGGGCCGACGGGCACCGTGAAGCTGCACTTCAAGAAGGAATACACGCGCTTCGACAACTACACCGCGCGCGAGGCTCCGGTCAGTGTCTAAAGGCAAGTCGGTCTTTCGTTGTACCGAATGCGGCGCGGACCAGCCGAAGTGGGGTGGCCGCTGTGACAGCTGCGGTGCGTGGAATTCGCTCGTTGAGGAGGCGGTGGGGCGGTTGAGCGGTTCGGCGGTTAGAGGTGCTCCAACCGGCCAACCGCCAATCCGCCTAACCGACCTCAAGCAGTCTGCCATCGCGCGCTGGAAGACCGGCCTAGCCGAGTTCGACTTCGTCCTCGGCGGGGGCATCGTTCCCGGCTCAGTGACGCTCGTCGGTGGAGAGCCAGGCATCGGCAAGTCGACGCTGCTCATGCAGTGCGCGGCGCGGCTCGAGAGCCAGGGCGTATCGACCCTGTACGTGTCGGGCGAGGAGTCGCCTGACCAGTTGCGCCTGCGCGCGGACCGGCTCGAAGAAGACGCCGGCAACATCCATGTGCTCGGCGAGACACGGCTGGAAGCGATCCTGCATCATGCGACACAGCTGCGGTCGAGCGTCGTCCTAGTCGACTCGGTGCAGACCACGTACACCGAGGAGCTCGAAGGCGCGCCCGGGAACGTCGGCCAGGTGCGCGAGTGCGCCGCGCGGCTGATGCGCTTCGCGAAAGAGTCGGGGGGGGGGCCCGCCGTGCTGCTCGTCGGACACGTCACCAAAGGCGGCGGCATCGCCGGTCCGAAGACACTCGAGCACATCGTGGACACCGTGCTGTACTTCGAAGGCGAGACGACGCTCGACCACCGCATCCTGCGCGCCGTCAAGAACCGGTTCGGCTCGGTGGATGAGATCGGTGTCTTTCGCATGACCGGCACCGGCCTCGAGCCGGTTGCGAACCCCGCCGCGGCGTTCCTCGCGGGGCGCACGACTGGCGCCTCCGGCTCCGCGGTGACGGCGTTGATGGAAGGCACGCGCCCGATGCTCGTCGAGATCCAGGCGCTCGCCTCGAAAGCGGGGTTCGGGACGCCGCAGCGCGTGGCCACCGGACTGGATCACCGCCGCCTCGCCTTGCTGCTGGCCGTGCTCGAGCGCCGCGGCGGCCTGCCGTTTGGCAGCCTGGACGTCTTCGTCAACGTTACCGGCGGCGTGCGCCTCGTAGAGCCGTCGACCGACCTCGCCGTCCTTGCCGCCCTCGTCTCCACAGTCCACGATCGTCCGGTGCCGGCCGACGCGCTCTTCCTTGGAGAGGTAGGCCTGGGCGGCGAGATCCGTCCTGTGGCCGGCGTCGAGCGCCGCCTCGCCGAAGCCGCGCGCCAAGGCTTCCGCCGCGCGTTCCTGTCGGCGCGCTCGCGGGGGGGCGGCACGAGCGCTGAGCTCGAGCTGATCGGGCTGGAGGGAATCGGTGAGCTCACCCGTCGGCTCGCAGCCTGACGTCGGGGTAGTCGTGGTGGCAGCGGGCGCGGGCGTGCGCGCGGGCCCCGGAGAGCCGAAACAATTCCGCCCCATCCTCGGCGTCCCGATGCTGCTCCGCGCGCTGCGGGCCTTCATCGGGCATCCGGAGGTGCGACAGGTCATCGTTACCCTGCCGCCCGGGTACGTCGAGCGGCCGCCCGACTGGCTCGTCAAGCTGCGCGGCGAGCGGCTCGGCTTCGTCCCGGGCGGCGCGCAGCGCGTGGACTCGGTCCGCGCCGGGCTCGCGGCGTTGCCGGAGGACGCCACGATCATTCTCATTCACGATGCGGCGAGGCCGTTCGTGAGCCGCGGGACGATCGACGCCGTGATCGCACGGGCACGCGCGGGCGTGGGGGCAGTCGCGGCGGTCCCCGCGTCCGACACGCTCAAGGAGGTCGGGCAGGGCACGCATCGGCCGACGCCGCGGATCACGCGGACGGTGGACCGCGAGCGGATCTGGCGCGCGCAGACGCCGCAGGGATTTCCGCGACAAATGCTGCGGGACGCCTACACGCAGCTCGGCGTCACCGCGAATGGCGGCGCGCCGAGCGACGACGCCGAGGTTTGCGAGCGCGCCGGTTTTCCGGTGGACTTGATTCCCGATTCGCCGTACAACTTCAAGATCACGACCGCCGACGACTTCCGGATCGCGGAGGCTCTTGCGCGTGAATGGCGGTGAAACCGCTTCCATTTCAGTCGGATGCGGAGGTCGGCGCCGCGATCCCCAAAGTGGTGGCGCATCTACGCGGCGGCGGTTTGCTCGCTTATCCTACCGAGACGGTATATGGCCTGGGCTCGCGCGCCGCGCAGGCGGACGTCGCCGCACTGGCGGCGATGAAGGGACGCGCCGCGAGCAAGCCTTTCCTCTTATTGATCAGCGATCGCGCGATGGCTGAAGCGAATGGGCTGGCGTTCAACGCGTCCGCGGATGCGTTGGCGCGAGCATTCTGGCCCGGACCGCTCACACTCGTGCTGCCCGGTGGATCCGGCCGCCTGCCTGATCTGATACGCGGTCCGGACGGCGGGATCGCGGTGCGCTGGACCTCCCATCAGGCGATCGCCCGGCTCGTCGCGGCGCTAGGCGAGCCGCTGACGTCAACGTCGGCCAACTTGCCCGGCCAGCCGCCGGGACCCGGCGCCGACGCGATCGCCCGCGACTTCGCGCCGGCAGTCGCCGCGGGGAGGCTCCTGGTGCTCGATGGCGGCGTGTTGGGGAACCGGCCCCCTTCCACGGTGGTTGACTGCACCAAGCCGCAGGCGCAAATCGTGCGCGAAGGAACCTTGAGCGTGCACGAGCTGCGCCGCGCCGTCGGCCAGCTCGCGCCATGATTCAAACCGTCCTGTTCGTCTGCACCGGCAACATTTGCCGCAGCCCACTCGCCGCATCGCTGCTCGAGCGCGCGCTCAAGGAGCGCGGTCTCGAAGTGGCGGTAACGTCGGCGGGCACCGGTGCGTGGGACGGCGCCCCTGCCTCCGAAGGCGCCTACCTCGTTGGTCTGGAGCGCGGCCTGGATCTCTCCGGCCATCGCGCGCGCCTCTTGACGCGAGAGCTGGTCGAGCGCGCCGACCTGATTCTCACCATGGCCCGCCATCATCGCGCGCGCGTCGACGAGCTAGGCGGGGAAGGCAAGGTCTCCGTGCTCGGCGAATACGCCGGACGCGGCGGCGATGAGGTCAGCGATCCGTTTGGCGGCGACCTCGGCGTCTATCGCGACACCTGCCAGGAGCTCGAGTCCCTCACGGCCGCGGTGGCCGACCGCCTCGCCGCTGAGAGCAAGCGTGGAGACCAGCGCTAAGACGCGTCTCCTCACGGTCATCGGCGATCCGGTGGCCCATTCCCTTTCTCCCGCGATGCACAACGCCGCGTGCCGCGCGCTCGGGCTGGACGCCGTCTACGTCGCGCTGCGCGTCCCGGCGGCGGCGCTCGCGCCGTTCCTGGCGGCGCAGGCGGCGATTGGCGGCGCGGGCAACGTCACCGTCCCCCACAAGGCAGCGGTGGAACGATCCCTCGCGCGGAAAACGGATGTCTGCGCGCGCGTCGGCGCCTGCAATACTTTCTGGACCGAAGATGGGTCAGTGGTCGGCGACAACACCGATGTGACCGGCGTGATCGCCGCGCTCGAGAAACTCGGCGCCATTCACCGGGGAGAAAAGTGGCTCGTGGTGGGAACCGGCGGATCGGCGCGTGCGACTGCCGTCGCCGCGGCCGAGCGCGGCGCTTCACTCTTCGTGCGCTCGCGCGATGACGCGCGCGCCAGGACATTCGCCGCGTGGGCGAACGGCGCCGGCGCGACGACCAGTGTCGCGACCGGCCCCGTTGAGGTCGACGTGGCAATCAATGCGACCCCGCTGGGACTCGCGGGACACGATCCACTCCCCGTGGACGTGAACCACATCCCGGGCGTCCAGCGCGCGCTCGACCTCGTGTACGCGCCGGGGGAAACGCGCTGGGTCCATGTGCTGCGCGAGCGCGGGATCGCCGCCGCGGATGGGCGCGAGATGCTGGTGCAGCAGGGCGCCGCGGCATTCGAGCGGTTCTTTCCGGGAACCGACGCGCCCACGGAGGTGATGCGCGCCGCCGTTCAGCGCGCGCTCCGTGCTTAGCGCCGCGGTCGAACAGCTTCTTCTTCCGGCGGAATGCCTGGTGTGTCATGCGCTGCTCACACCGCGCGACGCTCACTGGATCGTGTGTCCCGTCTGCCGCCAGCGCTGGCGCGCCGTGCGCCCGCCCTGGTGCAATCGCTGCGGGCAGCCCGAGCCGCACTTCGGTCCGTGTCGTCTCTGCGCGGCGTGGCCGCCCGCGTTGCAATCAGTGCGATCGGCGGTGTGGTTGGAGGAAGGCGCCCGCCAGGCCGTGCACGCGCTTAAGTACGGCGGCCTGCCGCGCATCGCCGACGATTTGGCGGCCGCGATGGCTGGCGTGCGGCCTCCTGCCGACGGACCGTCGGCCCTGATCCCGATTCCCCTCGCCGCCAAGCGATTGCGCGAGCGCGGTTACAATCAAAGCGAACTACTGGCGCGCGCGCTGGCGCAACAGTGGCGGATTCCGGTGCTCCCTGACGCACTCGTCCGGACGCGGGAGACGCCGACACAAACGGCGTTGACACCGGAGACACGGCTAGCGAACGTCGCAGGTGCGTTTTCGGCCAAGCGCGTTCGTTCGGGAATGGTTTGGGTGCTCGTCGACGATGTCTTCACTACCGGCGCTACACTGGCCGAAGCGGCGCGCGCATTGGAAGATACGGGTGCGACGACAGTACACGCGGTAACCTTCGCGCGTGCCGCAATTCCAGACTTCACCTAAGGGGAGAGACATGGCAGTGCGGGTAGGGATCAATGGGTTCGGACGCATCGGCCGCAACGTGGTGCGCGCGGCCACCACGGCCAAGCAGACCGACATCGAATTCGTCGGCGTCAACGACATCACCGACACGAAGACGCTGGCGCACCTCTTGAAATACGACTCGGTGCACGGGCGCTTTCCCGGCACCGTCGAAGCGAAGGGCGACGCGCTCATCGTGAACGGCAAGTCGGTCAGAGTCTCCGCCATCAAAGAGCCAGAGAAGCTGCCCTGGAAGGACCTCGGCGTGGAGTTCGTGCTCGAGAGTACCGGCCGATTCACCGATCGTGATGCCGCCGCCAAGCATCTCGCCGCCGGCGCCAAGAAGGTCGTGATCTCTGCCCCGGCCAAAGGTGAGGACATCACGATCTGTATGGGCGTCAACAACGAGAAATATGATCCCGCCAAGCATCACATCATCTCGAACGCGTCGTGCACCACCAACTGCCTCGTTCCCATGGTGAAGGTTGTGATGGACAGCTTCGGGTTCAAGCACGGCTTCATGACGACGGTGCACAGCTACACCAATGACCAGCAGATCCTCGACCTCCCCCACAAGGATCTGCGCCGGGCGCGAGCCGCCGCACTGAGCATCATTCCGACCACGACCGGAGCCGCCAAGGCCACTGGTCTCGTCATCCCGGAAGTGAAAGGCAAGATCGACGGCATCTCGTTGCGCGTTCCGACGCCTGATGTCTCGATCGTCGAGCTGGTCGCCGACGTCGAGCGACCAACAACAGTCGAAGCCGTGAACACGGCTTTCAAGCAGGCGGCCGCCTCCGGTCCCCTCAAGGGGATTCTCGAGACGAGTGACGAGCCGCTGGTCTCCCACGACTACATCGGCAGTCTGTATTCGAGCGTGATCGACACGATGTCGACCGCCGTCATCGACGGCACGCTGGTACACATCTCCTCGTGGTACGACAACGAGATGGGCTACTCGGCGCGCTGCGTCGACCTCCTGGCGTTCATCGGAAAACGCCGTTGACCAAAAAAAGCCTGCGGGATCTCCCCCCGCAGGCGCTGGAAGGCAAACGCGCGCTCGTGCGAGTCGACTTCAACGTCCCGCTCAAGAACGGCAAGGTCACCGACGACACGCGGCTGCGCGCGTCGCTCCCGACGATCCGCTATCTCCGCGACAAGGGGGCCCGGGTCGTGCTCCTGTCGCACCTCGGACGGCCCAAGGGCGGTCCCGATCCGCAGTATTCGCTGAAGCAAATCGTCCCCAATCTCGAGAAGCTGCTCGGCGCACCGGTCGAGTTCATTGCCGACCCGGTGGCTGGAGGGGCGGTGACGCGGCGGCTGCCGCGCGGCGGCGTGGCGCTGGTCGAGAACACGCGGTTCTGGCCCGGCGAGGAACAGAACGATCCGGAGCTCGCGAAGACGTTCGCGGCGCTCGGCGATCTCTATGTGAACGACGCATTCGGGTCGGCCCATCGCGCGCACTCCTCCACCGAGGCGGTCGCGCATCTGCTCAAGCCCGCCGTCGCCGGATTCCTGATGGAGAAGGAGCTGCAGTATCTCGGCGACTTGCTCCGCGATCCGAAACACCCCTTCGTGGCGGTGCTGGGCGGCGCCAAGATCTCTGGCAAGATCGACGTCATTCGCTCGCTGCTCCCGCGCGTGGACGAGCTGCTCATCGGCGGTGCGATGGCCTGCACGTTCTTCGCCGCCATGGGGCTCGAGGTCGGATCGTCGCTCGTCGAACCCGATCGTATCGCGTTGGCCAAGGACCTGCTCGCCTCGAGCGGCAAGAAGCTGATCCTGCCCCGCGGCGGCGTCATCGCGCCGTCGCTGGAGCGCGCGAGCGAGCACCGGTCCGTGGCCGCCGATGCAATCCCCAAGGGCTGGGCCGTCTACGACATCGACGCCGCGACGCAGCACGACTATCGGGCCCGGCTGCTGCGTGCCAAGACCATCTTCTGGAACGGCCCGATGGGCGTCTTCGAAACGCCGCCCTTTGATGCCGGCACGCGCGCCATCGCGACGGCGCTGGTCGAGGCCGGAACGCAGGGAGCCGTGACCGTCGTCGGTGGCGGGGACTCCGTTGCGGCGGTCGCGGGCATGGAGGCTCAGCTCACGCACGTCTCGACCGGCGGCGGCGCGTCACTCGAATTCCTCGAAGGGAAGGAGTTGCCAGGCGTGGCGGCATTGGAGGACGCGTGAGGACGCTGCTGTTTGCCGCCAACTGGAAGATGAACGTGGGACCTGCCGAGGCGCGCAGCTACCTCGCGACCTTCCTCAACGCGTATCCACTCCAGCCGAACCGCCAGGTGTGGTTCTTTCCACCGGCGGTCTCACTGGAGGCGGTTGCGACCGCACTCGGCAACAGAACCGACCTCCGCGCCGGTGTGCAAGACGTGTATTGGGCGCCGAAGGGCGCCTTCACCGGCGCGACGTCGCCGACGCTCGCCGCTCAGGCCGGCGCCAAAGCCGCGCTGATCGGACATTCCGAGCGCCGTCACGTGTTCGGCGAGACCGACGAGCAGACCGGCAAGAAGCTCAAAGCCGTCGTGGCCGCCGGCCTTCATCCCATCCTGTGCGTCGGCGAAACGCTCGCGCAGCGCGATGCGCGCGAAACGTTGACGGTCGTACGGCGGCAGCTGCAAGCGGCACTCGGTGACCGCGTGGAAGTTCAGGTGACGATCGCGTACGAACCGGTCTGGGCCATCGGGACGGGCCGGAATGCGACGCCGCGGGACGCCGCCGAAGTTCACCGTGCGATCCGCGCGTGGCTCAAAGAGCGCCAGGCGAAGGAAACACGGGTGCTATACGGCGGCAGTGTGAACGTCACGAACGCCGCGGAACTGCTCGCCGAGCACGAGCTCGACGGCGTGCTGGTCGGCGGCGCGTCACTCGACCCTCAGGGTTGGATCGAGCTTGTGCGCACTGCCGTCACCTAGGTATCTTGCCCGCGCATGTACGGGATTTTCGTGGGCATCCTCCTCCTCGACGCGCTGATCCTCGCGACCGCCGTGCTGTTGCAGGCGGGGCAGGGCGGCGGGCTCGCCAGCATGGGTGGTGGGGCCGGCACCGAAACAATTATGGGTGGCCGCCAGGCGACCACGTTGCTCACGAAGGTAACGTGGTGGACGGCGGGCATCTTCCTGTTTCTCGCGCTTGTGCTGACGTTCATGTCGACGTCGGCGAACCAGGTTCGCTCCGTCCTCGAAGGGCAGGGGCAAGCGCCGACACCGGTTGCGCCTTCGCAGCTGCCGATCGAGACTCAGCCGACGGCCCCGCCGGCGCCGGCGCCTCAACCACGCCCACCGAGCAATCGCCGACCGTAATCCAGCACCCGCTTACGTCCTGCTCGAGGACGGCGCCTGGTTCCCCGGAGCTGCGCCTCTCCCGTTTGAGCCGGCATACGCGGAAGTCGTCTTCACAACGAATCTGAGCGGTTACCAGGAGGTCTTCACTGACCCCTCGTATCTCGGCCAGATCGTGGTCATGACGGCTCCGATGATCGGCAACTACGGAATCAATCCTGAGGATGTGGAGTCCGACCGCCCGCGCGTCGCCGGGGTCGTCGTACGTGAGCTCTCCGCCACCCCTTCGAACTGGCGTGCGACGGGGACGCTGCTCGACTGGCTCTCGGGGGCGGCGGTGCCGCTCGTGGCCGACGTCGACACCCGCCAGCTCACGCGCTATATCCGTTCACGCGGCGCGATGCGCGGGGTGCTCGCGCTCGGTGAGCAGCCGACGGACGCCATCAAAGCAGCACTCGCCGCATCACCGTCGATGAACGGACTCGACCTTGCGAGCGCGGCGACGATTCCCGAGGCGTACACGGAAGGCCCGCCACCGCAGGAGGCAAGGCATCATGTCGTCGCCTTCGATTTCGGGATGAAGCGGAACATTCTTCGGCTGTTCGTGCAGCGCGGATGTCGCGTAACGGTGGTACCAGCCGCGACGAGCGCCGACCAAGTGCGCGCGCTCAAACCGGACGGCGTGTTCCTCTCCAACGGTCCTGGCGACCCGGCCGCCGTCGGTTACGCGATTGATACAATCCGGCAGCTGGCCGACGGGACGCTGCCGATTTTCGGGATCTGTCTCGGCCACCAGTTACTCGGTCTCGCGCTGGGCGGAGAGACGGAGAAGCTCCCGTACGGACATCGGGGCGGCAATCATCCCGTGCGCGATCTCGCTACGGGACAAGTACTTATCACGTCTCAAAACCACGGATTCGCAGTCCGGGGCGAAACGAGCGGTGTTCCAGGTGCGAAGTCGCTTGAGGTCACCCACCTTAACCTCAACGACGGGACCGTCGAAGGCATCAAGCACCGGGAGTATCCGATTTTTGCCGTCCAATACCACCCCGAGGCGTCGCCGGGCCCCCATGACGCCCAGGGACACTTTCAACAATTCCTACAAGCTCTTGACACTAAATAAGTAAGCCCGTACTATGGTCCCCGACTTTTGCCAACCTGGCAGAATTTTTCGGGTCGACGGGGGGACCAATGACGAAGGCCGATCTTGTTGAAAAGGTCACCGCGCAAATAGCTCGCACCGCTGGTCCCCTGATTTCCAAAAAGGACTGTGCGCGGGTCGTAGACTCCTTCCTCGACGCCGTGAAAGCTGCGCTGGCTGAGCAGCATAACATTGAGGTACGCGGATTTGGAACGTTCAAAATCCGCCAGCGCAAAACGCGGATGGCGCGTAACCCAAGAACCGGTGATCCTGTCGAAGTCGCGGCGCGTCCCGTTCCTGTCTTCAAGCCCAGCAAGGAGTTGCGGGCGATGGTCGCCGACGCGAGCGCGAAGGTTCCGTCGTAACACGCTGCGCTATGACAACTTGGGACACGGGCCTCGGCACCAACGCCGGGGCCTTTCTAGTTTTAGGTATCTCTCAACTTCTTGCCTGGAGTGATGATGCGTCGTTCTCCCCAGCTCCTCCCTCTTCTTCTGCTCCTCGCGTCGCCAGTCCACGGGCAGGTGGTTCGCTACGACGTCTCCGTTGTGCGAGGACAATTTCACGTTTCCGCGGATTTCCCCACGAGCGGCAGGGACACGCTGTTCGTTTCGCTGCCGGCGTGGAGCCCGGGCAACTACGAAATCCAGAATTACGCGCGCTACGTCCATGGGTTCGGCGCGAAGAACGCGGCCGGACGGGCATTGCATTGGGATCGTGCCGACAAGGACACCTGGCGTGTCGCAACGGGCAGGGCCGACCACGTCCTCGTCGATTTCGACTACTCGCCCGATACGATCGATCTCTCCGTCGCCCGCACCGCACAGGATTTCGGACAATTCCTCGGCACCAACCTGTTCATGTTCGAAGAAGGGCAGCTGGCACGTCCCGCCGAAGTGCGCTTTCGGCTGCCCGCGGGATGGCAGGTTACGACGGCACTCAAGGGCCCGGCGAATGGCGTCTATCGCGCGGGCGATTATCACGAGCTAGCGGACGCGATGACGTTCGTCGGGAAGTACAGTCTCGATTCGCTGCAGGCCGACGGCAAGTGGATCCGTCTCGCCGTCTGGCCCGCGAGCGATTACAGCCCCGCGGTCGCACGCAACCTGCGGAACGGCGTGGCGAAGATGGCACCGGTGCAGAATCGGATCATGGGCGAGGCGCCCCCCCCGTACGACGTTTACACGGTGTTCTTCAATGTCATCCACGGACCCATTGGCTTCGGTGGCGGCCTCGAGCATAGCGTCTCGCAGTATGACATCATGCCTGCGCAGGCGTTCGCCGATCCCGTGTCGGGCACGCTCGGCGACTTCATGTATCCGTTACTCTCCCACGAATTCTTCCATCTCTGGAACGTGAAGCGCATCCGTCCCGCCGAGATGTGGCCGTACGACTATCACGCCGAGCAGTACACGCCGCTGTTGTGGTGGTCGGAAGGGGTGACGGA
>DASWCE010000259.1:0-1700 GCA_036390255.1 Gemmatimonadales bacterium | reverse complement strand
ACCGATCCGGGTTTATATTGAACGAGACACGTTCCCGGGTGGCCGCGTAGACAGCAACAGACGTCGTCACTAGCAACCTCCGACCACTCCGACATGACCGCACGCATGCCTACAACAGCTTCTTTCAGGAACATTCCGCTGGTTGGGCATTGGAACATCAGACGGCTGCCGGCACAAATTCAAAAGCCGCCTAGTCTCGTGAATCTGAGATCCGTCGACAAAAGCGCTCGACACTGGCGAGGATCTCGTCGGCTGTTTTCGTCCAGCGGAACGGGCGCGGCTGCTCGTTGGTCACGGCAATGTACTCGATGATGGCCGTCTCAAGCGCGCGCGTGCTCCGATGCACGCCTCGGCGGATCTGCTTCGCGGTGAGGGTGGCAAACCAGCGCTCCACGAGGTTGATCCACGAGGCGCCCGTGGGCGTGAAGTGCAGATGAACGCGTGGGCGCTTGCTCAACCAGCGCCGGATGAGCGGCGTCTTGTGCGTGGCGTAGTTGTCGAGGACCAGATGAATGTCGAGCTCCGGGGGGACCGCCGCATCGATGGTGTCGAGGAACTTGCGAAACTCCACGGCCCGGTGGCGGCGATGACAGCGGCCGATGACCGTGCCGGTCTTGATGTCCAAGGCCGCGAAGAGCGACGTCGTGCCATGGCGCACATAGTCGGGGGTGCGCCGTTCGACTTGGCCGGGCCGCATGGGCAGCAGCGGCTGTGTGCGATCCAGCGCCTGAATCTGCGACTTTTCATCGGCGCACAGGACCAGCGCGCGGTCGGGGGGATTCAGGTAGAGGCCCACGATATCTCGCACCTTCTCCACGAACAGCGGGTCCTTCGAGAGCTTGAAGGCCTCTGTCCGATGCGGCTGCAGGCCGAAGGCCCGCCAGATGCGGCTGACCGTGCTCTGGCTCAACCCGCACCGCGTCGCCATGGCCCGCGTACTCCAGTGCGTGGCCTCGCGCGGGGTCGCCTCCAGCGTGAGCGTCACCATCTGCTCCACTTGGGCATCGCTGATGCGCCGCGGGGCACCGGGGCGCGGCTCATCGAGCAATCCGTCGAGCCGGGCGGCCACAAACCGACTCCGCCACTTGCCGACGGTCTGTTTGGTCAGACGCAGTTCGCGCGCGACCCGGGTGTTCGTGCGGCCACTCGCGCACGCCAAGATCACCCGCGCTCTCTGCGCCAACGCCTGCGCCGTCGTCGGCCGCCGCGTCCAACGTTCCAACGCCTCGCGTTCGTCGTCGGTGAGCCTCAGCACCGGGATGGGACGGCCGATCGCCATGCGCGTTCTCCTTTCTATCGCAAGAACGCTCGGCCCGTACATCTTGTTCCATCTTTTTCAGACTCACGAGACTAGTGGGGACCGCAGTGCCTTCACCGGAGAGAGCCCAGGTACGCGGCAAGGGCCTGCACCTCCGCGTCGGTCAGCGTGAGCTTCGGCATGTGTGCGGTTGGTTTCTGGCTCGACGGATCGCGCAGCCAACCGATCAAGTAAGATCGGTTATGCTTGGCACCGATGTGCGAGAGGTCAGGACCGATCGCCGTGCCGGTCGCGCCGACGGTGTGGCAGCCGTAGCAGCCCTGATCCTGGAACACGCGCCGTCCCTCGGCAACCGGCGGACTGGTCTCCCGCACATGCGCGCATGCTGCCGCCACGAGGAGGAGCGTCAGAACGGCGAATCGCCGGATCATCGGGCAATCTC
>DASWCE010000258.1:0-7488 GCA_036390255.1 Gemmatimonadales bacterium | reverse complement strand
GGCGCGCCGATAGATGGGCTCCATCGGCAGCAGATGAAACCGAAATGGATGGCTCGGAAGAATCTGCGCTTCGATGCCCCGCGCCGCGCCGACTAATACGACGTCGTGTCCCTGTTCGGCGGCAACCCGCGCGAGGGCGAGGGCGGGCATGAGGTGGCCGCCGGTGCCGCCGCCGGCGATGAGAAGCTTCATCGAGAACAATTGCGGAATGCGGATTGCGGATTGCGGAATTTCAAGGCGAGCGTCCAAGCCTTCTCACGCCGCTCGAACCCCACCTTTACATTCCGCAATCCGCATTCCGCAATCCGCATTAGGCTTTCCGGGCTCGCCCCACGCTCGCCAACACACCAGTCGCCGCGAGCGCAACGATCAGGGAGGAGCGCCCATATGACATGAAGGGTAAGGTCACTCCCGTCGCCGGAATCACCGCGAGGCTCACGCCGATATGCAACACGACGCTGAGCCCGATCATCACACTGATTCCGGTGGCGAGCAGCTGCCCGAAGGAGTCCGGCGCATGGCGCGCGATGCGGAACCCCAGCCACACGAACGTGCCGAACAGCAGCGCGATCGCGACCACGCCGACAAACCCCCACTCCTCACCGATCGTCGAGAAAATGAAGTCGGAGTACGCATACGGCAGATAGCCAAGTTTCTGTTGGCCCTGCCCAAACCCCGCGCCGAGCAGCTGGCCCGCGCCGATGCCGGTGAGCGACTGTTGGACCTGCCATGTCGCTTCCGCCGGAGCGGCGCCCGGATTCAAGAACGTCAGCACGCGCGCGAGCCGATATTGCGCCGTCGCGACGGCGCCGAACAGCAGCGGACCGGCCGCGACGCCCAGGGCGAGAAAGTGTCCGATCCTCGCCCCCGCCGTGAACATCACGCTGCCGGCGAGCAGCGCCACGAGCAGGGCCATCGAGAGATGGGGCTCGAGAAAAATCAGGCCGGTCACGGGCACGAGAATGACGACAAACGGCAACACGCCGTTCTTGAAGTCGCGCACCTGCTCGCCTTTTTTGGCGGCGAGCATGGCGCACCACACCACGACCGCGAACTTCGCGAGCTCGGAGGGCTGTAGTGTCAATACGCCGAGGTTCACCCAGCGGCGCGCTCCGTTGATCGTCGGCGTGATGGCATGCGTGAATGGCAGCAGCGGAATAATCAGCAACACCGCCGTGACCCCGAGCAGCGGCCACGCCCAACGTCGCCAGCGATGATAGTCGGTCCGTGCGAACACGATCGCGAGCAAACCGCCGACCGCCGCGCCGACCGCCTGTCGCAGCGCGAAGCTCGCGCCGACCTGTCCACCGGCGGTCGTGACCAGACTCGACGCCCCGTATACCGCCGCCAGGCCGAAGACGACCAGCACCGCGGTGACGACGGCGAGCAGCCGTCCTTCCCAGGTCACAGCGCTTCGACTAGTCGCCGGAATGTGGCCCCCCGCTCCTCGTAGTTCTTGAACATGTCGTAGCTCGAGCACGCCGGAGACAGCAGCACCGCATCGCCCGGCTTGGCAGCCCGCCGCGCGCGCGCGACCACGTCTTCGAACGTCGTGCCGCGCTCGAGCGGCACGTTCCCACCGAGATCCTGTTCGACCAGCGGGCCCGCTTCACCGTACGCGATCACCAGCCGGCAGCGATCGGCCAGCAGTCGCACCAGGCTCGTGTACGGCTCGCCCTTGTGCCGGCCGCCGAGCAGCAGCACGAAGGGACGCTGCATGGCGAGCACCGCGACGGTCGTCGCCGCGATGTTCGTGGCCTTCGAATCATTGATCCACAGGACGCCGCCCACTTCGCGCACCGGCTCGAGCCGGTGCGGCAACGGCCGAAACGAGCGCAGCCCCTCCCCGAGCAACCGCGCCGGTACGCCGGCCTCGTGCACCGCCAGCGCCGCCGCCAGCGCGTTCGCGACGTTGTGGTCACCGAGGAGATGGAGCTGGTCGCGCGTGATCAGCGATTCCCCATCGAGCCGCAGGACGCGCTGCGGCGCGTCGTACCAGGCATCCGCAGGCTTCGCGAGCGAGAACAACACCCTCCGACCCGGCACCCCGTGCGCGAGGTCCAGCACCAGCTGGTCATCGGCATTGAGCACCCACACATCGTCCGCGCGCGCGTTGCGAAACAGCAGCCGTTTGTCGGCGTAGTACGCCTCCGCCGACGGATAGCGATCCAGATGATCCGGCGCGAGGTTCGTCAGCACGCCTACGTCGGGGGCGAAATGCGGGCTGTCATGGAGCTGGAACGACGAGACTTCGAGACTGATCCATTGATAGCGCTCGTTCCCCATGGCGAGGTCCGTCACCGGCCGGCCGATGTTTCCCGCCGTCGTCGAAGGCAGGCCGGCCGCGCTGAGCAAGTGGGCCACGAGCGCGGTCGTCGTGGTCTTCCCGTTCGTCCCCGTTATGGCGATGCTGCGCGTGCCCGGTTGTAAGACGGCGAGGGCGCGGAAGCCGACGTCCAGCTCTGAGACGATCTCCACGCCCGCGTGGCGCGCGGCCGCTAACACGGGCGCATCGGGCGGGACGCCGGGGGAAACCACGACGCCGGCGGCGTGCCGGATCTTGTTGAGATCGTGGCGGCCGATGTCCACGTCCACCCACGGGACGCTCTTCAGCGCCTCGGCGGCCTCGCCGGCGTACGGATGATCGGACGCGTCGCTCGCGTAGACCCGCACGCCTTCGCGCGCGAGCAACCGCGCCGCCGCTACCCCGCTCTTGCCGAGCCCGATGACCGCGACGACACTGCCGGGCTTGCGCCAAGCCTCCGGAGCAATCCGTTCCATCACCGGACTTTGAGCGTGGCCAGCGCGATCATCGCGCACAGCACCCCCATGATGTAGAACCGCATGACGACCTGCGGCTCCGCCCAGCCGAGTTTTTCGAAGTGATGATGCAGCGGCGCCATGCGGAAGACCTTGTGGGCGTCGGCGTATTCCTTGCCGTAGCGCCGCTTGCGCCATTTGTAGGTGGTGGTCTGAATCAGGACGGACAGCGTTTCCGCCGCGAACACGGCGCCGGCGATGAGCAAGAGGAACTCGGTCTTGAGCAGAATCGCGACCGTCCCGAGCGCCCCGCCGATCGCCAGGGCGCCGGTATCGCCCATGAAGACTTGCGCCGGATGCGCGTTGAACCACAAGAATCCCAGCGCCGCCCCCATCAAGGCGCCGCAGAAGATCGTCAGCTCACCCGCGCCGGGGAGATGGAGTACGCCAAGGTATCGCGCGGCGTCCACGCGACCGAACAGATAACAGAAGACCGCGAATGCGCCGACGGCGATGACCGTGAGCCCGGCCGCGAGACCATCGAGCCCGTCCGTCAGGTTTACGGCGTTCGAGCTCGCGGTCGTCACGAACGTCACGAACGCGAGATAGATCGGCCACGGCAGCACCCAGACGATGTACTTGAAGAACGGCAACTGCGTCGCGTTGGGCTCGACACTGTTGGTGAGCGGAAAGAGCAGGATGTAGACGCCCAATCCGATGCCGAACGAGACCTGACCGACGAGCTTCCACCGCGCGACGAGTCCCTGCGACTGGCCGCGCACGATTTTCAGGTAGTCATCCAAAAAGCCGATCAATCCCATCCACAGGGTCGCCGCGACGGCGACGAGGACGTAACGGCTGTCGAGCCGCGCCCACAGCAAGGTGGGCACGACCGTCGCCAGGATGATGATGAGGCCGCCCATCGTCGGCGTCCCGCGCTTGCCGTGGTGACTCGTGGGCCCCTCGGCGCGCACGATTTGCCCGATGCGGTGCTCGCGCAGCTTCCCGATGATCCAGGGACCGGCGATGAAGGCGAGCAGCAGCGCCGTGACAGTCGCGCCCGCGGCGCGGAACGTGATATAGTTGAAAAGATTGAAGATGATGTGCTTGCGGGCGAGCGGCGCGAGCAAATGATAGAGCATCAGGTCAGGTAGTTGAGGACACGTTCCAAGGCCACTCCCCGTGAAGCCTTCAACAGCACCAACTCGTTGCCGCGCAGCGCGGATTTCAGCTTCGGCCCGAGCGCGTCCGGGTCGGCGGCCGTGATGAGCCGGCCGCCCAGCGCTTCGCGCAGCGACTCGAACACCCGCGCGAAGGTGCCGACCGCGGCCACCAGGGCCGGCTTGCGCTGGGCGATTTCGCGGGCCGCTTCGGCGTGCAATCTTGCACTTTCCGGCCCTAACTCCAACATCGTGCCCACCACGACCACCAACGGCCGCCGCTGGCGGCGCGCCAGCCACGCCGCCGTCTGCACCGACCGGCGCAGCGATGCCGGGTTGGCATTATAGGTGTCGTCGATGACGAGGAGGTTGCCGATCTCCCGCACATCGCCACGCCCCCCGGGCAGCAGGACACCCGCCAGCGCGCGCAGCGCGGCGTCGTGATCGACGCCCGCCCGCTGGGCGACCGCGAGAGCGATCCGGGCGTTCTCGAGCTGATGAATCCCCAGCGCCGGTAACGTGATCTTCTCGCCGGAATCCAGCGACACACGGGGGCGGCCGGTCCGGTCGAGATAGCGATCGAGCTGGCTGTCGTCGGTGCTCTTCCCCGGCAGCGCCGCCGGAATCACCTGCGTGCGACGCCGGGCTTCCGGCCACATCGTCTCCGGCCCGGAGCCGAGGATCGCGACCGGCACGCCATCCAGCAGCGACAACTTCTCCGCCATGACGCCCTCCAGCGATCCGAATCCTTCGACGTGCGCATAGCCGATGTTCGTGATGACCGCGATCGTGGGCTCGATGATGTCCCGCAGGCGCGCGATTTCCCCCGGGACGCTCGCGCCCGCCTCGACGACCAGCGCCTCCGTGTCCTCGGGCGCCGCGAGGATCGTGAGCGGCACCCCCACCAGATTGTTGAGGTTTCCCGCGGTCGCGTGCACGCGATATCGGGCGCCGAGTGCGGCGCGAATCATCTCCTTGGTACTCGTCTTGCCACTCGAGCCCGTGATGGCCACGACCGGCGTCCCCTCGGGCAGCATCCGACGCCGCGCCCGTGCCAAGAGGCCCAGCGCGGTGAGGGTGTCCCCCACCTCGAAAAACGGCAGCCCATCGATCTTCGGGGTCCCGCGACGCACCACCGCCGCGGTCGCACCCCCCGCCTTGGCTTTGTCGAGGAAGTCATGAGCGTCGAACTTCTCGCCCTTCAACGCCACGAAGAGCGTGTCAGGCACCAGGTGCCGGGTGTCCGTGGAGATGGCGGTGAACGTGAGTTTCGCCGGCGCGGGGATCTCGAGCGCCGCAGCAACTTCATCGCTGGTCCACGGCCGTCCGGCCGTCAGGCCGTCACTCCGTCCTCCCATCAGTTCGCTCCGAAACTGCGCACCACTTCCCGCTCGTCGAACGGCTCCTTGGTCGTGCCGACGACCTGGTAGGTCTCATGCCCTTTGCCGGCGAGCAGGATCGTGTCGCCCTGCCGCGCCAGCTCCAACGCCTGCGCGATCGCGGCGCGTCGATCCACGATGCGATAGTGCTGCCGCCCCGACATTCCCGCTTCGACTTCGTCCAGAATCCGCTCAGGATCCTCGGTGCGCGGATTGTCGGACGTCGCAATCGCGACATCGGCTAGGCGGACGGCGATCTCCCCCATCGGCGCGCGCTTGCCGCGATCGCGGTCCCCACCCGCGCCGAACACGAGGATGACGCGTCCCCCCGGGGGTGTCACGTCGCGCACGGTTTCCAGTGCCCGTTCCAGCGCGTCGGGCGTGTGCGCGTAATCGCGCAGGATGACGCAGGGATCGACCGCGATGCGCTCCATGCGCCCGGGGACCTGCGGCGCGGTCGACAGGCGCTCGGCGACCACCTGCGGCGACACATCGAGGCCGACGGCACAGGCCGCCACGCCCAGGGCGTTCGCGACGTTGAACCGGCCGAGCAACGGCAGCGTCACCGGATGACTCCCCTGTGTCGTGACGAGCGTGAACCGCGCGCCTTTCGCGTCGACGCGCACGTCCCGCGCCGTCACGTCCGCGGCGTGCGCGGTCGCCGAGAAGGTGATGCGTCGCGGCGTACGTGGCAGCCGCGCCCAGGCGGCGTCATCGACGTTGATCACCGCCAGCCCGGCATCCGCCAGGTACCCCACCAGCTTTGACTTGGCTGCGAAATAGGCGTCGAACGTCTCGTGATAATCGAGATGGTCGCGCGTGAGATTCGTGAAGATGGCGGCGCGGAACACCAGCCCTTCCACCCGCCCTTGATCGAGACTGTGCGAGGAAACTTCCATCGCGACGCCGCCGGCGCGGCGCTCGAGCAGCGCCGCGAGGGTGGCCTGCAAATCGATCGGACCGGGCGTCGTGAGATTGCCCGCCTCGCTCTCGACCGGCGCGCCCGTCGGATCGAACGCGCCCAACGTGCCGATCGCCCCCATCGGCCAAAGCGTACTCAACACGTGCCGCGCCAGAATGACGGACGTCGTCTTGCCGTTCGTGCCGGTCACGCCGATCAGCTGCAGTCGCGCCGCCGGCCGCCGATACCAAGCCTCGGCGGCGATCGCGGCCGCACGCCGACCGTTCCGCACCAGAATCTGCGGAATCGCGGCGACGACGGAAGAGGGCTGGCGCAACTCGACGAGCACGGCGGCGGCGCCCCGCGCCACCGCATCGGCCACGAACGTGTGACCGTCGAGCACCGCGCCGCGCACGGCGCAGAACAGCATGCCGGGCTCGAGCCGGCGCGCGTCGGCAGTGAGCCCGGTGATGTCGGGCATTGGCGTTCCTCGCTCCGGTGCCTCGACCAGAGCGCCGGCGCGCGCCAGCGCATCCACAATCTCCTGCAGCGATCGACTCACGGACGAGAAATGGAGCTGGGCGGCAGTTCCCCAAACACCGTGACGGTCGTGCCCGCGGCGGCGCCCGCACCGGCGGCGGGCCAGGTGTGATGGACCACACCCCAGCCTTTGACCACGACCTTGAAACCGCGCTGGTGGAGCGCGCGGGCGGCTTCGCGCAGGGGACGGCCCGCGACGTTGGGAACGATCCGGTCCGGCTGCGCGGCCGGCGCGCTGTCGGGAACGTAGGGCCACTGCACGACGTACGGCACCACACCGTCGGGCTCGTCGAGCGGTGCATGCTCGGGCGTGCTGGCGACGTTGGACAGGCGCGAGCGATCGAGCGCGACGGTGCGGGCGGCCAGCGCCTGCTCGAGCATCGAGCGCGTGACCGGCGCGGCGGTCTGCGCCGCGAAGTAGCTGCCGCGCTGCGGATTGTCGATCTTCATCACGACGACGAGCTGCGGCGCGTCGGCGGGAAACAACGCCGCGAAGGACGCCGTGTACTGCCCGGCGGCATAGCGGCCGCCGACCACGCGCCGCGCCGTGCCGGTCTTCGCGGCGAGCTGGAAGTTGGCCAACGCCGCGCGCTCCCCCGTGCCCCCCGGGTCGACCACGCCGCGCAACAAGTCGCGCAGGCGGGCCGCAACCTGCGGGGACACGACGCGACGCACCGGCTCGGGCCGATGGCGGTAGAGCACCGCGCCATTGGGTTCGCCCCCCCCCCCCCCCCCCCCCCCCCCCCCC
>DASWCE010000257.1:0-3145 GCA_036390255.1 Gemmatimonadales bacterium | reverse complement strand
CTTTGATAAGACTGGAGCAGTGGCCGACGCGCTCGCCGGCATGCCGCATCGGGCCGCCGCGGGTGTGCTGCCGTTCCGCGGGCCCGGCGCGCGGCCGACGCCGGCACCGCCTCCGGGCTTCGTGAAGCCGGCGGAAGTCGCCGCCAAGCGCGGGAGCCCAGGGGGGGCGGGGGGGGCGGGGGGGGCGCAAGCGCCGCTGAATCCGGAGCTGAACGAAATGGAGATTCCGACCTTCATTCGGAGACAGATGGACTGATGGCTTGGGGGCGAGGCGGTCGAGCGAGTCGTTACGTAGGCGCGGGCGTGCTCGCCGCGGGAATGCTGGTGTGGGCGGCACACGAAGCCTGGCCATCGCGCGAGATTCCCGTCGCGCTGCCCATCGTCGTCACGAGCGCCTACGATGAATGGGCGGACACGCTCGGGCGCCGTGAAATGCTGTCCGACGTGCTAACGCGGGCCGGCATCACCGGCCGCGAGTACGTCCGCTTCCTGAAAGCGACGCATACGCTCAACCCCCGTCGCATGCAGCCGGGGCTCATCTTCGAAATGCGACGCCTGAAGGGCGGCGCGGTCGCCAATCGTCTCGCCGTACGACTCGATCCCGAGCGGCATCTCGTCATGTCGCGGCTTGGTGGCGACTCCGGCTGGACGGAGACGCTCCAAAATATTCCGTGGACCACCGAGCGGCTCCGCACGACCGCCGTCATTCAATCGAATCTTTACGACGCGCTCGACGCGGCGATCCCCGATTCATTTCTTCCCGTGCGCCAGCGCGTCGCGCTCGCGTGGGCCATCGCCGACGTCTACGACTGGGAAGTCGACTTCACACGCGATCTGCGTCCCGGCGATCGCATGGAAGTCCTGATCGAGCGGCTGCAGTCGCCGGAAGGCGAGAAACGGCTGGGCCGGATTTTAGCCGCGCGCGTCGATGTGGCGGGGATCCCGAGTTTCGCGTTTGCGTTCGACAATCCGAACGGCTCAACCGGCTTCTACGACGATCGCGGCCGCTCGCTGCGTCGCGCCTTCCTGCGGGCGCCGCTGCGCTTCAGCCACATCTCGAGCCGCTTCGGCAACCGCTTCCATCCCATCCTCAAGCGGTGGCGGTCGCACCAGGGCACCGACTACGCGGCGGCCTACGGCACGTCGGTCCGCGCCACCGCTGACGGCATCGTCACGGAGGCCGGTCGCAACGGCGGCTATGGCAACCTGATCGAACTCCGGCACGCCAACGGCATTCGAACCCGTTACGGCCACCTCTCGCGCTTCGCGTCCGGACTCCACGTGGGACAGCGCGTCGCCCAGCAGCAGATCATCGGCTACGTGGGCGCGACCGGCCTCGCGACGGGCCCCCATCTGCACTACGAGTTTCTCGTCAACGGCCGGGCGACGAATCCGCAGCGCAAAGATGCAGGCGCGGGCGAGCCCATCCCGTCGAAACTGAAGCCGGCGTTCGAGACCGTGCGCGCGCTGCTCCTCGGGGAGCTCGAACCTGGACTCGTGCCCGCGGGACCAGCGCTGGGGTCGGTGGCGGGGCCGGCCCGCGACGACTAAGTCTCCTCTCACAACAGCACGTTCCGTGGAGCTCTATCCCGCCGTTGATATCGAAGGCGGGCGCGTGGTGCGTGCCGCCCCGCATGGCGCCATGGCGCAGCCGCTCGAGGCGCTGGCCGTGTTCACGCGCGCCGGCGCGCACTGGATTCACCTCGTCGACATGGATCGCGCGTACGGGCGGCAGGACAATCACGAGGTCATCGGCGCGGTGCTGCAGGCGGCGCAGGTCCGCGTGCAGGTCGGGGGCGGGTTGTTTCGCGAGACCGACATCGACCAGATGTTCACGCTGGGCGCGACGCGCGTCGTGATCGGGCCGCGCGGCGCCGTCGATAGCAGTCTCGTGGCGCGGCTGGTGGCGCGCCATGGGACGACGCGACTCGCCGTGGGCATCGACGCGAAAGATGGCCAGGTCGCCCCGCGCGGTACAGGGGACATCCTGGACCTCACGGCACGCGAGCTGGCGACGCGCGTTGCACGCCTCGGAATCCGCACGATCATCTACAACGAGGTCACGCGTGACGGCAAGCTCACGGGACCCGACATTGACGGCGCCCGCCAGCTGGCGGCGCTCGGTCTGGATGTCATCGTGTCGGGCGGTGTCGGGTCGCTCGACGATCTGCGCGCGGCGCGCGCCGCCGGCCTCGCCGGTGCCTGCGTCGGGCGCGCGCTGTACGACGGCAAGTTCACCGTAGCGGAGGCGCTCGCGTGTCTCTCGTGATTCTGCGGGTGACCGCGGTCCTGGCGTTGATCCTGCTGCTCTGGAATCCCTCGAGCGCTCGACTCCTCCCCGCCCGCGATCAGCCGATCGTGCTGCTCGATGCGTCGCTCAGTATGACCGGAGCGCCGTGGCGCGCGGCGCTCGATAGCGCGCGGGCGTTCGCGCGGCGTCGCGGCGGGGCCGTCATCTGGCGGTTCGGCACCGGCGTCGCGCCGTTCGACACCGCCGCTCCCACCGCGGGAGCGAGCCACCTGGGGCCCGCGCTCGAAGCCGCCGCCGGCCGTGCCGGTGAGGTCGTGATTTTGACCGACGGCAACGTGGATGATGTCACCGGGATCCCGCCCGATCTTCTGCGCCGGCCGCGCATTATCGTAGAGCCGCGACCCACGTTTTTCGATGCCTATGTCGCTAGCGTCGAAGGGCCGAGGCATGTGATGCGCACCGACACTCTCCGGCTAAAGGTGAGCTACGGAACGATGGGGAAGAGGGAGGGGGGACGGGGGACGGGGAAGGCAATGCTGGCGGTGTCGGTTGAAGGCCGACGGCTTGCTTCGCAATCGGTGGCCCTTCCCGACAGCGGAGTCCTGACGACAGAAATCACCCTTCCCGCGTCCCACGTCCCCCGTCCCGGTTGGTCGGTGCTCGAGGTCCGTCTGGATGGCGTCGGCGACACCGAGCCTCGAGACGACGCTCGGTTATTTGCGATCGACCTGAGTCTCGAGCCGGCCGCCGTCGTCTTCGCGTCGCCGCCCGATTGGGAGGCGCGGTTTCTGGCGCGTACGCTGAGCGACGTTGCGCGCTTGCCCGCGCGCGTGTTTGTCGAGACGGAAGCGGGACGCTGGCGCGATGGCGCAACGCTCGCTCCCGTCGCAATGG
>DASWCE010000256.1:0-2020 GCA_036390255.1 Gemmatimonadales bacterium | reverse complement strand
TGGGACGAAGCCGGCAACGTGCAGCCGACCCGCGCGCAGTTCGTCGCCGAGCGCGGAGAAACCAAGGAGGTCCCTCGGGTCCTCGGCTTCCCGAACCAGCACTACAACAGTCTCACCAGCTGGGCGGTTGACGCCAAAGGGGAGGTGAAACATGTTTACGCCTAAGCCTCTTCACGCGTTCGCGCTCGCGGTCACGCTGGGTTCCGGCGCTGCCGTCGCCGAGGGGCCGAACCTCGGCCGGCCGATCGATCCGGCCGACATCGCCCCTTGGGACATCAGCGTTCTGCCCGACGGAACCGGCTTGCCTCCAGGCGGCGGCACGCCCGCGCAAGGCGAGCGCATCTTCGCGCAGAAGTGCGCGATGTGCCACGGCGAAAGGGGCAAGGGCGGGGTTGCCGCCGCGGTGGTGGGCGGCGGCCCGATCGACCGGATCGATGCGACGAAGACCATCGCCAACTTCTGGGGCTATTCAACGACCGTCTTCGACTTCATCCGGCGGGCGATGCCCTGGCAGCAACCGCGCACGCTCACCGACAACGAAGTCTACGCGCTCACCGCTTATATCCTCGCGGAGAACAAGCTGATCGGTCAGAACGACTCGATGAACGCCGAAACGCTCCCCAAGGTGCGCATGCCCAACCGCGACGGATTCATCATCCGTTTTCCGGACGAGATCTAGCGCGTACCCCCGACCGGCAAGCGCGTCGAGGCGCCCGAGATCGGGATCATGCGCATCGTGGACGGCAAGTGGAAGGAGAGCTGGTACTTCGGAGACGAGCTCGGCCTGCTGCTGCAGCTCGACATCCTGCAGGTGCTTCGCGGGCTGCCGGCTTCACCGGCGGCGTAGAGACAGGGCTGTCGCCTTTGCTCGATCCAAGGAGGGACAGAATGCGCCACGCGTATCGAATAACATCAAGCCTCGCCGCAGCGATCATCGTGCTGACTGCGGGAGCCCAGGCCCAGGACTACCGCGAGGACGGCTGGGCGAAGCTCCCCGACGGAAGGAAGTGGGGACAGACGAGCGCGATCGACGTCGATCGCGACGGCAACATCTGGGTTTTCGAGAGGTGCGGCGCGAATACCTGCGCCGGCTCGAACGTGAGGCCCGTGGTCAAGCTGAATCCATCGGGCAGGGTCCTCAAGACCTTCGGCGCGGGGATGTTCGTGTTTCCTCACGGCATCCATGTGGACCGTGGCGGCAACGTGTGGGTCACCGACGCGGACGGAAAAGAGGGCAAAGGCCACCAGGTCGTCAAGTTCAGCGCCAACGGAAAGGTCTTGCTGACGCTCGGCAAGGCCGGAGTCGCCGGGGACGGCCCGGACACCTTCAATCGGCCGTCGGACGTCACCACCGCTCCGAACGGCGACATCTTTGTCGCGGACGGACACGGCGGGGATTCCAACGCGCGCATCGTGAAATTCTCGAAGGACGGAAAATTCATCAAGACCTGGGGCAAGAAAGGGACCGCCCCCGGCGAGTTCGAGACGCCGCACGCCATCGCCCTGGATTCCAGGGGACGGCTGTTCGTCGGCGACCGCGGCAACAGCCGCATCCAGATCTTCGATCAGGAAGGGAATTTCCTCGAAGAGTGGAAGCAATTCGGCCGGCCGAGCGGAGTCTTCATCGACCGGAACGACACGCTATACGTGGCCGATCACCAATCGAACGCGAAGCTCAATCCCGGCTTCAAGCGGGGCATCAGGATCGGCAGCGTGAAGGACGGCGCGGTCAAAACTCTCGTTCCAGGCCTGGGCGCGGAGCCCGAGGCCCAGAGCGTCGGCGAAGGCGTGGTCGCGGACGCGATGGGCAATGTCTACTGGGCCGAAACTGCCGGGATGACGGTGAGGAAATTCGTCAAGAAGTAGTCGGCCAGAACGGTTCGACAAGGCCGATGATCTCCGGCCGCGGTTAATCCGACTTGGTTCCGGCGAGTCTCCGGTACTGCGCCATGTGCCGTATGGCCTGCCTGGGCTTGTTCAGCTCCTCGCACAGGAGCGCGAGGTTGTAATGGCAGTCCGC
>DASWCE010000255.1:0-5724 GCA_036390255.1 Gemmatimonadales bacterium | reverse complement strand
ACCAAGCAGGCCAGAAAAAAGAACCGATGGAAGCCGGGTGGGGTCGCATCAAAGAAGCGTTCGAGTGCCTGAGCGTCGACGGTGGGTCTCAATCGCGTGCGCTCGGCTTTTGTCAGCCGCTTGACGTAGGTCGAGGTCGAGGTCGAGGTCATGGTCATGTAAAGGCCCGCCAGTGGCCGCCTAACGGATCGCGCTTAAGCTGCGGCGCGCTGAAGAAAAAGGTGTCATTCAATATCCTACGCGCGCCGTCAGCTTCAAGCGCTTGTTAGGCCGCAACCGCTGCCACACTAGGGGGACCGGATCCAATGCTCGGGCGCGCTCACCCACCGCCGTATTCGCCAAGACCCGTCCGGCTGGCAGCGCCACAACTCGGACCCGCGGATTTCGCGCGTCACCGTGACGGCGGCACCCGGAAACCGGCGGGTTTCCTTCCAAATGTCGTGCACGGCGGCAAGCCCCGCCGCGACTGCAACCTCGTCGATATTCACTGCATAGGTACTGGTCGCCGGACCTACAGACTTGGGGAGCCCTGCAGTGGCGTAGGCAGCGCTGTCCGTGAACTCTGGGCCATGGGGAAACCACCCTGTGACTTGCGCCGCCCAAATGGTCCCGGCAGCGGCGCGATCGCCCTGATTGGTTTGCGTCACCCACCGTGCGAGACGTTCTCGGATGGCACCCATGGCGGCAGTGCTGTCTTGAGTGACGCAGTCTGGCGGGAGCTGTCCTTTGGCATTGAGCACCAAGCACAGCGCGGAGGCAATCAGGAAGCTTGCGCTCGGGGAGATGCGCATTGCGAGAACCTCGGTTGGCGGCCTAACGGATCGCGCCTAAGCTGCGGCGCCACACTGTCATTTTCACAAACGCAATTCTACCCTCGAGGACGGGCGCCGTCAGCTTCAGGCGCATGTTAGGCGGACGCTCAATCAAACTCACCCTGCCGAGCTGAGCGCACCGCTCGCTCTGCAAACACGCGGCGCCGATGATCACCGAACTGTTCTGCGCCAGCGCGGCTCCTCGCGAATCCGTTCACCTTCCATGGCTTGCACAACAAGCAGCCAGCGCGTCGGTTCTTCGGGCGTTTGCGTTTATGATGGGCCATGATCCCTCGCTGCTCGCTTGCCGATCTCGCGCCGACGCCGATTGCTCGCGCGCTTGGCCTCAACCTTACGGCCGTAAAAAGCACCGCGCCCTTTCTTCGCACCTGAGTGCTCGGTCTTTCTTGCCTTAAACGCCATGTTCGACGTTCCGCCTAACGGATCGCGCTTAAGCTGCGGCGCGCAGAAGAAAGATTCATTCCTTAATCTACGCGCGCCGCCAGCTTCAAGCGCTTGTTAGGCGTCACTCTCGAGAGACTCCGGGTTGATGTCGAGAAACTCGGTACGAATGAACTCAAGTCGAGTGTTGAGCTGCTCAGCGTAGATCATGGTGGGCGGAACATTGACTGGAATCAGTTCCTGCACGCTCTTGCCGTCCCGCACGGCCTGCACCCACAATCCCATTTCCTCGACATACCCCCGCAGAGCGTCCTGCCAAGTATCCCCCGCCTCGTAGGCGAGGTAGGCAGGGGGAAGGTCGCCCACGACCACCCAAACTGTCGGGTCGGCCGCTGGGAGGGCAGGCACGAGATCCACTTTGAAGACTCCGATCACGCCCGCCACAGCGAACGCCATTGAAGATGCGGTTACGCGGTCGCACCACGCGAAACTCTGGACGAAGTCCTGCGTTCGTTCGGCCAGCTCGCGGACCTCTGGATGCTCTATCTCGGTGGCGGGCTTCATTTCCCCCACTCTGTAAGCCGTGTGACGCCTAACGGATTGCGCCTAAGCTGCGGCGCCACACTGGAAGGTTCACAAAGGCAATTCTACAATAGATGAAGGGCGCCGCCAGCTTCAGGCGCGTGTTAGGCGGCGGCGTGGGCCGGCTGGCCGCTCATGCAGGGTCTCGCCCGCCTCCAGCATCTGAACGAACTTCTGCAGCCGTCGCTGGCGCGTCTCCGCCTGCTTGGCGTCCTGCAGTCGGTAGAGAATCGCATAGCGGTTCTTGCTGTCGAGCGCCTGAAAGAACTCCTTTGCGTGGGGACGTGCAATCAGAGCCGCCTGCAAATCACGAGGGATGGTGATAGTCCGCTGGGATGCGTACGCAGCCTTCCACCGGCCGTCGCGCTTTGCGGCTTCCACCTGCGCCTGGCCCGCCGGCGTTAGTCGCCCTTGGGCTCGCAAACGGTCGACCGCCGCACAGTTGATCTTAGACCACTTGCTGCGCGCCCCTCGGGGTGTGAAGCGCTGGCGCCACCATCCCGGCTTACTCGACGCCGTCTGTCCATCGATCCATCCATAACAGAGGGCAGTCTCGAGGGCTTGCGCGTGTGATAGCCGGGGACTCTCGCGGCTCTTCTTGGCAAGTTCCAGCCACACGCCCGGCGAACTCGTGTGGTGCTTTCGGAGCCACGCGTCCCACGCTGCAGAACTTGCGAACCGCTTAATTGGAAGAGTCTTCGTGTCGACCATCGATCTGCCGGTTGGCCTCCTGCGTTGCCGCCGCCTAACGGGATGCGCCTAAGCTGCGGCGCCGAATGAGAAAGCTCACAAACGGAATTCTAGAGCACCGTACATGGGAACGTAAACGGGAGCCGATGGGCACGGGCGCCGGCAGCTTCAGGCGCGTGTTAGGCGGCGGCGAGAACCCGACGCCGGATTCGGGGCGGCAGCTTGACAACGGCAAAGAAGCTGGCTGGATAGAGATAATCCTCACCGGACTCATCGATCACGCGAAGCTGGCCAAGTTTCTCGGCGTTCCGATCGGGAATAACCTGGTACAGCTTCCGACGCTCGAGAGAGGCCTCGTAGCCTCGGTTCCGCAGGCAGAGAACGAGTTGTCGCGCGCGTGTCGCCATATCAATCAAGATAACGCTTGATCTTGAATTCGCGTTGACCGATGCCCGCCGCCTCATACCAGTGCAGCTCGGCAAGCCGTATCACGCCGCCAGCGAGCTCCACCTGCGCTGTTCCCTTCCGTTTGCGCCACCGGCCTCGGCCATAGCGCCGCCGCAGGCGCGCCAGTTCACGAATGCCTGACCCGGTGGCGATCGTCTCGACATCGGTGATTTCACCGAGGATCCCGAAGTACACGCGTTAAGAATGGCTGGGACTTACTAGACCGGCGAGCCGCCGCCTAACGGATGGCGCCTAAGCTGCGGCGCCACACTAGAAGGTTCACAAACGCAATTCTACCCTCGAGGACGGGCGCCGTCAGCTTCAGGCGCAAGTTAGGCGGCTGCCTATCGCTTCTCAAACTCGTTGACAACGAAAACCCAGTCGATCACGGAGCCTTGGCCTTCGGCGCCGACATAGCCAACGAACAGCGTCACCAAGTCACCCCGCTTGAGTTCGCTACGAAAACTCGGCACAAGAACTGCCTGTACCGGCAACCACAATTGAAGTGAGTCCTCTCGAAAGAGCATTTCGGTTGTCAGGACCGACCGAACGTCGACGCTGATGTGCAGGCTCTTCGCCCATCCCTCGAGTACAGCGATGCGCTCCGGTGGCGTAGCGCGACTTGAATCCAGGAACTCGACGGTCGCGCGCGTGGGAAAGGAGGCGCCGGAGATAATCGTGTGGTGGCCCGGAGCTAATCTGAACTGCGTCAGCACTCCCTCCCGCTCCTGAGCCATAATCGCGCCGACCGAGCCAGGCTTGTAACGATCCCAGGAGGATTGAGCCGTGACTGGCGCAGCGCACAGAGCGAGCGTCAACACGATCCCAAACGACCAGCCTTGGTGCACGAGACCCTCCACGGATGGATTGCAGCCGCCTAACGGATCGCGCTTAAGCTGCGGCGCGCTGAAGAAAGAGTCATTCCCTAATCTACGCGCGCCGCCAGCTTCAAGCGCTTGTTAGGCAGCACGCCTACGGCTGTCGGCGCATCGGCCGAGAAGGCTTCGCGCGTGTGGCGTACCGAATACTCTCCCGCAGGAAAGCCCGGATCCCTGCCCAATCAGCAGCCGTTGCGCGCGAGAGTACGACGTACTGCTTCTTGATCGGCCCACTTTTGAAGTAGCGCAGAGGCTTCCCGCGTCGCTCGCGAAGCACAGCCGCTCGCGATTGTTCGGACAGCTTTACTGCGAAGCCGACAGGCGTGAGAGAAGCGCAGATCGTGCCATTTGCGTAGAGAGCGGCGCCACTGAAAAAGTGTTTACACTCGAGCCGGACACCGGGCGTCTTGGCCGGGCGGGCCTCGCGGACGATTGTGATGAGTCGCTCAAGGTAAGGCTCAGCCACGGCGTCAGTTCTCGAGGTCTCCTGGTTGCCGATCGTGCTGGCTAACGGATCGCGCTTAAGCTGCGGCGCGCTGAAGAAAGACTCATTCCTTAATCTACGCGCGCCGTCAGCTTCAAGCGCTTGTTAGGCGGCGCTGACCGGAACTAGTTGACCGTGAATTGCTCTGATACTGCGCGCGGCGATCCGTCGAGCTGATAGGAGATTACGAGGCGGTACACACCGGGCCCAGCGCGAAAGACATCAGTGGTGCCACTAATGCTCGCCCCTGGTTGAAGCGAGACCGGCACCATGCTGTAAATGGCCACACACAGACCACCAGCAAATTCTTCCCATCGCTTCCCTTGCTGCCTCTGAACTCTAGGACCGGGCTGCCTACCACAAGCGGGAACGTCTTCAGGCTGCGTACCTATGTTCGTAATCGTGAACGCAACATTCAGACTGCCCGCGGAGTCGAGCACGGCGCGGTCAATGCGTGTGACGAGCATCGTACGGGGGCCTGTTCCGTCGGAACAGGCGCCGAGGGCAATGCACATCGCGGCGGCAAAACCTAGGGTGTTGTACCTCATTTCACCTCCAGATACCACGTCTACCACATCCCACGTCACCGATAGCGCCGCCTAACGGACCGCGCTTAAGCTGCGGCGCGCTGAAGAAGAATTCATTCCCTAATCTACGCGCGCCGTCAGCTTCAAGCGCGTGTTAGGCGGCTCGGCTGGAGCTAGTCCCCCTCGGCCCAGGATGCGAGCACCCAATGTCCGTTCCTTTTCCTGAAGGTCACGCGCAAACCGAGCGGACTGCGGAGGTACCGCTCCGCAACATATCCCACTCTTCCGTCGCCGAGGCCCACCTGCAGCCAGACAACGTCGGAGGATCCGTCTTGATCGGCCTGCCCCGTCCAGCCCTTGGGCAGGCTGACGACACCATATGTGAGGCTCGCCACTACCGGACGCTGCGAACCTGGAGATTGTCGAACGGGCACCCGCTCCCCGAGGACAAGTGCGTGACCATGTGCATTGAGCCCGGGTGGAAACCGACGACCATACGCGTAATAGGGCACAGCGTATGTAGAATCGTCCAGCAAGGCCCCGCCGAGGTTCAGTGCCTCAGTGAGCTGCTCCATCTTCCGATTACGCTCGCCACCTCCGAACCAGAAGTACCGAAAATCCTTGACACCCGCGTCGCCTCCAAAGCCATTGGCTACGTTCTGAGCAACGATGGTCACAATGAAAGCCGTGTCGCGCTGGTGCAGCGCTCGGAGCAGATCAGCACGGAAACGCAAGAGCGATGAGTCACGGCTAGCCTCGTCGACCGGCGGGAGGGAGCTAACCTGGCAGTCGCTAGGCGGCGGACGCAAACTCAACGCGAGTACTGCGAGTGTTAGGGAAACGGAGCGTGAGTATCGGACCATAGTCCGTGATTGTGGACGCGGCCGAGCCGACTAACGGAT
>DASWCE010000254.1:0-2479 GCA_036390255.1 Gemmatimonadales bacterium | reverse complement strand
CAGATGAAGATCCTGGCTGCGGATATCCTCTACTCATCGGCGGAAAACACACCCCCAATGATGCGCATTTGGCGGCGTCTGAGGGTAGGCAAGAGTCTCAAATCCGCTTATGAGAATGGGCCAGCAGAAGCAACTCGCCCGCCTCGATTTCCTCTGTCGGCGGTCTCGCCCTGCACGTCGCCCCGGGTGATCGCCCGCACCCGTTCCCGTTACGAATTCAGAATACCCACGCGCTCTTTGCCATGGGGCACTTCCAATCTCCTACTTGGGCATGCGGTCCAACGCCAATACCGTCCTTTCAGCCGGCGAGCGTTGGTGTCCGAATTTGCGACATGGGCATCCTGAAAATGAGCATCCCAGACGAACGGACCGCACACTAAGTGATTTATAATGTAGTGCTTAGCATTGGCACGTGTGGTGCTATATCCACAGGCAAGAGGGAGCCAAGAACATGTCATTCTTTCGCGATCTGAGAGTTGCGTTTTACTCGCTCATGCGGACGCAAGGGCTTGCGCTCACCGTGATCCTGACGCTCGCGCTAGGCATCGGCGCCAACGCCGCCATCTTCACGCTGGTGCGCGGCGTCCTCCTCAAGCCGCTCGTCAACCGCGACGAGGACCGGCTGATCTATATCCGCCAGAGCGCCCCGGGCGTCGGCGACGACAACTCAACGTTCTCCGTCCCCGAAATCCAGGATTTGCGCGCCAGCGTTAAAACCCTGAGCGCGTTCGGCGATTTCTCGACCACCGAATTCACGATGATCGGCCTGGGTGAGCCTCGCGTGGTTCAAGCTGGCGTAGTCGGCGGCACCTTCTTCGAAGTCATGGGCCTCCATCCGGTCCTCGGTCGGCTCATCGCACCTGAAGACGACGGTGCCAAGGCTCCTGGCGTCGTGGTTCTCACGTATCGTTTCTGGACGACCGCGCTTAACAAAGATCCTTCCGTCCTCGGCAAAACCGTCCGGCTCGACAGCGGGCTCATGGGCGACCGTTCTGCCACCGTCATCGGCGTCCTCGAACCCTCCATCCCCTATCCCCAAGATACGGAACTCATCGCCAACATTGTCACTAGTCCGCATCACCTCTCTGCAACCATGGTCACTGGCCGCGTCCATCGCATGACCGAGCTTTTTGGACGTCTCGCTCCGGGTGCCACCCTCGATCAAGCTCGCGCCGAGTTGCGCTCGGTCTACGGGGCCATGACCAAAGCACACCCGGAAGCCTACCCACCCAAATCGGACTTTCAGATAAGCGCCAGGCTGCTTCGCGACCAGATCACCTCGGGCGCTCGGACCGTGCTGCTGGTGTTGCTCGGAGCGTCAGCGCTGGTCTTCATCATCGCGTGTTCCAACGTCGCCAACCTGATTCTCACGCGTACGGTTCGCCGCGAAGGCGAACTGGCGATCCGCGCAGCGCTAGGCGCAAGCACAGGCGCGCTGCGCCGCATGCTGCTGGCGGAAGGCCTTCTCCTCTGCGGCGCTGGGGCTGCGGTCGGCGTATGGAGCGCCCAGCCGCTGGTGGCCATCCTGGCCCGTTACGCCTCGCGCTTCTCAGTCCGCGCGCTCGATTTGACCGTCGATTCCAGCCTGCTCTGGGTGGGAGCGGCGTTGGCCGTCGTCGCCGCCTTGATTCTAGCGTTTGTCCCGCGCCTGCCTTCGGCGAACACCTCCAATGGTCTTAACCTTTCGAGCGGCAGCGCACGCATCACCGGCAGCACCAGCCGCCGCCAGCGGATCTTCGCGGTCACGCAAATCGCTGCTTCCTTCGTGCTGCTGGCCGGCGCAAGTGCGGTGGTCACTACGCTGATCGCACTGCAAACGGCGCAGACCGGTCTCGATATGCGCCACGTCCTCACCATCAACGTTCCCCCTATGTCCCACGGAAAAACGCCTCAGCAAGTGGTCGATTTCTACAAGGAGTCGATTCGTCGCATTGATGCCCTACCCGGCGTAGGCAGGACTGCTTTCGGTCTGGCTGTTCCGTGGCGCGATCTCGGCTCCAGTGGTTTCGCTCTGCAATTCTCCGCCGACGGCCATGTTCATACCCCTAACGAGGATCCTCGCGCGCAGTTGCGCGTCATTTCTCCGGGATTCTTTGCCGCGCTCGGAGTACCCATCCTTAGCGGCCGTGATTTCGACGATTCCGACGCCCAAAAAGGCAAAGAGCCCGTCGCTATCGTCAGCCAAACTCTTGCGCAACGAATGTTTCCCAAACAGGATGCCGTAGGCCGGCATGTCTATTGGACGGATCCCGTGCTGCAATTCGCTCCCGGGGTTAACGCCGCGCCACACCGCATCATCGGCGTCACCGCAGATATTGACGACCAACACGTCGTTCCTGGGCCCATCCTTACCATCTATACCCCTTTTGAAGAGGGTCCTATCTTTGGCGGCCGCCTTTTCATCCACACCAGCGCAAATCCTTATTCGCTCGTCACTTCGGTCACGCGCGTTATTCGCGAAATGTCCGCCGAGCAGCCT
>DASWCE010000253.1:0-1861 GCA_036390255.1 Gemmatimonadales bacterium | reverse complement strand
ATGCTCGGGAGCGGGTCGTGCTGCTTTGTGACTGGAACCGGGTACGCTCAGCGTTTTGGCTGCTTTTGGTCATAGGGCTATCTGTAAGAAGTGCATCTGCCGAGATGCGGTTCCTAGCCCGTCTTATTCATGACGACCGTGTGTGACGGCTGGAACATTTTCGGCCGTCGGGGAGGCACGCGCGACCGCCTCGGCTTTTTCACCGCTCTCTGGATCAGACTTTGACGACGCGTTGGAGGATAGGAGCGGGGTGACCGGGGCTCAGGCCCCGTGGGTCAGGGGCCTCGCGGGAGGAGCGCCTTCGCCAGTCCGCGGAACAGATCGGCCTCGGGACAGGCTGCCGCAAAAGCGAGGCGGACGCGGCTTTTGGTCTCGACGACGCGAGCTGCGATTTTCAGAAGCCTGTGCCTAAGGGTCGCGAACTCCGCGGTTGCGAGATCGCGGATCTTTGGAATGGCATCGCGGACGGTGAGCATGAGCCAATAGGCGGCGGTATGGAAGACGAGGCGAACCTGGTTGGCAAGCGCGGAACGGCAACTGGTGCGATCGGACGCGAGTTGCGTCTTGTGCAGCTTGATCAGATTTTCCGCCTGCCCGCGCGCGCAGTAGAGGCTGTCGTAGATCCACTGTGCCGAGCCGATCCCTAGGCTCGTGACGACGTAGCGAGTGTCGAGCCCGAGTTCGGTCGCTTCGATGCGGGCGACGACGCGACGCTCGCGATCCCAGGATCCTGCCGCGTGGCGGGTTTCGGTATAGCCGCGCACCACCGCCTTGTTGTCCACGGCGCGGTCGGTTCGAATCGCATCGGCGACCTCGTCGACCTTCTGGGCGAGCGGCTTGGTGCCGGACAGGCCGAAGATGTAGTCGATGCCGTTCTGCTCGCACCAAGTCATCGCCTCGGGCCTGGCGTAATGACCATCGCCTCGGAAGGTGATGTGGGTCTCCGGCCAGCGCCGGCGGATGCGCCGGACGAGGCGGCGCAGATGGGAGCGCACCTCGACGCCGCTCGGCGTCTTGCCGGGACGCAGGACGACGGCGACCGGTCGGCTGCGCTCGGTGTCGTAGACGTGGATCGGCAGGAAGCAGCGTTCGTCGTAGTGGGCGTTGAAGAGCGAGAGCTGCTGATATCCGTGCACCACGTCGACCGTGTCGTCGATGTCGAGCGTGACTGCGCTTGGCACACGCGTGTAACTGTCCATCCAAAGATCGACGAGCGCATAGGTCAGCCGGATGACCTCCCGCAGGCGCGGTGCGTTCTCCAGGCGAGACAGCGTCGGCTGCGAACACAGATCCCGATCCGTGTCCGGCAGCCGCCCGCAGGCAAGCTTGAATGCCGGGTCGGCGCGCAGATGATCAAGATCATCGCTGTCCTCGTAGCCGCACGCGATGGCAAACATGCGGGCGCGGATCATGTCAGCAAGGCTGTGCACGATCCGCGTCGCATCGCGCCGCTCGGGGAACACCAAGGACAGCTTCTCGGCCACCCCGATGCGCCGGTCGGCCATGGCCAGAAGCATGACGCCCCCATTGGATGTCAGTCGGCCGCCGTCGAAGGCGGCTGTGATCTTCTTGCGGGAGACGGCTGGAAACGAGAACGGCAGAATCGTATCGTCGGTCATGGCGAGTGTGGCGACCAGCATCGGTGCGAAGGGTTGGTCTCAGCAACCGAATCCTACGCCATGTCAGAGGCTTATGCCACGCTCGCCAGCCTCTCTGCACATCCCTGATGAATAAGACGGGCTAGATGAGCCGCACCTGAGAGGGCGAAAGAAAGCCAGCTTCGCCGGGCGTAAGGGCGTCTGGCCTCCAGACGTATCATTTTACCGCGAGAATTTCCCCTGCGTGTGTGAGCTTATTCACA
>DASWCE010000252.1:0-10319 GCA_036390255.1 Gemmatimonadales bacterium | reverse complement strand
GCAAGCGCGGCGACTGACAGGGTCGGTTGATCTCCGGCGCGGACGGCAACACGTGGCGGGCCAACGGCAGCCGGCGCATGGGACCCGGCTGCGCGGTCGCCTGCCGGATCTGTGCAGCACTAGCGCGACCGCGGCAATGGTCGCGAAAACTGAGCAGCGCTTCCGGCAACCCCGCATGGCTGATGTCTGACCACCGCCGGCCCGTGATACGGCGCACGAGGCGGTACGCCACGGCCGGATCGAGGCGCTCGCGGCGCGCCAGCTCGCGCAGCGTTACGCCTGAGGTCTGCGATTCGATGATCCAGTACAGCGTGCGCGTCCAACCGCCCAGGGTCTCCATGGGTGGAAGGCCTTCCCGCCGCAGCGCGCGAGCGAGTTGATACCGGTCATGGAAGCCCAGCCACTGGGCGAGGTCGGAAATCGACGTGGGGCGCCCGTTGACGCAGCCCAGGGCGCTCAGCAGCGCCCGCCCATCGACGGACAGGTGCGGCAGGGTCGTGTGCAGCAGGTTCGTGAGCTGCAGCGGCGGCATGAGGCATTCATCCTATGGTATTGGGGATTATACCGCCGGTGTTCCAATTTGCTCCACCCGACTGGGGGCTACTTGTCGGTCCTCCGCTGCAATTCTCGTTCGAGCGACCGCAGTTCCTCACGCATTCCGGCCAGCATCTCACCCACGAATCCAAAGCCGAAGAGGACGACACCGGAAATCACCAGCACCATGATGAGGTCGAGGAGAGGCCGAAATCCGACGTGCGGGGGACCAAAACGCAAATAGAGTGCGACCCCCCCCACGAGCAGTCCCAGCGAGAACAGCATCGCCCCGATGATCCCGAAGAAGAGCATCGGCTTGCGGCCGAAGCGCAGCTGGAACCAGACAGACAGCAGATCGAGCACGCCCACCGGAATGCGGGCGACGCCGAACTTCGAGCTGCCGGCGCGCCGCGGATGTACCGGCACGGGCCGATCGGCGAGACGAAATCCCTGTGAGGCGGCGATGACCACCATGAAGCGGTGCCAGTCGGGGCGCATTGGAACGATGTCCATCAGCTCGCGGCGGTACGCTTTCACCGAATTCAGGTCTTTGACCCGCACGCCAAACAACCAGCGCGATAGCGCGTTGTAGACGCCGGACACGAAGCGCTTGTTGTAGCCGCCTTGCTTGGTGCCCGTGACTACGTCGGCCTCCCCCTCCAGGATCGGGCCCACGAGGCTCGGGATGTCGGATGGGAGGTACTGCAGATCCGCGGGATAGTAGACGAGGACGCGGCCGCGGGCGACATCGGCGCCGGATTTGAGCGCATCGGCGATGCCGCGCTGCGTGCGGTGCGTGACCACGCGGACGAACGGATGCTTGGTGGCGAGCTCGTCCAGCAGCTTCGACGTCCCGTCGTGGCTGCCGTCGTTGATGATCACGAGCTCGACGGCATACGGCAGCGGCAGCATCGCCTCTCGCGTCAGCCGCACGAACTCGGCGAGGTTGTCGGCCTCATCCTTGGCCGGCACGAGCACGCTGACGTCCGGCGCAGTCGAGTTGGTCGCGAGGCTCATAGGCGCTTCCGCATGCGCGCGGGCAGGATGCCGAGTTGGTCGCGGTACTTGGCGACGGTGCGCCGCGCGATCCTCACGCCTTTGCGCTCGAACATCTCCACGATTTGTTGATCGGTCAGCGGATTTTTCGGCGGCTCATCGTTGACCATCTTCTGAATCTGGGACTTGATCGACCGCGCGCTGGCGTCTTCGCCTGTGGTGGTCGAGAGACCGCTCGAGAAGAAGAACTTGAGGGGCAACAGGCCGCGCGGCGTCTGCACGTATTTCTCATTCGTGACGCGGCTGACCGTGCTCTCGTGCATGCTGATGACGTCCGCCACTTCACGCAGCGTCAACGGCCTGAGATGATCGATTCCCTTCTCGAAGAACTCGCGCTGCCGGTCCACGATAAAGTTCATCACCTTGAGCATCGTCTGGCGGCGCTGCTCGATCGCCTGAATCATCCAATGGGCGCTGTTCAGCCGCTGGTTGATGAACTCCTTGCTCTCGCTGTCGTACTTCTTCTTGTCGCGCGCGATTTCCTGATAGGTCTTGGAAATGCGCAACCGCGGCAATCCGCTGTCATTAAGGAAGACGTGGTACTTGTCGTCGATTTTCTCGACGATCAGGTCCGGAATGATGTACGCATCGTTGGCGGCCGAATACTGCAGGCCGGGCTTCGGATCGAGACGCGCCAGCTCGTCCGCGGCACGCTGCACCTCGTCAGGCGCCAGCCCAAAGCGCTTGCCCAAGTCGCTCCAACGGTGCGCGATCAGGTCGTCGAACGCGTCTTTGACCAGCCGGTACACTAGCGATTCGGTGCGCTTCTGGTTTTCGAGCTGCAGCACGAGGCATTCGCGCAGATTGCGCGCCCCCGTGCCCGGCGGGTCGAGTTGTTGGATGATCCGCAATATCTCTTCGACTTCCGACATCGTGTAGGGCGGAACGTTCAGGTCCTGCTCCGACTCGGCTTCGTGTTCCTCGAGGAGCTGGTTCGCGCCTTTGAGAATCTGCTCGACGTCCGCCTGCAGGTAGCCGTCTTCCCCGATGTTGCCCAGGAACTCCTCGGCGAGCAGCTGCTGGCGTGGGTTCAGGTCGAGCATCCGTGTCTGGTCGCGCAGATAGTCGATCAGGTCCTTGCTCTCGACGGTGACGGGCTCCACGTACTCCCGCGCGTCGCTGTAGCTGCCGCTCGGCACGCCGTGCTCGGTGCGGTCTTCGAGCAGAATGTTTTCCCAGTCGGGCCCGTCCTCGGCTTTGGCTTCCTTCTCAGGTTTGTTGTTCTGCTGCTCGGCAGCCGTCGCCTGGACCTCCTCCTCCGGTTCGATCATCTCGAGGAAGGGATTGCCGAGCAGCTCCTGTTTCAGGTGTTGCTCGAGGTCGAGCAGCGGCATGTACAGCAAATCCATCGCCTGGTACAGGCGCGGATTGATCCGCAGATCCTGGCGCAGGCCGACGTGCTGATGCAGGCCGGTTTTCATGCGGCGGAGGACAGACGCGCGCGCAGGCGCGTCGTCAGCGTGGGGCCGAGGTAGAGCGACGCGACGCGGTCGTCGAAGACGAGCTGGCGCACCGTGCCGGCAACCTGGACACGGCCTTCGAACATGATGTAGGCGCGGTCCACGATATCGAGCGTCTGCTCGACGTTGTGGTCGGTGATGAGCACGCCGATGCCGCGATGGCGCAGTCCCGCGACGATCGTCTGAATGTCGTTGACCGCGATGGGGTCCACGCCCGCGAACGGCTCGTCCAGCAGCAGGAACTTCGGCTCCGTCACGAGCGCGCGCGTGATCTCGAGCCGGCGGCGCTCGCCACCGGAGAGTTGGTAGGCTTTCTGCCGCCGCAGGTGCTTGAGGGCGAGCTCGTCGAGGAGCGACTCGAGGCGCCGCGCGCGCTCGCCGCGGTCGATGTTCAGGGTCTCCAGAATCGCGAGCACATTTTCTTCGACCGTCAACTTGCGGAAAATCGACGGCTCTTGCGCCAGGTAGCCGATCCCTGATCGTGCGCGCTGGTACATCGGGAGGACGGTGATGTCACCACCATCGAGGACGATCTGGCCTTCGTCGGGGCGAATCAGACCCGTGATCATGTAGAACGACGTCGTCTTCCCCGCCCCGTTCGGCCCGAGCAGTCCCACGATCTCACCCTGAGCAAGGTCGAGCGACACGTTGTCCACGACGCGCCGCCCTTTGTACGCCTTCACGAGATGCCGCGCCTCGAGACGACTGCCGCCGCCGACAACCGGATGCTCGCCGCTGACCGACTCACTGCGCGCCACGGTCTCCTCGGCGAGCGCCAGGAAATGCTGCTCCGCGGCCGCGCGGTCGGCCGGCAGGCTTGCGCGGATGTCGGGCGCGAACGTGACAGGCGCTTCTCCCCACAGCGCGCCGATCGGAAGCACCAGCACTTTGAGCATGGCCAGGCGCGGCAGCACGGACGTGGCGAGATACGCCCGCGCGTCGTCTACCGAGAGCGAGCCCGTGTCCTGCACCTCGCCCTTGGCGTGGGCGCGCAGCTTGAGGAACTCCTCGCGATAGGCGACGGCCAGATCGCTGAACGTGGCGCGCCCCTGGTCATCGGCGATGCGCGCGAGCGCCGCGACGGCGAGCGCGAGCGATGAGTCGCGCGTGGCAAACAGATCGGAGAAAGGATCCAGTCCGGTCATGGAACGGCCGCTGGTGGACGTGGCGGAGATGCTGGAGGGGCTGCAGGTGCAGCACGCCGCGAGGTGTCCGACTGTGCGCGTTTCAGGCTATCGGCTTCCACCGCCGGTCGAGGCTCCAGGTGCACGCCGTCGGCCTTTCCCGTCACGATCACATGGTCGATTCGGTCTCGCAGCATCATCAGCGTGATCTGCTGGCCGCGAGAATAGTTGATCGCGGGCCCCAGGCGGGTGGTGTCGGTCTTGTCCTGATGGTGCGTCAAGGCGCGCGCCGAGCCGCGCGCCAGGAGCTCGCGCAACCGCGAGTGCGGACGTTTGGTGACCGAGTCCGAATCCTGCACAAAGCGAAGGGTGATCGAATCCCCAGTCACCCAGTCCGTCTGGTTGGCGGGCGTTATGGAGTCCCGCTTGGCGGTCGCGAACGCCTTGCCGAACGCGCGGGACTCCGTGAGGACCTCGCCCGGCGAATCGATGGCCAGCGAATCCGATTGAATCGTGTATAGCGCGGAAACAGCGTGGGGCCGCGCCGTGTCGCCCCACGCGAACGTGTGTTGGAGCAACCGGTCGGCGATGTGCAGGTCGATCGTGTCCGCGGTGAGTGTCCAGTCCGAACCGGTCGCCTTGCCGCCGCCGAGGGCTTTGACGGCCCGGATGTCGCGCTCCGCGAGGGTCAGCTCGATCCGCGTGCCGACGAGCGTGTAGCCCTTGCTAGAGTCGCCCGTGCTCGTGCGTCCGCGGCCCTGAACGCTCGGTTTCCCGACCAGCACGCCGAATCCGGTAATCTGATCGAGTAGCATCGAATCGGAGCGGGAGGCGAAGTCGCTGCGGTCGATCGTCACTTTGCCGCCGGCCCACATCCGGTCATCACCTTTAAAGCGCAGCCGGTCGGCGACGATGATGTAGGGCTCCTGTTGCGCCGAGTCAGACGGGGTGTTGGACTGGCGGTACTCGACGGTGGGGCGCTGCGTCGCATACATCTCGACCGTGTCGCGAATCCCCTGCGCCGCACGCAAGTACCTGAGATTGGGGCCACGCAGAACGGTGCCGGTGCGCCGATTCACCGCGATGACGTTGTTATGGGCTTCGAGGCGCTCGTCCCGGAGAAAATACGAGGCGGAGGTCGCATCGAGCGCCAGCCCGGTATCGCGAATGGCCACGTGGCCGACGAGATCCATTCGCCGGAACGCGCCGTAATGGGCGAAGCTGTCGGCGGCGAGCGTGGTTCCCGTGCCCAGGCAGTGTGCGCGAACACCTCCCGCCCCGAAGTAATTCGTATCCGTCCCGCTTATGATCTGGGCCGCGCGGGGCATGTTATCGATCGCCACCTGACAAGGACGGCCCCCCCCGTGCGCGGTGTCGGTGGGGACTTGGAGGGCCATGGTGAGGGCAAGAGTGATCGAAACCATCAACGAGGTAGGACGAGCTGGCCGCTAGTCCCGGTCAGATTCTTGGTTTTGACGTTCCGGAATTCCGGATCTGCAGTGAAGCCAACACCCCGAAGATGCTGCGTAGGCGAATCGAACGTGAACGCCACATCCGAAGCGACTTCGTTCTTGATCTGATGGTAGGTCATCGCCTCAGTTCGCATCGTCGCGCCGTCGGTGTCACGGACCAGCACGACGTTGCCGCGTGCCTCCATGTCACCCGTGCGCCAGTGATGCGTCCCTTCGCGCGACGTCAGCGTCGAGGTGGGGCGGCCGGTCACGTCGTAAAAAGTCACGTGCACGTTCCGCAGCTCGGCGCGCTGGCTGTTCGAGAAGAAGTAGGCCGTGTCGGCGCGCACGCGCGCGCGCAAGACCCCCTCCTCTGTGACGAAATGGCTCATGCCCAGCAACACCTGATCGGCGCTGTCCAACACCACCTGCGTCGCGGTGACGGGAGTGCCGCTCTTGCAGGCTGCAAGCATCAACACCGCAAGGAGCACGGAGCAGGACGCTCCGATGCTGCTGCGTGCTCCGTGCTCCGTACTCGTTCTCATACGGCGCCCGCCTTCATCAGGTCATGCAGATGCACGATCCCCACAACGTTCTTGTCACCGTCGAGTACCGGCAGCGCCATAATGCCGTGTCGCTCCATCAGACTCACGGCCGCGCTCGCGAGCTCGTCGGAGGTCGTGGCCTTCGGCGTCTTCGTCATGATGTCGCCGACCGGGATGTCGAGAAACTTGTCCGTGCGTTCCATGAGTCGCGTCAAGTCACCCGCCGTGACGACGCCAACTAGGCTCGTCTTTCCGGCGCCCTGCACTACGGCGACCGTGCCGCGTTTCTCGGCAAGCAGGACGACGCATTCGCGCATCGGCCGGTCGGGAGTGAGGATGGGGAGATCGTGGGTCAGCATCACGTCGGCGACGCGCAACAGCAGCTTGCGTCCCAGCACGCCGCCCGGATGCAGGGCCGCGAAATCTTCCCGCCGGAAGCCTTTGACTTCCAGCAACGTCACGGCGAGCGCATCCCCCAACGCCAGCGCCACCGTCGTACTGGCGGTGGGGGCGAGCGTTTCGGGGCACGCTTCCTCCCCGACCGATGCGTCCAGGACGACCGTGGCCTGGCGGCCCAAGGGCGAGTCGGCGTCGCCGGTCAACGCGATGATCGGCACGTCGAGCCGCTTGAGTTGATTCACCAGTCCAAACAGCTCGTCGGAGGCACCGCTCTTCGACAGCATGATGCCGACGTCGTCCCGGCTCACGATGCCGAGGTCGCCGTGCAATGAGTCGACGGGGTGCAGGAACATCGCCGGGGTGCCGGTCGAGGTGAACGTCGCCGCGATCTTGCGCGCGATCAGCCCCGATTTCCCGACGCCGGACACGATCACCCGACCCTCAGCGCTCGCGAGAATGTCGATGGCGCGCGCGAACGCCGGGCCGAGCGTATCGGCGAGCCGCTGGACGGCAGCGGCCTCCAGTGCGAGCACGCGCTTGCCGCGATCGACGAGCTGTTTCGCGCCGGGTTGCGGCTTCGAGGCGTACGCAGGCTTATGCACGGACGGGCTCCCGGACGCGATGCCAGACCTCGACCGCTAGGCTCACGATGCCGGCGAGTTGGTCGAGCGGCACCATGTTCGGTCCATCAGAAGGGGCGTGGGTCGGGTCGGGGTGTGTCTCGAGGAAGAACCCGTCGGCTCCAGCAGCGGCGGCGGCGTATAACAGCGGCGGAATGAAGGTCCGCTGGCCGCCGCTCGAGCCATCGCTGCCCTGCCCCGGCTGCTGCACAGAATGTGTCGCGTCGAAGATCACGGGCGCGCTGCACGCCGCCTTCAGCCGCGAAAAGCTGCGCATATCGACCACCAGGTCACCGTAGCCGAAGAACGTACCGCGCTCGGTCACAGCGATCTCCGGCGCTCCGCCGGCGCGGACTTTCTCGACGGCGCCGCGCATTTCTTCGGGTGACATCCATTGGCCCTTCTTGATGTTTACCGGACGCCCAGCCTTCCCGGCGGCCACGAGCAAGTCGGTCTGACGGCAAAGAAAGGCGGGTATCTGCAGGACGTCGGCGATGCGCGCCGCGACCGCAACGTGACTCGGCTCATGGACGTCGGTGAGAACCGGCAGGCCGGTGGTGCTGCGCACCTTCTCCAGCGCGCGGAGCCCGGCCTCGAGCCCGGGCCCCCGCGGGGCGTTCAGGCGGGAGCGATTCGCTTTGTCGTACGACGCCTTGTAGATGACGCTGATCCCGAGCTTGTCGGCGAGCTCGGCCAGCGCCTCGCCCACGCGGACATTGAGATCGTCGGACTCGACGACGCAGGGACCCGCGATGAGAAACGGGCTGTTCTCAGCCGTGAACCGCTGGGGCATATCAGTCGGTGAGCCCCGCCAGCGCTCGCGACGACACGGCACGCGGATGGAGCTTGCGAGCCCCTAGCGCGGCACCGACAAACCCCGCGAACAACGGGTGCGGGCGCATCGGCCGGGATTTCAGCTCAGGATGAAACTGGCAGCCGATGAACCACGGGTGGTCCGGCAGCTCGATCATTTCCACGAGCGACCCGTCGGGCGACAGGCCCGAGCAGCGCATGCCGTACTCCGCAAGCACGTCGCGATACGCGTTCGAGACCTCGTAGCGATGGCGGTGCCGTTCGCTGACTTCCGTCGCGTTGTAGGCCTGCGCCGCGCGAGAGCCGGGGCGCAGCCGGCAGGGGTACGCGCCAAGGCGCATCGTGCCGCCCATCTCCTGAATCCCCTCTTGCGAGCGCATCAACGCAATCACCGGATTCTCGCACTCGGGTGCGAACTCGCTCGAGTTTGTATCGGGGATCTTGCAGACGTTGCGCGCGAACTCGATGATCGCAGTCTGCAGACCGAGGCAGATCCCGAAGAACGGCAGCTTGTGGTCGCGCGCCCAGCCAATCGCCTCGAGCATTCCTTCCACGCCCCGCACGCCAAACCCGCCGGGTACGAGCAGCCCGTCGTAACCCGCAAGCAGCTCGCCCGCCGTCTCCTGGTCAGTGAACCGATCCGACGCGATCCACACGATCTGCACGCCGGCGTCATTTGCGATGCCGCCGTGCACCAGCGCCTCGTGAATGCTCTTGTAGCTGTCGGCGAGCTCGGTGTACTTCCCCACCACGGCGATCCGCACCTGGTGCGGCGGGTTGAGAATCTTGTCCACCATCGCCGCCCAGCCACGAAGGTCGGGCTCTTTGGTGTCGAGATGGAGCCGCTTGCACACCTCTCTGTCAAGCCCCTGCTCGTGGAGCTTGAGTGGGATCTCGTAGATCGATTTCACGTCGGGACTCTCGACCACACAGCCGAAGTCCACGTTGCAGAACTGCGCGATTTTGCGCTTTAAGTCTTCCGACAACGGGTGCTCGGTGCGGCAGACGAGGATGTCGGGCTGGATTCCGATCTGCATCAGCTCGCGCACGGAGTGCTGCGTGGGCTTCGTCTTCAGCTCGGCGGTCGCCGCGATGAACGGCACCAGCGTCAGGTGGATGAACAAGGTGTTGTCGCGGCCGACTTCCTGGCGGAACTGGCGGATCGCCTCGAGGAACGGCAGCGACTCGATGTCGCCGACCGTACCGCCGATTTCGGTGATCACCACATCGTGATCGGGAGCGAGCCGGCGAATGGCGCCCTTAATTTCGTCCGTGATATGCGGAATCACCTGTACCGTCGAGCCGAGGTACTCGCCACGGCGCTCTTTGGTGATGACGGACAGGTAGATCCGGCCCGTCGTCACGTTGTTCACCTGTGACAACGACCGGTCGATGAATCGCTCGTAGTGGCCAAGATCGAGATCGGTCTCGGCGCCATCGTCGGTCACGTACACTTCGCCGTGCTGGAACGGCGACATCGTGCCGGGATCGACGTTGATGTAGGGGTCGAACTTCTGGATCGTGACCTTCAGCCCTCGCTCGGCCAGCAGCCGTCCGAGCGACGCGGCTGCGATGCCCTTCCCGAGCGAGCTGACTACTCCGCCGGTGACAAAGATGTATTTCGTCGAGCTCACGGGCTCACCTCTCGCAGGGTTCGGGTGATCTCCGCTTCTGCCCACGCAAGGTCGGCCGGCGTATCGATGCCTGGCGCTGCCGGTCCCTCGAACAACGTCACGCCCATCGGAATGCCGTGCAGCAACGGCCTCAGCTGCTCGAGCCGCTCCCATTGCTCTTCGGGAACGGGGGGCAGCTGGACCCATGCCTGCAACCCTTCCCGGGTATAGGCGTACACACCGACGTGCTGATGGTAGACCACGTCGCCCTTACCGTCGCGGTCGAACGGAATCGGCGCGCGCGAGAAGTACACCGCGCGCCCGCGTGTATCCGCGACGACCTTGACTCGACTGGGATCGTTGACGAGTGCCGGCTCGAGCGAGCCGGCCGCGGTGCCGAGCGGTTCGCCGCCCTCGAGACATGCCAGCGCACCGCGGACGGCGGCGGCCGCGACGAATGGCTCGTCGCCCTGCACATTCAGAATGAAGTTGAAGTTACTAAACTCTGCCTTGGCAACGACTTCGGCCACGCGCTCGGTGCCCGATGCGTGGTCCGGCGAGGTCATCACGGCTTCGAATCCGGCATCGCGGACGACGGCGGCAATCTCGCGGGCGTCGGTTGCCACCACGAGCCGGTCGCAAATCCCGAGATCGGCGATGCGGCGCGTGACGAGGATGATGAGGGGTTCGCCAGCCAGCGGCAC
>DASWCE010000251.1:0-5408 GCA_036390255.1 Gemmatimonadales bacterium | reverse complement strand
AACATGACCGAGTCGCTCACGGTCCCGACCGCGACCTCGTTCCGTGACATCTCGGCCACCACGCTCGACGCCCGCCGCAAGGCGCTCAACGCCCAATTGGCCGCGACTGGCAAGAAGAGCTCGTTCACGCACCTGATCGGTTACGCCGTCGTCCAGGCGGCGAAGCGCTTCCCGGTGATGACGCACACGTTCCAGGAAGTCGATGGCAAGCCGCATCGCGTTGACCCCGGCGCGATCGGCCTCGGTCTCGCCGTGGACGTCGAGAAGAAGGACGGCAGCCGGGCGCTCGTCGTGCCTGTGATCAAGCACGCCGAAACGATGGATTTCGCGGCATTCCACGCCGCCTACGAGGCGCTGGTCGAGAAGGCCCGCACCAACCGCCTGATGCCGGATGACTTCGCCGGCGGCACGATCCAGCTCACCAACCCCGGCACGCTCGGCACCGTCGCCTCGGTCCCCCGCCTGATGAAGGGCCAGGGCTCGATCATCGCGACGGGGACGATCCGCGAGATCGCCGGCTCGAAGATCATCACGATCACGAGCACGTACGATCACCGGATTATCCAAGGAGCCGAATCCGGCATGTTCCTTCGGCACCTTGACACTCTCTTGCAGGGCGAGGAGCGGTTTTATGAGGGAGTGACTGAGAGTCTTGGGGACGGGAGACGGGGGACGGGGGAGGGGTACACCCCCGTACCCCCGGCAGTCGTGCCTGCACCGAGCACTACCCTTCCCTCGTCCCCCGTCCCCCATCCCCAACCGGATGCCGTGGGAGTCGAGGACCTTAAGCATGTAGCTGCGGCTTACGCGCTTGTCCGCGCTCATAGGAATTTCGGCCACCTCGCCGCGCATCTCGATCCGTTGGGCAGCGAGCCCCCTGGCGACCCATCGCTCGATGTTGGCCGCTTGGGACTCACGCCCGAAATCATGGCCCGGATTCCGTCCGACGTGCTGCGCATCTACGTCCCAGGCAGCACGCTCGCTGAGGCGCTGCCGCAGTTGCGCGCGACCTACTGCGGCACGATCGCGTACGAGGTCGAGCACATCGGCAGTCACGAGCAGCGGGTGTGGCTGCGACAGGTGATCGAATCTGGTCAGCACCGCCGCCCACTCTCGGCTGAAGGGAAGAAGCAGCTGCTGGCGCGTCTCACCGTCGTCGACACGCTCGAGCGCTTCTTGCACAAGGCGTACCTGGGCCAGAAGCGCTTCTCGATCGAAGGTCTCGACATGACCGTGCCGATGCTCGACTTCACGGTCGAGCTCGCCGCTGCACATGGCACGCGCAAAGCAGTCATCGGGATGGCGCACCGCGGCCGCCTCAACGTGTTGGCGCACGTGGTCAACGTGCCGTACGAAACCATCCTCGAGGAGTTCGAGGGCGGGCGGCGCGAGGAAACCGCGGAATCGGAAGGCTGGAACGCCGGCACCGGCGACGTGAAGTATCACCACGGCGCCGAGGGTGTGTACCGGACGGCGGACGGCAAGGACGTCGCCATTACGCTGTCGCCCAATCCGAGCCACCTCGAATCTGTGAACCCGGTCGTCGAGGGACGCGCGCGCGCCAATCAAACCGATCGCGACACTCCGGAGGCGCGCCACGATACCACCATCGCGTTGCCCGTGCTGCTGCACGGCGATGCGGCGTTCGCCGGTCAAGGCGTCGTGGCCGAGACGTTCAACCTCGCGCGGCTGCGTGGGTACACGACGGGCGGCACGATCCATCTGATCATGAATAACCAGATCGGCTTCACGACAGAGCCGAGCGAGGCGCGATCGACCGACTATTCCAGCGATCTCGCGAAAGGCTTCGACGCACCCATCATTCACGTGAACGCCGACGATCCGGAAGCGTGCCTCGCCGCCGTCCGGCTCGCGATGATGTATCGGGAGAAATTCCACGCCGACGTCGTCATCGACCTCGTCGGTTACCGCCGTTACGGGCACAACGAGGCGGATGAGCCGGCGTACACCCAGCCCGTGATGTACGAGCGGATCAAGCAGACGCCAGCAGTTCGGCAGAAATACGCGGAGCAGCTGGCGCGCGAGGGCATTGTAACGGCCGACCAGGCCGAGGCCGATGCGGAGGCAGCGTATCAACGCCTGGCAGCCGTACAACAGGCGGTGAAGTCGGGCGCGACGCAACGTGCCGAAGACACGCAACGAATCATCCCCAAGAGCGCGCCGGAGCCCAACACCGCCGTCGTCGCCGAGGCGCTGAGGAAACTGAATGGCGAGCTGCTCGCGGTCCCCGACGGCTTTACGATGCACCCCAAGCTCCAAAAGCAGCTCGAACGGCGCCGTGACGCGCTGACGTCCAAAGAGGGGATCGAGTGGGCGCACGCAGAGTCGCTCGCCTTCGCGTCGCTGCTCGTGGAAGGGACACCGATTCGGCTCACCGGCCAGGATACCGAGCGCGGCACGTTCAGCCAGCGACATCTGATGCTGCACGACGTGAACACCGACCAACGCTACGCGCCGATCCAACACCTGCCGGAGGCCAAGGCACCGTTCGAGCTCCACAACAGCCCGCTCTCCGAATACGCCTGCCTCGGCTTCGAGTACGGCTACGCCGTGGAAGCACAAAACGCATTGGTGCTATGGGAAGCGCAGTTCGGAGACTTCGCAAACGGCGCTGAGGTGATCATCGATCAGTTCTTGATCGCCGGCCTGGCGAAGTGGGGCGAGACCTCACGCCTCACGTTGCTGCTGCCGCACGGCTACGAAGGTCAGGGACCGGAGCACTCGAGTGCCCGGCTCGAGCGGTTCCTCGCACTCGGCGCCGAGGGCAACATTCGGGTGGCCAACTGCACGACCCCCGCGCAGTACTTCCATCTGCTGCGCCGCCAGGCGCTGCATACCGAGATCCGGCCGCTGGTCGTCATGACGCCGAAGAGCCTGCTGCGCCTCCCGGCCGCCAACTCGCAGCTCGATGATCTCGTGCTGGGGAAGTTCCGGACGGTGCTCTGGGATCGCGACCGCACCTGGCCGGAAAAAGTGACGCGCCTGCTCTTGTGCAGCGGCAAGATCTACTACGACATCATCGCCTCACCGCGCCGCGCGGAGGCGCCGCACGTGAAGATCGGGCGCGTCGAGCTGCTGTATCCGTTCCCAGGCGCCGAGATCGGGGAATACGCGCGCCGCTACCCGAATCTCAAAGAAGTCGTCTGGGTGCAGGAAGAGCCGCGCAACATGGGCGCGCGGAAGTTCGTGTTGCCCAAGATTCGCGATCTGTTGCCTCAGGGCGTGACGTTGCTGGATGTCTCTCGCCCGGAGCGCTCGAGTCCCGCCGAGGGCTATCCCGCAGCCCACAAAGTCGAGCAGGACCGCATCGTCGCAACTGCCTACGGCTCCTAGCCAGGAAATGCCTCAGACCGCAATCCTTCGCTACACGGTATTGGGGCTCGTCGTCCTCGCCGCCTTGGTGGCCTTCGGCTCCTGGGTGGTGCGAAGGCGTCGCGTCTCCCCGTTTGGCGTGTTAGGCCGTGCGCTCCGCGCGATCACGGATCCGGTCGTGAAGCCCGTCGAGCGGCGACTGGTCCGGATGGGCGGCAATCCGACCCACGCCGGTGGGTGGCTGGTCGTGATCACCGCCGTCGCCGGTATCGTCTTTCTCTCGTTGGCCAGCTGGTTCGTAACGACCTTTCAGACCGTGTACGCCGCCGCGAGCGGTGGCCCGCGCGCCACATTCGCGCTGATCATCGATTTGGCCTACCGGATTCTGTTCGTGGCGCTCATCGTGCGCGTCGTGGCCGCGTGGTTCGGCATGTTCCGGTATTCGCGCTGGATCCGGCCCGCATATATCCTGACCGATTGGATCGTCGCGCCGGTGCGCCGGATCGTGCCGCTGGTAGGCGCGTTCGACTTTAGCCCCGTCGTCGCGATGATCGTGCTCAGCCTGCTGCGACAAATTCTCCTCTCGGCGCTGAGTCGGTGACGGCGGCAATTCGCAACCTGGAGGCCGAATGAGACTCCTCAAAGCGCTCGTCAGCTTCATCGTCGGCACCGTGGCCGGCGCGCTGGGCAGCAAACTCTTCGGCCCGTTCGGCGGGGTGCTCGGCTTTATTGCGGGCGCCCTGGCGGCGTGGTGGGTGGCGCAGCGGATGGCGTTCTTCGACTGACCGGCAACCCCTCGCTCAGTTTATCTGGGCGATCCGGTCCTTGATCCGCTGCTGCATGTCGGGGAACGCGGTGCCCAACCGCTCGAGGACCGCCCGCGCGGAGTCAGGCTTTCCCGAGGCGACGTACGCGTCGGCCTTCAAGAACCCCACCCGCAGCTGCAACCGTCGATCATCCCCGCGCATCGAAAACCGCGCGAGCGCCGACAACGCCGTGCGGGCGTCGTGGCGATCGCGCACCAACGATTCGATCGCCAGTAACCGCACGTTGGTGTCGTTGGGAAACTGCCGCTCGAGCTGCGCAAACAACTCGGCGGCGTGCGCGCTGTCGTGCTGGGCGCGGGCCTGCTGCGCCGCCTGATAGAGGCCGGCCAGATACAGTCGCGTCACATCCGCCGTGTCGCCCGACCGCGTCCCCACCCCGCCCGCATAGCTATAGACCAAGTCGCCGCCGCGGTCGGCGGCTTTGAAGATCGCCGCCACGCCGGCGATGCCGACGAGCGCGGAACCCCAGAGCGCGACACGCGCCACCTGAACCCGACGCCTCCCGGTCGCCAGCGCCACGATCTCGAGCAGCGCGACGACCAGAAACACATTGCGCGCCCAGTGTCCCGCGTCTTGGTGATCCATCACCGCCTGCCGGACGCCGGGGATGCGCTCGACGGGTCCGTGCGCATCCGTTCCGGATTGGACCGCGAGCACGGCTGCGACGGCGCCCAGGATCAGCAGCGTCGCGGCCGCCGGCGCGGTGAACGGGGCGCGGCCGGTGAGGGAGATCCAGCGGAAGATCACGCCAAGGATGAGCAGCGCGATCGCGAAGTGAACGATGACGGGGTGGTAGGCGCCGATGTTTGGCATCGATACAATGTCCAATGCAGAATGCAGAATGTCCAATGATCAATAACTGCTGATCATTCTACGTTCTACATTGGACATTCTGGGCCACGTGGTTATCTGGGTCGGATCGCGTCCCGAATGATGTCGTCCACCGCAAACTTGATGAACTCCGACCGCTTTTCGCGGCGGCGCTGGCTCTCGGCCCGCACGTCGGCGAGCCGCCGCTCGATGTCGGCGATTTCCAGCGCGCGGAGCTGATCCTCGAGATCGAAATGTTGGGTAATCAGCCCTTCGATCTTGTTGCGGATCGCGGGCCGATTCGATTCACTCGCCGTCCGATAGGCGCGCTGTTGCGCCCGCGCGTTTGCTTCCAACCCGAACATCTTGCCGACAAGCTGTGCGCGGACGCTGTCTCGCCGGCTGAGCTTCTGAACCATGTCGAACTGGACGGTGAGT
>DASWCE010000250.1:0-1817 GCA_036390255.1 Gemmatimonadales bacterium | reverse complement strand
CGAAGTTGTGGACGCGCAGTTTGGACATGGAATCCTCCGGCGATGGCGAGCCCCACCTAAGGGAAAGGCGGCGACAATCCATCTGGGAGAGGAGAGCCGCTCGCCTTCCTCGTATCCTCACGGATGAACGCGGATGATCGTCTTCCCCGGGCGTCGTTCGGTCGAGTTGAAGGCGGCGACGGCATCGTCGAGGGGCGCGACGGTCCCGATGTTCGTCCGCAGTCGTCCGTCCCGCATCCGCTGGACGATCTCACTCAGTTGGGCACGATCGGACTCGACAACGAAGTCGATCGCAAGGCCATCAACGGGCCGCGCCTCAGACGGCCCGACGATGGACACCAGCGTTCCTCCGGGTCGAATCAGGCGCGCGGACCGCTTCCCGATGTCGCCGCCGATGACATCGAACACCAGATCGACGCTGCCGACGTCTTCCAGCGTGCCGCTGTCGAGGTCGACAAACTCCTGCGCGCCGAAGTCGAGCGCCTTCTGACGGTCGGCGGCCCGTCCAGTGCCGATCACGTGGGCGCCGGCCAATCGTGCGAGTTGCGTCACCATCGACCCGACTGCGCCGGCCGCGCCGTGCGCGATCACGCTTTGCCCCGCCCGAAGGCGGCCGTGCTCGAACAGTCCCTGCCACGCGGTGAGGCCCGAGATTGGCAGGCTCGCGCCCACTGTGAAGTCAACGTCGCCCGGCAGCGGCGCGAGGTTGCGTGCCTCGATCGCCACATACTCGGCCAGGGTGCCGTCGCGATGCCAGTCCGCGAGGCCGAACACGCGCTGTCCTACTGAGAGTCCCGTCGTACCGTAGCCGAGGGCGGCGACCACTCCGGCCAGCTCGTGGCCGGGGATCGACGGTGTTCGATCACGGTCGCGGCGATCGGTCCAGGTCGAGGGCCACGCCATCTCAGTCGGGACGAATCCCGACGCATGAACCTGAACGACGACGTCGTTTATCGCCGGCTGCGGCTCGGGCCGCTCCACCAGCTTCATCCCGGCAGTTCCCGCAGCCTGGTCCGTCACCACGATCGCCTTCATCGGAATTGTCTCCTCAGTCATTTGTCTCTCTGGTGGAAAAGTACATGGACGGAAAGCCCCCAGGCCCGGGGCGATGAAAGTCGTCCTCCGTCAACCAGAGCGCCTCGCCGCGGCCGGCGCCGGCGCCAAGCGCGTGTCGAATGGCAGCGAGTAGGCTGGTCTTCCCGACGTTGTTCCGTCCAACGAGAACATTCAGGCTCTGTTGGAGGTCGACGCGAAGCTCGCGCAGACAGCGGAAGTTGCGAACCTCAACGTGAGCGAGGTGCATCGAAATTTGGCTCGGGCGACGAAGGATCCTGGTAAACCGTTCACCTTCTGTTCACGACGAACGCGAGAATGCTTGCAACGACTGCGTTCCACGAATCGGGACGGCGGGATTTTTGACGCGTCCGGCGCGAAATGCCGGTGACCGGCGCAGCCAGTCAAGCGGAGCGAGGCCGCGGAGCGGCCGCAGCTCAACCCGCGACCCCCTGAACCCCATACGCCCCACAACAATCCACCTAGACGATAAGCTGCTGGTCTTGCAATGGTTTCCGAGCGTCGGTGCCGGGTTCCATTGAGCGAAATGTCGAAGGATGACGGGGGAAACGGCACCAGAAACAGCACCGATAATTGCCCTCACGCTAGCGCGGACTTCCTGGCGAGGTGGCAGCGACTTTCAGAACTGGGTATTGCGAGACGATCGGGCGCAGCGCAGGCCTGATAAGCGTGAGGTCCGAGACTGTCTGATCGCCACGCGAGGGGCTTGCATCGCAAAGACAACATATGTAGAGTATGTCATG
>DASWCE010000249.1:0-63928 GCA_036390255.1 Gemmatimonadales bacterium | reverse complement strand
CGATCGCGCCGGCAAGCTGCGGCTCGGTCCTGGGCTCGACGCCAAGACCGAAGTTGGTCCACTGATCCACGAAGAGGCGCGGCAGAAGGTGGCCGAGTACGTCGCGATCGCGAAGAAAGAAGGCGCCAGCGTCGCGCTCGGCGGGCGCATTCCGCAGGGCGACAAGCGGCTCGAGTGTGGCTGGTTCTACGAGCCCACGGTGCTGACCGGGGTGAAGCCGGGGATGCGGGTCGAGCAGGAAGAGATTTTCGGCCCCGTCCTCGCGGTCCTCAAGGCGAAGGACCTGCCCGAGGCGATCCGCATCAACAACGGCGTGAAATATGGACTGTCGAGCTCGCTGTACACGCGCGACATCAATGGGGCGTTCCAGGCGATGACCGAGCTCGAGACCGGCATCACCTACGTCAATGCGCCGACGATCGGCGCGGAGGCGCACCTGCCGTTTGGGGGGGTCAAGCAGACAGGGAATGGCCATCGCGAGGGTGGGTGGGAGGTCTACGATTTCTATTCGGAGACCAAGACGATTTACGTCGATTTCTCGGGCACGCTGCAGCGGGCGCAGATCGATACGGAATTCAGTCCGTGAGTCTTCCAATGATTTGACCAATTTGGTCAAATTGGGTAGATTGCCGTATGGGAAAAAAGAAGCCGCGTCGGGTGCGCGAGACCGTGAGCCTGTACGAGGCGAAGACGCATCTCTCCGACCTGGTCGAGCAGGCCGCTCAGGGGCGGGAGATCGTGATCGCCAAGTCTGGCAAGCCCAAGGCGCGCCTGGTCCCGCTGGCGCCCAGGGATACGCGCCACCTCCGCAAGCCGGGGCTGGGGAAGGGCAGGGGCTGGATCGCCGATGACTTCGATGCCCCCTTGCCGCCCGAGATTTTACGGCTGTTCTACGGCGAGTCCGGGTGAGGCTGCTCCTCGACACGAATGCCCTGGTGCGGTGGCACCTCGGCAAGCTTCGGCCCGCTGCAGTGCGTGTCGTGCAGCGGGCCGAACTTGTCGTGGTCAGTGCGATCAGCGCCTGGGAGATCGCTGTCAAGCGGGCGCTCGACAAACTGGACCTTAAGGACACGGTCGAGGCGATCGTGGATCGCTATCGGTTTCTGCCGCTTGCGGTGACCATCCGACACGGCGATCTGTTGCGGGACCTGCCGCGACACCACGCGGATCCGTTCGACCGCTTGCTCATCGCGCAGGCGCTGGAAGAGGGCCTGACCATCCTGACGTCGGACCGCGTCTTCGAGCTGTATCGGGTCCCGCTGGAGTGGTTGTGAAGTCCGAACTCAGCGCCGCCAGTTCAGACCATGCCTGCTCGAGACAGGCCCGGACCGCCGCGAGAGCTCGATACACGTGGTTGTAGACCGTCTTGACGTTGGGATATCCCAGGGCCCGCGCCACCTGTTCGGCTGTCATCTCGTCGACGACATACAGCTGTACGGCCAACCGATCATCGGGGGGAAGGGTCTCGAGGACCCGGGCGAGCAGGGTTTGGCGCTCCACCAGCTCCGCGGGATCCGTCGGGCGATTCGCGGCGTCGGGTGGCGGGGGCGTGAGCTCTCCCGTCACCCGGCCGCGCCGGTCGGCGGAGGCGGCAGCATAGGTCGCGGTCAGTTCTTTGAGGAAGTCACCGAACGAGAGTCTCGCGCCATCGCGGGACCACAGTAATTCGTAGGCCTCGATGTGCGAGCGCTGGTCGAGAAACACGTACTGGTAGATGCGCTGCTGGAGTGGCGGGAGCCTCGCTGCGACCGCGGAGACGCGCGCGCGGCCGTCGCGGTGGCGGAACCAATCGATGGTGCGATTATGAACGACCGCCACGAGCCACGTGGAAAGCGGGCGCGTCGGTTCCCAGCGGGCGGCGCACCGGCGCAGCCGCGCGAAGTCGTTCTCGCGAAAGGCCGCGCACACGTGGGCGAACACGTCCATCACGTCGTCGGGTTCGGCGGTGTAGTGGCGGATCGCGCCGAAGATCAGCCGGCGGTAGCGCTCGACGAAAAGGTCCCAAGCCCGCTCCGGGTCACCTGAGTCGAGCGGAGCGATCCACGATTCCACCATCGTCCCTCGATCCGAGCGAGGTGCCGGATATAGCGTTGGGGACGATGACGGTCAACGGCTGCGCGAATTCAGCCCTTGACGGCATAGGGACCGGAGGGGTAGAGTACCCTTACAACTGACGACCCGTGGTGATTTGCCGCGTATTGCCGCCACGTTAAACAAGGTGCTAAAAAGCGACTCGCCCGCGGCTCTTATTGGTCCGGGCGATGATTGTTTCAGGGAGTCGCTTCCCGCGGCCGCTCAGCTGAGCGGCCGTTTTCGTTCCGGGGGTGGACCATGCCCGTCGTTCCTGCCAGTCGAGTCACCGCTCTCTCGGGCGAAGGCGCGTTCGAGGTGTTGGTGGCGGCGCGCCGCCTCGAGGACGCCGGCCGCCACGTGGTCCACCTCCAGATCGGCGAGCCCGACGGCGCGACCCCGCCGCACGTAGTCGAGGCAGCCGTCCGCGCCCTGCACGATGGCCAGACTCGCTATGTGAACCCGGCCGGCCTGCCCCTTCTGCGCCATGCGATTGCCGCTTCGCTCGCGTGGCGCGGCGTACGCAGCGCGGCGTCAGAGAATATCGTCGTCGTTCCGGGCGCCAAGCCGATGGTGTTCTACGCGCTCCTGGCGGTGCTCGAGGCAGGCGACGAAGTGCTCGTGCCGGACCCCGGCTTCCCGATCTACCCGTCGGTCGTGCGGTTCGCGGGGGCGGTCCCGGTCCGCTACCCGCTCGATGCACTGGGCGGGGTAGATGCGGAGCGGCTCGCCGCTCTGATCGGACCGCGCACTCGTGCGGTGGTCGTGAACCTGCCGGGGAATCCCACCGGCGGCGTCGCAACCCCTGATGCTCTTCATGCCATCGCAGAGCTCGTGCTGCGTCACGATCTGGTCGTGATCTCGGACGAAGTGTACGGCCGGATTCGGTACGACGGGCGCGAAGATAGCATCGCGGCGCTGCCGGGCATGCTCGAACGCACAGTCATCGTGGACAGCTTCTCAAAGAGCTACGCCATGACCGGCTGGCGGCTCGGCTTCGGCGTGCTGCCGGGGGCGCTGGTCGAGCGAGTGACGACGCTGGTGGTCAACGGCACATCCTGTACGCCGCCATTCGTGCAGCTGGCGGGGCTCGCCGCGCTCACGGGGCCACAGGATGCCGTGACCGCCGCAGTAGCGCGCTTCGAGCGCCGCAGGGATTGGCTGGTCGACGGGCTGAACGGCCTGCCTGGCATCCGCTGCACGCGGCCTGACGGGGCGTTCTACGCATTCCCTGACGTGCGACAGGTCGAGGAGCGATCGGGGCTCTCGACGCGCGAGCTCGCCGCGCGCCTGCTCGACGAGTACGGCGTGGCGGTGCTGCCCGGCACCGACTTCGGACCGGGTGGGGCCGGTCATTTGCGCCTGTCGTTCGCCGTGTCGCCGGCCGATCTCGACCTCGCGCTCGACCGGATCCGCGAATGCGTCAGCGACCTCGCGGTCGCTTCTCTGACCGATGGAGGCATCCATGTCGGTTCGTAAAGTCACCGTTGCCACCCTGGCCGCGTTGAAGGCGCACAACGAGAAGGCCGTCTTCGTCACCGCGTACGATTACCCCACGGCCACGTTCGCCGACCGGGCGGGCGTCGACATGATTCTGGTGGGTGATTCCGCGGCGATGACGATGCTGGGCCTGCCGAGCACGCTCCAGATCGGACTCGACGAAATGCTGGTGTTCATCCGGGCAGTGACGCGCGCGGCGCGGCACGCGTTCGTGATTGGGGACCTGCCGTTCCTGTCCTACCAGCCATCCGACGAGACTGCAGTGCGCAGCGCTGGTGCTTTTGTTGCGGCCGGCTGCGACGCGGTGAAGTGTGAAGGGGGAAGCCGCGTCGCACGCCGTGTCCGCGCAATGGTGGATGCCGGCATCGCGGTGATGGGGCACCTGGGCCTGACGCCGCAGAACATCGGCCAGCTCGGTGGCTACCGCGTCCAGGGAAAATCGTTGGCGGCGGCGGAGCGGCTGCTCCGCGACGCGGAGGCTCTCGAGCGAGCCGGCGTCTTCGCGATTCTCCTGGAAGCGGTTCCCGCCGAAACAGCAGCCTACGTTCGGGAACGGGTCAACGTCCTTGTCTACGGCATCGGCGCCGGGCCCCACGTCGACGGGCAGCTCGTCATCTCGCACGATATGCTCGGCAACTTCGTCGGCGACATCGCGCCCCGTTTCGTGAAGCGCTACGCCGAGGTCGGTGCCGTGGTCGAGGGCGCCTTCCGGGACTACGCGCGCGACGTGCGGAGTGGAGCATTCCCGGGTCCCGAGCACTGCTATCCGCTCGATCCCGCCGATGAGGCGCTGATCCGCTCCGCTCGCCAGCGCAAGCCGGCGCGCGCCGTGGAGGCTGCCACGTGACGACAACCCTTGCGCCGTCCGACACACTGCGACCGCGGCCGCAGGTGTGCCGCGCCTGCGGAACGTTGCACGCCCCCGCTCCCATCGCCGTGTGCGAACAGTGTCTCGGACCCCTCGACCCCGTACTCGAGGCGGGACGAGTGCTTCCCACGCGTGATGCGATCGCGGCACGTCCCTGGTCCCTGTGGCGCTACCGCGAGTGGCTACCGTTCGATGGTGAGCCCGTCCTGTCGCTCGATACCGGCGGCACGCCGCTCGTCGAGGCGCCGCGACTCGCCACGCTGCTCGGCGTAGCGCACGTCTGGGTCAAGAACGACGCGGTCTCACATCCGTCGTTGTCCTTCAAGGATCGCGTCGTCGCGACGGCGATCAATGCGGCCGCTGCCTTCGGGCTCGACACGATCGGCTGCGCCTCCACCGGCAATCTGGCAAACGCCGTCGCTGCACAGGCAGCCCGCGCCGGTCTCAAAGCGTGGGTCTTCATTCCGGAGGACCTTGAGACCGCCAAGATCGTCGGGACCGCGGTATATGGCGTGCGATTGGTCCGTGTGCGTGGTCACTACGACGACGTGAATCGTCTGTGCGCCCAGGTGGCGGATCTGTTCGGCTGGGGCATCGTGAACGTCAACCTGCGCGGCTACTACGGCGAAGGGTCCAAGACGATGGCGTTCGAGATTGCGGAGCAGCTCGGGTGGCGGCTGCCGACCGCGGTCGTCGCCCCGATGGCGGGCGGTTCGCTCGTCACGAAGCTGCGCAAGGGGTTCCGGGAGTTCGCCGCGGCGGGACTGGTGAGCGGCGGCGCCCCCCGCATCTTCGGCGCCCAGGCGTCGGGTTGCGCGCCGATCGTTCGGCTTGTGCGAGAAAACAGCGACGCGGTGACGCCAGTGGTCCCGCAGACGATCGCCCGGTCGATCGCGATCGGGAATCCCGCCGATGGGCTGTTCGCCAAGCGCGCAATTCTCGAATCGGGCGGCTGGGCTGCCGCAGTCTCGGATGCCGAGCTGGTCGCGGGAATCCGACTGCTGGCCGAAGCGGCCGGGATCTTCACCGAGACGGCCGGCGGCGTCACGGTCGCTGCCGCTCTCGCGCTGGCGGGCGAAGGCCGGTTCTCCGCGGATGACGAAGTGGTGCTGTGCATCACGGGAAACGGCTTGAAGACGGTCGATGCCGTGGCGCCCGCGTTACCCGCGGCGCCCGTAATCGCGCCGCGTGTGGCCGAGGTGCGCGCGCTCGTGAAGGAGGCATCATGACGGCGCGCGTTCGCGTGCCGGCCAGCTCGAGCAATCTCGGCTCGGGCTTCGATTGCGTCGGCGTCGCGATCGACCGGTGGCTCGTCGCGTCTGTGACGCTGGGGGGTACCGGTATCTCGATCCGTCGCCGCGGGACGCTGAGCGCTGTACGCGCACGGGCGGACCAGGATCTCTTCACGCGCGGGTTCCGCGCCGCGTGCGCTGCCGGTGGTGCATCGCCCACCGGCGCGTCCATCGAGGCGGCCTCGGACATTCCGGTCGGCTGTGGGCTGGGGTCATCTGCGGCGGCGATCGTCGCAGGCGCATTGCTGGCCGATGCGGTGCTCGGGCTGGGTCTGTCTCGCGTCCAGATTCTCGAGATCGGCACAACAATCGAAGGTCATCCCGACAACGTGGCGCCGGCGATTTACGGTGGCGCGGTGTTGAGTGTTCACACGCGGACCGGATTGGTCTCGTCGTCGCTGCGTGTCGCACCCGCGATTGAGCTGTTGATTGCGGTGCCGCCATTCCCGAATGACACGAAAGCCGCACGTGCCGCGCTGCCACACACGTTGTCGCACGCCGATGCGGTGGTCGCCGCCAGCCGGGCCGCGGCGCTGGTGCAGGGTTTGGCGACCGGCGATGGCGCGCTGCTCGCCGCCGCGCTCGACGACGTGCTGCACGTGCCGTTCCGGCGCGGGGGCATTCGCGGGTACGATGCCGTCGTCGCTGCCGCGAAGCAGGCCGGCGCGCACGGGGCGACGCTGTCGGGCGCGGGATCCGCGATTCTGGCGATCGCGCCGCGCGAGCGCGCCGCCGCGGTCGGAACCGCATTGCTCGATGCCTGGCGATCGGCGGGCGTCACCGCCGAGCTGATTCGCTGTACCCAGCCCGTCTCAGGGGCGGTGGTCAGCGAAATTTCTCAGACGATTCATCCTGTTGCCACGGAGCTCTCATGAGTGTCACCCTACAACTGCCCGCCGTACTCGCGAAGCTCGCTGACGGCCGGCGTTCCCTCGAAGCGCAAGGTTCAACGCTGGGTGATGTCGTGGCCGACGTCGCGGCGCGATTCCCCGGCTTGGCGCCGCGGCTGCGCGACGCCGCCGGCCAGCCGTATCCCTTCGTGACGTTTTACGTGAACGACGACGACGCCAGACTCCAAGGCGGGTTTGCGGCGAGCGTGCGCGACGGCGATGAGATCATTGTCGTGCCGGCGATCGCAGGAGGTTGAGTGATGACGACGCTCGCCCAAGCCGAGCTGCTGCGCTATAGCCGGCACCTCATCCTGCCCGACGTGGGCGTTCCCGGTCAGGAAAAGCTGAAAGCCGCTCGCGTCCTACTCATCGGCGCGGGTGGGCTTGGATCGCCCGCGGCGCTCTATCTCGCCGCGGCCGGCGTCGGCACGCTCGGTCTCGTGGACTTCGACAACGTCGATGTCACGAACCTGCAGCGGCAGATCCTGCACGGCACCAAGGACGTCGGCCGGCCCAAGCTGGTGTCGGCGCGCGAGCGCATCGCCGACGTAAACCCGCACGTGCGGCTCGAGACCTACGAGACGGCGCTGACGTCGAAAAACGCGCTCGACATCCTCAGCGGCTACGACATCGTCGTGGACGGCACCGACAACTTCGCGACGCGCTACCTCGTGAATGATGCGTGCGTGCTGCTCGGGAAACCCAACGTGTACGGCAGCATCTTCCGGTTCGAAGGACAGGCCTCGGTGTTCGCGCTAGCCGACGGGCCCTGTTATCGCTGTCTCTTCCCGGAGCCGCCGCCGCCGGGGCTCGTGCCGAGCTGCGCTGAGGGCGGCGTCTTAGGCGTGCTGCCGGGCCTCGTAGGGACGATTCAGGCGACGGAGGCGATCAAGCTGATCGTCGGTGCAGGCGAGCCGCTCAAGGGCCGGTTGCTACTCATCGACACGCTGGGGATGCAATTCCGCACGGTGAACATACGCAAGGATCCAACGTGTCCCGCGTGTGGCACGCACGAAATTCAGGCGCTCATCGATTACGAGCAATTCTGCGGCGTGCGGGCGGCGGAGGCGGAACCGCGCGCCGTCGGTGGGTTCGTGGAGCTGACGCCGCGCGAGCTGCAGACCCGGTTAGCGCGGGGGGAAGATTTGCAGCTGATCGATGTGCGCGAGCAGTTCGAATGGGACATCGTTCGCATTCCTGGGGCGCGGCTCGTTCCGTTGGCGACGCTCCCCGACGTCGTCGACACGCTCGACCGCGACCGCGAGGTGGTCGTCTACTGTAAGGGCGGCAGTCGCAGCCGGGCGGCTGCGTCACACCTCGCCGATGCCGGATTCGCGCGCGTGGCGAATCTGACGGGCGGCATTCTGCGTTGGCGCGAGGAGGTGGACCCGGCTCTGCCGCGCTATTGAGGACCTCGCCGCGTCAAAATGGTGATGACGATCACGTGCCGGCAGCTACTGTCCGGCCATGTCGTACGAGTCGGTCGTCGTGGTGCTCGCGACGCGAGGCGCGCCGCTCGAGGGTGACGCGCTCGACACGTTGCCCGAGACGACCGTCACCTGGTGTCGCATCGAACGGGAGGGTCGCGTAGTGTGTCTCGCCGCCCGCGTGCGTCACCACGACCCGGTGACGGAATTCCGAGTTAGAGTTCGGCAATGGGCTGGGCCCCGCGGATGGGGTGTAACTGTTGCGCCGTGCAGCCCCCATTGCTAAGATAAGTTACATGCATGACTTGGGGGCTCACATCGGCAGCAGCGGCGTTGACACGCCGCGGCTCCCCTCGCCCCCGCCGGTGCAGACACCGCGCCGCTCCGTCCTGGCGCGATGGTTCGACAGCTGGATGCGATCGCTCGGCATGGCGCTCGTGTTGTTCCTCATCATTCGCACCTTCCTTCTCGAAGCATTCCAAATCCCCTCCGGCAGCATGGAACGCACTCTGCTCGCGGGGGATTTTTTATTCGTCAACAAGGCGGTCTACGGCGCGCAGATTCCCGGCACGTCGGCCCGCCTGCCGGCATTCGAATCGCCGCATCGCGGTGACGTCATCGTGTTCGCGTATCCCAAAGATCCGACAATTACCTACGTGAAGCGCGTGATCGGCGTGGGCAGCGACATCGTGGAGATGCGCGACGGCCAGACGTACGTCAACGGCCGGGCGCTCCAAGAACCGTACGTCCAGCGGATCGATCCGTTGCACGACGGCTACGATGCGGACTTCAACTGGCAACGGCAGTACCTCGTGCAGCGCAACGACGACCAGCGGCGCCGCTATCATCCCACGCGCGACACGTGGGGCCCGCTGCGCGTGCCGGCCAACAACTATTTCGTGCTGGGTGACAATCGCGATAATTCCGCGGATTCGCGCTACTGGGGCTTTGTCGATGCGAGCGCCATCAAGGGGCGCCCGCTCGTGGTCTACTTCAGTTACGACCGGGGGACGCGCGACGCGCTGCCCTGGCTGACAGATATTCGCTGGAGTCGGCTCGGTTCGCTGATTCATTAGAGAGGTAGCTTCCCCGAGAGGAGTGGCCACCCGCATGCAATTGAATACGGCGAAGCGCGCATCATTCGACGAGGGATCTCTGGATCAGTATCTGCGAGAAATCAGCCGGTATCCGCTGATTACGCGCGAGGAAGAGGTGACCCTTGCGCAGGGGATCAAGCAGAACGATCCGGAGGCACTCGACAAACTGGTGCGCTCGAATCTGCGTTTCGTCGTTTCGGTCGCGAAGAAGTATCAGAATCAGGGTGTGTCGCTCTCCGACTTGATCAACGAGGGCAACCTCGGCCTGATCCGCGCGGCGCACAAGTTCGACGAAACGAAGGGCATCAAATTCATCTCCTACGCGGTGTGGTGGATTCGCCAGGCGATTCTGCAAGCGCTCGCCGAGCAGTCGCGCATCGTGCGCGTGCCGCTGAACCGCGCCGGCACGCTGCACCGGATCGGCAAGCGCTCGGCCTCGCTGCTCCAGGAGCTCGGGCGCGAGCCGACGGTCGAAGAGATCGCCGAGGGGATGGACATCTCGGAGGAAGAAGTCGCGAAGACGTTGTCGATCTCGCAGGCGCACCTCTCGCTCGACGCCCCGCTCACGCCCGGCGAAGACAACAAATTGCTCGACTACTTGCCCGACACGACGAATCCGGGTCCCGACGACGAGATCTTCGAGCACGCCCTGACCGAGTCGATCGAATCGGTGCTCGCCACGTTGAAGGAGCGGGAAGCGCGGATTCTCCGGCTCTACTTCGGTCTGGAAGGTCAGGAGCCGATGACGCTCGAAGAGATCGGGTCGCAGCTGGGCATTACGCGGGAACGCGTTCGGCAGTTGAAGGAGAAGGCGCTGGCACGGCTCCGTCACGTGTCACGGGCGAGAGCGCTGGAAAGCTTCCTGTCCTAGCCCGGGGGCGGGTAGATTACCCGCCCATGGCCAGCCAAGCATCGTTCGACATCTCCACTGGCGCCGACCTCCAAGAGGTCGACAACGCCGTCAATCAAGCCGCCAAAGAAATCATCCAGCGCTACGACTTCAAAGGCTCCAAGGCGTCGCTGAGCTTCGATCGCGCGAAAGCGACGTTGACGCTGGTCGCCGACGATGACTTCAAAATGAAAGCGCTGTTCGACGTGCTGCAGTCGAAAATGATCAAGCGCAGCGTGCCGGTGAAAAACATGGAGCTCGGCGCGATCACGCCGGCCGCGAACGACACGGTGCGTCGCGAGATCAAGCTCACCCAGGGCATCCCGCAAGAAAAAGCGAAGGCGATCGTCAAGGCGATCAAGGACAAGAAATTCAAGAAGGCCCAGGCCTCGATTCAGGGCGAAGAGATCCGCGTGCAGGCGCCATCGAAAGACGAGCTGCAGGAAGTCATCGCGTTCCTGCGCTCCCAGGACTTCGGCATCGAGCTCAAGTTCGGGAATTACCGCGGATGAAACTGGGCGTCATCTCCCTCGGCTGCGACAAGGCGACGGTGGACTCTGAGCGGCTCGTGGGCGAGCTGGTCGGCCACGGCGCCGTGGTGACGCCGGAATTGGCGTCGTCGGACGTGATTCTCGTGAACACGTGCGGGTTCATCGATGCCGCGAAACGGGAATCGATCGACGCCATCCTCGGTGCCGCCAAGCTGAAAGAGCAAGGCGTCAAGGCGGTCGTGGCGGTCGGTTGCCTCATCGAGCGGTACAAGCAGGAGTTGCAGACCGAGATTCCGGAAGTCGACTTGTTTCTCGGTTTCTCCGAGCTGCACCATCTCGTTCCGGAGCTCGCGAAACGCGGCTTGATCACCGATCCCGTCGCGGCGCATCCGGGCGTGCGCCAGTTCCTCGGCGATCAGCTTCATGTTCGCTACTTGAAGATCTCAGAGGGTTGCGACCACACGTGCGCCTTCTGTGCGATTCCGCTGATGCGGGGCAAACACCGCTCCGAGCCGCTCGCGCGACTGGTGGGTGAGGCACAGCAGCTCGAGGCGCAGGGCGCCAAGGAGATCAATCTGGTCGCCCAAGACCTCGGACACTGGGGCCGCGATCTCGGGCTGGGAGGTCCCAAGCTGCCTGACCTCCTTGACGCGCTCCTGCGAGAAACCTCGGTGCCGTGGTTCCGCCTGCTGTACGTGTACTCGGCGGGGATCAACGAGCGGCTCGTCGAGCTCATGGCTCGGAACCCGAGGATCGTGCCCTACATCGACATGCCGATTCAGCACGCGACCGACCGCATGCTGGAGCGGATGCGGCGCCCGGAGCGCGCCCGCACGTTGCGCGAGAAGCTCGCCTGGCTGCGCCGCGCGATCCCCGATCTCGCGATCCGCACGACCTGTCTCGTCGGATTCCCCGGGGAAACCGACGACGATTTCCGCGCCCTGCTCGCGTTTCTCGAAGAGGCGCAGTTCGACCGCATGGGCGCGTTTGCGTATTCGCCGCAGGAGGGCACGCGCGCCATGCAATACCCGGACGATGTCCCGGACGCGGTGAAACGCGACCGGCTCGAGGAGATCATCGAAGTGCAGCGCGCGATCTCGAGCGAGCGACTGGCGCGCTTTGTGGGACGCGATGTCGACGTGCTCGTGGACCGGCTGGAGGGGGAAGCCGGGATCAAGGTGGGGCGCGTGCAATGGCAGGCGGACGATGTCGACGGGGTCACCTACCTCGAGCGGGGCGGCTGGACACAGCCTGGTGGGTTCGTGCGAGCCCGAATTACGGCGAGCGAGGATTACGACTTCCAGGCGGCTGCGCTGACGTGACGCGATCCGGCGAGCTCTTCGACCGGGCGAAACGGGTGTTGCCCGGCGGCGTCAATTCACCCGTGCGGGCGTTCCGGGCAGTTGGCGGGACGCCTTTTTTCGTGGCGCACGGGCATGGATCGAGTCTCGCCGATGTCGATGGCCACGAATACCTCGATTACGTGTGCTCGTGGGGCGCGCTGATCCTCGGCCACGCGCATCCGGTGGTGCTCGACGCGGTACGCCAGGCCGCCGAGCGCGGCTGGACCTATGGGGCGCCGTGCGAGGCCGAGGTCGAGCTCGCCGAAGAGGTGCGGCGCCGCGTACCGTCACTCGAGATGATGCGGTTCGTGAATAGCGGTACGGAAGCGACGATGGCGGCGGTGCGGCTGGCGCGGGCCGCCACGGGGCGCTCGCGAATCGTGAAGTTCGCGGGCTGCTATCACGGGCATGGCGACAGCTTTCTCGTGAAGGCGGGCTCCGGCGTTGCAACGCTTGGACTTCCAGACAGTCCCGGGGTGCCGGCCGAGCTCGCAAGTCTCACGTTGACGGCGCCGTTCAACGATGCGCGGGCAGTCGCGGATCTGTTTCGCGCGTACGAGGGCCAGATCGCGGCGATTATCGTGGAGCCCTATGTCGGCAATGCGGGATTCATCGCTCCCGACTCCGACTTTCATCCGGCGCTGCGCGACGTGTGTGACCAGTACGGGGCGCTCTTGATCTTCGATGAGGTGATGACGGGCTTTCGCGTGACCGCCGGAGGCGCGCAGGCGCGCCTGGGGGTGAAACCGGACCTCACCACCTTGGGCAAGATCGTCGGCGGCGGATTCCCGGTCGGCGTGTATGGGGGACGGGCGGATTTGATGAAGCGCGTGGCACCCGAAGGCCCGGTGTATCAGGCGGGCACGCTGTCGGGCAATCCGGTGGCGATGGCGGCCGGGCTCGCGACCCTGCGGGAGACGAATCGCGCGGGTTTTTACGAAGCACTCGAGAAGCGCACCGCGCGGCTGGTCGCGGGTGTGCGCACCGCGGCGGAGCGTCGCGGGATTCCGCTCACGGCCGGATACGCCGGGTCTATGTGGGGTGCGTACTTTACGCCTGGTCCAGTCCGCAATTACGACGACGCGAAGCACAGCGACGCGGCGTTCTTCGCACGCTGGCACAAGGCCGCGCTCGCGCGCGGGATCTTCCTGGCACCCTCCGCGTTCGAGGCCGGTTTCGTGTCGAGCGCGCATTCGGATGCGGATATCGATTTCACCATCACCGAGCTCGATGCGGCCTTGGGCGAATCGCGCGGCCGCTAGCGTTGCGGTGTGGGCGGCGCTGGGCTGCCCGGGAAGGGTGCCGCGTCCGGCGGGAGCTCCCCCTGGCGAGCCCGAGCTGCGGATCGCGATTGCGGTCGGCGGTGCGAACGCATCGATCGGCGGGCCGGAGAGCGGGGAGCTGTTCATCAGCGAAGCCGCGACCGGAGTCCCGGTGGGATCGGTGCCGGCCGGTGTCCGCTGGGTCGTCGTCCCGGATTCGATCGATTCGACTCGCCTCCGGCTGATTCGGCCTACACCCGACACCGCGCGTTCCGCCGCGCTGCGCGGCATCACGGTAGTGAACGTCACGGAGAATCGGTTCGCGGTGGCGAACGGTCGGCGCTACCGCGGCCGGATCACGGTGACCGGGGGACGCGGCGGTCTGACGGTCGTGAATCGCGTAGGGATCGAGAGCTACATCGCCGGCGTCGTCGGTCCGGAGATCGGGGCCCGACGTCCCGACGAGACCGACGCCGTACTTGCCCAGGCGGTCGTGTCGCGCAGCTTCGCGCTCAAGAATCGCGGGCGCTGGGATGCGTTCGGCTTCGACGCCTACGCCGACACGCGCGATCAGGTCTATCTCGGCGTCGCGGTCGAAACCAATCAGGTGTGGGATGCCGTGCGTCGCACGGCGGGACAGGTGCTCGAGTATGACGGTGACGTCATCGACGCCTATTTCCATTCGACGTGCGGGTTCAGCACGGCGGGCGTGGAGGAGGCATTCGCCACCGTGCGCACACGTCCCTACTTGCGACCTGTTTCCGACGATCGAGGCGGTGGCCACTACTACTGTGACATTTCTCCGCGCTTTCGCTGGCGCGAAGAATGGGATGGCCTCAAACTGCGCACTATATTGTCGCGAACATTGGCGACGGTGATGCCATTGTCCGGCGACGGATTGCCGCGCATCACGGACGTTGCGGTGACTCGCACGACCCGATCGGGTCGCGTCGGCGAGCTGCGGGTCGTGTTCGAGCGTGGCGACATCCGCATTCCGGGCCCCGATGTGCGCGGGGTGCTGCGCCCAGATCCCGACCGCATGCTCTCGAGTGCGGCGTTTCAGCTGGCGGTGACCAGGGGCGCCGGCGGAGAGGTCGACAGGCTCGTGGCGGTAGGCGCCGGATCCGGGCACGCGGTCGGGATGTGCCAGTGGGGCGCGATCGGCCGGGCCCGCGCGGGGCAGGATTATCGGAAGATTCTGAGCACGTATTTCCCGGGGACGAAAATTGAAAGGGCGTACTAAGATGGAAAGATGGAAGGTTGGAACGACTGTAAGTCTGATCGTGTCGCTGCTTTCCCTCATTCCATCGTTCCATCTGTCCGCACAAGGCGTCTTGAATCAGTTCTCGTACGAAAACCTGCGCTTCTCCGGCATTCAACTCGATGCCGGACTGCTCGGCGCCTCGGAGCTTGTCGGCACCACCGTCGGCGGGTTGCGGGTGGACTACGGGCGCATCGCGCCGCACGTACGGCTGCTCCTGGGCCTCTCGTACTTCCATTCGCAGTTCGATCAGGCGTCGCGTAACCGCTTCGAGCGGCGCCTCGACAGCATCGTAAATCCCTCCACGCCCGACACCATCAATCTGGGTCGCATTGCCCTCAGCGATCTCATTGGCGACATCGATTTCCAGCTCGTCTTTCCGCAAGGTCATGGGATCACGGCGTACCTCGGCACGGGCGTGAGCATTCACGCGCGCAACGGCAGCGGGGCCGCGATCAACGGCACGTTCGTCGAGGACGCGCTCGACGTGATCACGGCAGGCCTGAACGGCACACTCGGGTTCGAGTTCAATCTTTCGCGAGCGTGGCGCTTTACGGTGGATGGGCGTGGGGTGTTGTCGAGCGGGCTTAAGACGGTCAGCCTGCGCACGGGCATCATGTATCGGCTACAAGGGGGCAGAGAGCGGGGAGTGGGGAGCAGAGCGCCCAAGTGAACGATCCGATTCGCGTCGGCGTGCTTGGGGCGGGCGCGATTGCCCAGGTGGCGCACCTGCCTGTGCTGCGCCGGCTGCCCGGCGTCGAGGTCGTGGCGATCTGCGACAACGATGTCGGCAAGGCCCAGGCGCTCGCGTCCCGCTTTGAAGTGAAAGACACCTACGACGACATCGAAGAAGTGCTGCGGTATGCGAACGTGGACGTCGTGGTGATCTGCACGCCCAATCACCTGCACGAAATTCACGTGACATCCGCGCTGGCGGCGGGGGCGCATGTGCTGTGCGAACGGCCGCTCGCCCTGACCGTCGCGGGCGTCGAGCGCGTCCTTGCGGCGAGTGACCGCTATGGCAAGCGCGTGATGGTGGGGATGAACCACCGGTTTCGCTCCGATGTGCAGGCGGTGCGAGGCTTTCTCGCGGGCGGGGACCTCGGCGCGTTGCAGGCGGTGCGCGGCGGCTGGTACACGTTCCAGCCCAGCCGGCAGTTGCTGGGTTGGCGGCTGCGACGCGAGCAGGCCGGCGGGGGAGCGGTCCTCGATCTCGGCCTGCCCCTCATCGATCTTGGAATGTGGCTCGCAGGCTGGCCGGCGCCCAAGCGCATCTCCGCGCACGTGGTGCGCGCGGGCAAGAACGCGGTCGAGGACATGGGCTCCGTGCTCATCGTGTGCGAGAACGGCGTCTCGATCACCATGGACGTAAGCTGGCGCCATCTGGGACAAGGCGAGCGGTTCTGGTTCGACCTTGTCGGTGCGAAGGGATCCGCGATGATCCAGCCGCTGCGCATTTTCAAGGAGCAGCACGGCGCGGCGGTCGATGTCACGCCGACGGGCGCGACCGGGCGCGAAACGCAGTTCACCCAGTCCTATCGCGCCGAATGGATGTATTTCCTCGCCGTCATCAAGGGCGACGTGAACGCGCCCCAGCCTCGCGACCAGCTCGCGCTGCAACGCGTCCTGGATGCGATCTACCGTTCCGCCGACGAAGGACGCGACGTCTTGCTGTGAGCCGGCGCCGGGTGGCAGTGCTCGTCGCGCTGGGCGCGATCGCGCTCACCCTCAGTTACCCGCCGTTCCCCCTTCCAATCCTCAGCTTCTTCGCGATCACGCCGGCCGTCCTCTTGCTCCGGCAGGCGGAGGCGGAAGCCGATCCACGAGCCGCGTTTCGCTGGGGCTGGTGGTACGGCCTGATCACGAACGCCCTCGTACTCTACTGGATGGTCGTGGCCCTCTGGCACTTCACGCCGTTTTCCGCGCTCGGCTATCTCGCGACGATCGCGATCATCGGCTTGTTCACCGGCGTCATGTTCTGGTTCGTGGTCCGGATGCGCCTGGCCGCGCCGGCGGTGCCGCTGTGGATCGTCTTGCCCGTTGCCTGGACGGCGCTGGAATGGCTGATCGGGCACCTCGGCGACGTCCGGTTTCCGTGGCTCGGCCTCGGCACCTCGCTGGCAGACGCTCCGGCGCTCGTACAGTGGGCCGACATTGCCGGAGCGCGCGGTGTCACGCTATGGCTGGCGTGGTGCAATGTGGCGATCGTGGAAGCCGCCATGGACGTGCGTCGTGCGTCGTACGTCGTGCGTCGCCTTAGTCCGGTGATCGTGACGGTGTTGCTGGCGCTCGCGTACGGCGTGTGGCGCATGAAAACGCTGCCCATTCGCGACATCGGCGTGATTGGCATGGTCCAACCCAACGAGGGTTTCGACGAGAAAGGCGATCCCGCTCGCGCCGATGCCGTGGTAGGAAAGCTGATTGACCTGTCGCGACAGGTACTCGCGCAGCAACCGCGACCCCAGCTGATCATTTGGCCCGAGGCGGCGATTCCCGACTTTCTCTGGCGGCGGCCGCGGTGGCAGGCGGAGATCAGCGGGCTGGCGCGCGAATTTCAGGTTCCGATATTCACCGGTCTCATCTGGGCGGATCCCGGTTGGCAGAGCATTCGCGACCCCTACTACAACGCGGCGCTGCTGATCGACTCGACGGGCCGCTGGCGCGGCGGCCCCGTGTATGCCAAGCACTATCTCGTGCCCGTCACCGAGCGCGTGCCATTCGTTCCCCTGAGCGTGTTTCGCGCGATTCCGGGAATCCGCAACTGGTCGGGCGGCTTTACCCCCGGCAAAGACATGCCGATCTACCAGACGAGTGTCGGCAGATTCGGCGTGATCGTGTGCTACGAATCGGCGTTCGAGGATCTGCCACGCGAGTACCGCGCGAAGGGCGCGAGTTTTCTGACGAACATCACCAATGACGCGTGGTTCGGCAGCACGAGCGCGCCGCGGCAACACGCGTCGCACCTGATCCTGCGAGCGATCGAGACGCGCATGGGGGTCGCGCGTGCGGCAAATTCCGGTATCACGGAATTCGTCGATCCGCTGGGTCACACGTACGACGCCACGCACCTCGATCAGGATGCGATCGTGTCCGCCACGCTGCGAACCAGCGATGTTATCCCTCTCTATGTGCGGTTGGGCGATTGGGTGGGGACCCTCGTCGTGGTGCTCACGCTCGGCGGCACCGGGCTGCTCCTCAAGCGTCGTTTCCGTCCATGACCAGAGTTGGCGTGGACGTCGGCGGGACGTTCACTGATCTCGTCGCCGTCAGGCCTGACGGCGTCCTCGAAATCCGCAAAGTGGGCAGCACGCCTCACGATCCATCCGTGGGGCTGTTCCGCAGTCTCGACTCGCTCGAATCGGACGGCGTCGACGTGCTCGTGCACGGCACCACGGTCGCGACGAACGCGCTGCTCGAACGGCGCGGTGCGCGCGTGGTGCTGGTCACGACGGCTGGCTTTGAGGACGTGTTGTGGCTGCGACGCCAGGATCGCGCCGCGCTATACGATCTCGCGCGCGATCACCCGCCACCCCTCGTCGCCCGTCCGGACGTGATCGGAGTGCGGGAGCGCATGGGACCGGGCGGCGCGATCCAGGCGCTCACCGACGCCGAAGTGTCGCGCGTGACGGCCGAGGTGCGCACGCTCGCGCCGGAGTCGATCGCGATCGCGCTGCTCTTTGCGTTTCGCCATGCGGAGCATGAGCGCCGTCTCGCTGCCGCGCTCCGCGCCGCGTTGCCCCGTGTGCCGGTCACGGCCAGTCATGAAATCCTGCCCGTGTTTCGCGAGTACGAGCGGACCAGCACGACGACGGCTGAGGCCTATCTGCGGCCCAAGGTGGCGTCGTATGTCGCGAAGACGGCTGACGCCGCGCACGCGCGCGGCATTCCGTCGCTGCGCATCATGACCTCAAGCGGCGGCACGCTGGGCGCCGAGCAGGCCACGCAACGCGCGGCGAGTCTCGCGTTGTCGGGGCCCGCGGGTGGCGTCGTCGGGGCGCGCTGGATCGGTGCGGCGGTCGGCGCGGGCGAGCTGCTGACGCTCGACATGGGGGGCACGAGCGCGGACGCCAGCCTGATCAGTGGCGGCGTTGCCATCGCCGAGGGCGCCGAATCGGTCGCCGGCGTGCCGATCGCGCTTCCCGCGATTCTGATCGAGACGGTCAGCGCGGGCGGCGGCAGCATCGCAGTAGTCGACGAGGGGGGCGCGCTCCGAGTCGGGCCGCGGAGCGCCGGTGCAGATCCGGGGCCCGCGTGCTATGGGCGCGGCGGCAGCGAGCCAACGGTCACCGACGCCTGTCTCGTGCTGGGCTGGCTCGACCCCGCGTACCCGCTGGCCGATTCCGTGCACCTCGACCGGGCCGCCGCGGAACGGGCAGTGGCGCGACTGCAGCTGCCGCGCGATGTCTGTGAGGTCTCGGCCGGCATCGTGCAAGTGGCGACTGCCGTCATGGCGCGCGCGCTAAAGCGCGTGAGTGTGGCGCGTGGCATCGATCCGCGCGGGATGGCGTTGCTGCCGTTCGGCGGCGCGGGACCGCTCTTCGGGTGCGCGCTTGCCGATGCGCTCGGCATGTCGCGCGTCATCGTGCCGCCGCACCCCGGCGTACTCAGCGCGTTGGGCCTCGCCCTCGCGCCCGAGCGGTTCGACGTCCTGGCGTCCATGCATCGTTCGCTCGCCGGCCTGTCGAGTGCCGAGCTCGCCGCGGCGTTTCAGCCGCTCATGACTGCCGGCGCCGCTGTGCTGCCCGACGCCGTCTTGAGTCGCTATGTGGACTGCCGCTTCGCGGGGCAGGGATACGAGGTCACCGTGCGGGCGTTGCGCGACGATCCGCCGGCGCTCGCCGCCGCGTTCCGCGCGGCGCACCGCGCGCGCCACGGGTACGGCGAGGGGGGAACCGAGGACGTCGAGCTCGTGAACCTCCGGGTCGTGGCGGAGCGCGCGGCTCCCATGGCGCCCATCGGCGGTCGCAGCGGAGTCGGAATGCCGAGCGCCGGCCGACGCATCATCGTCACGCGAGACGGCAAGCGCGAACGCGCGGACGTGTGGCCACTCGGCGAGCTGCCGGCCGGCACGAAGGTCAGGGCGCCGGCCGTGTTGGCGGGACCGGATGCGACCGGGCTCATCGAGCCGGGCTGGCGGGGCGTGGTGCAGGATTCGGGCGCGGTGATCCTGGAGCGCACATGAGACTCGACGCCGTCGGGCTCGAAGTGATGGCGCACGCCTTCGCGTCGATTGCGGAGGAAATGGGGCTGGTGCTGGTGCACAGCGCGCTCTCGCCGAATATCCGCGAGCGCCGCGACGCATCGGCTGCGCTGTTCGATGCCGATGGCGAGATGATCGCCCAGGCGGCGCACATTCCGGTGCACCTCGGCGCCCTCGCTGACGCCGTGGCGGCCGTCCGCAGCCTCGAGCCACAGCCTGGTGACTTGTTCATTCTCAACGATCCCTACAGCGGCGGCAGTCACCTTCCCGATCTCACCCTCATCGGCGCAATCGAAATCGACGGCCAGGTCGGCGGGTACAGCGTCGTCCGCGCGCACCATTCCGACGTGGGCGGCATGACGCCAGGCAGCATGCCGGCGAGCGCGCGCGAGCTGTACCAGGAAGGAATCATCATTCCGCCGACGCGTCTGACGCCGGAGGTCCAGCGGGTCCTGCTCGCCAACGTGCGGACTCCCGCGATGCGTCGTGGCGATCTCGCAGCGCAGCGCGCCGCGGTGGAGCGGGGGGCGCAGGGCCTGCGCGCGCTCGCCCGGCGGCACGGCTGGGGTCCCTTGCGGGAGGCTGCGCGCGAGCTGCTCGACTATGCCGAGCGGCGCACGACATCAGCCATCAACCGTCTGTCGTCAGCAATACCGATGACCGCCACAGATTATCTGGAGGGCGACGGCGTCATTGACGACGATGTCGAGATTCGCGTGAGCATCGCGATCGAGGACGGCATCTTTCACGCGGACTTCACCGGAACTCGGGACGCCGCGCCCGGCAACGTCAACTGTCCAATTGCGGTAACGCGCTCGGCGGTGCTGTTCGTGGTCCGCACGCTGTTGCCCGACGACGTTCCGATGAATGGCGGCGTGTCGCGCGCGATCGCGGTGACCGCGCCGCCGGGCTGTCTCGTGAATGCGCGTCCGCCGAGTGCGGTTGCCGCGGGCAATGTCGAGACGTCGCAGCGCATTGCTGACACGGTGTTTCGCGCGCTTGCGGCCGGCGGCTGCGTCGTGCCGGCGCAGGGGCAGGGAACGATGAACAACGTGACGTTCGGCGGTCCCTCGTGGACCTACTACGAGACCATTGGCGGGGGGCAAGGCGCGAGTCGCGGCGCCAACGGACCGTCGGGGGTTCACGTCGGGATGTCAAACACACGCAACACCCCGATCGAGGTGCTCGAAATGGAGCATCCTGTTCGAGTCCGGACGTACGCGCTGCGCCGTGGAAGTGGGGGACGGGGGACGTGGGACGGGGGCGATGGCGTGGTGCGCGAGTTCGAGGCGCTCGCCCCTATGGAGGCCACGCTGCTGTCCGAGCGGCGGCGCCACGGGCCGGCTGGAGCAGCTGGAGGATCGGCGGGAGGGGCTGGTAGGAATCTGTTGAATGGCGAATCGCTTCCATCCAAGACAGCGCTGCGATTGGCAACAGGGGACGTTCTCCGGATCGAAACCCCGGGCGGTGGAGGCTGGGGGAAAGGACAAGAGCCATGACGTGGGTGTTGGTATCGCTGCTCGGCCTGCTAGCGGGCGTCATCTCGGGGCTGTTCGGCGTCGGCGGCGCGGTCGTGATTATCCCTGGGCTCGTGCTCATCACCCGCATGCAGCAACATACGGCGCATGGGACGTCGCTCGCCGCACTGCTGCTGCCGGTGGGACTCCTGGGCGTGCTCCAGTATGCCAAGCGCCAGCAGGTGAATTGGGGCTATGCCGCCGTGGTGGCCGTGGGGCTCCTCATCGGGGCCTATTTCGGTGCGCGACTCGCGGGATCGGTTCCCGATTTGACGCTGCGAAAGCTGTTCGGTGGGTTTCTGCTGCTGATATCGGTGAAGCTGCTGTTGTTCTAGGTTGTGCTGTCGTCTGCGATCTGGCGCTGGAAGACCTTGCCTGCGATGAAGAGCTTGAACAGGTCGGCGTCGAGCTGTCCGTCATTCACTTCCGTTGTGAGAATGTCCAGCGCGCGGTCGCTGGACACGGCTCGCTTGTAGGGCCGATCCTGGGCCGTGAGCGCGTCGTAGATATCGCTGATCGTCATCATGCGCGTTTGGATCGGGATCGCCTCCCCCGTCACGCGGCGCGGATATCCCCGGCCATCCATCTTTTCGTGATGGCCGTAGGCAATCAGTGGAATCTGCTGCAGCTCGCGGGTCCACGGAATTCGCTGCAGGAACTGATAGGTGTGGCTCACGTGACTCTCGATCTCGTGCCGCTCCGCATCGTCGAGGCTGCCTTTGCGGATGGTGAGGTAGCGCACCTCGTCCGGCGAGAGAAACGGCTCGGTCGTGCCGTCGAGTCCCAGGTAGTTGCGGTTCGCCCACCCCTTCAGCTCGTCGAAGCTGCCGTCGGGCAGGATACTCGGCTCATTCGCCTGGAGGACGACCTCCAGGAAGCGATCGAGCTCCTTCAGCTCCTGTTCGTGCGCCGTTTCGAGCTCCTTGATGAAACTCTCGTAGCCCTGCGGGCCGTTGGCCTCGAGGTACTCGGCACGTTTGCGCCAGAACTCGCGCTCCGCCGTGCGGCGGATGAAGGCATGACGATGCCGCATCAGGCTCAAGTCTGATGGGTAAAGCTTCTTCGCCTTGATGAGGACCTGCTCGCGCACACCAACCTTGCCGAAGTCGTGCAGCAGGGCGGCATAGCGAATCTCCTTGAGCTGCTCGCGCGAGAACTTCACGCCGCGATAGGGGCCATCGCCGGCGCGATCTACCACCTCCGCCAACCCGACCGTCATGCCCGCGACGCGCCCCGAGTGACCGTAGGTCGTCGGATCGCGCTGCTCGATCGCGTGCACCGCCGCGAGCACGAAGCCTTCGAACAACTTCTCGATGTCTTCGTACAGCCGCCCGTTTTCGATGGCGACCGCCGCCTGGCCGGCCAGCGCGGTCACCAGCTCGACCGTGCGCTTCGAGTAGGGGACGACTTGTTGCTCGACGTCGGCTTGCGTCGTGAGAATCGCATCGAAGTTGCGTTTGCGGTTGATGAGCTGCAGCACGCCGATGATCTCGTCCTTGTGATCCTTCATCGGAATGACGAGCATCGACTTCGTGCGGTACCCGTAGCGCTCGTCGAATGACCGATTGATCGTGTACTCGACGTCGGGCGGCAGGAAATACGCGTCGTCGATGACCAACGGGTCGCCCGTGACGGCGCAGTAGCCGGCCAGGCTGCCGCGGTCCACCGGAATGGTGTGCTCGACGAACGGCGCTTCGGGCTTCGAGTAGGTTTGCGCGAGTCGGAACCGCAGCCGCTTGTCGCCTTGCTCATTGATCTCGACCAGGTACAGGCTGCCGGCGTCCGACTGTGTGATGCGGCGCGCCTGCGTGAGGATCAAGTTGAGCAGTGTCTTGATGTCGCGCTCGGTGCCGAGCGCCACACCGATGCGCGTCAGCTCGCCGATCTCGCGCGCGCGCTGTGCTGCCTCTCCACGCGCCCGTGCCGTTTCCGCCCGCGCGGCCGCTTCCCGGAATCCGGCGCGAATCGCGACCAGCAGTCGCCGGGGACTCGTCGGCTGTGTCAGGAACCCCGACAGAAACTCGATCGGCAGTCCTTCGGGAACATCCGTCTCGCCGTTACGCCCCAGGGCGACGATTGCGCCCCCCGCGTCGACGAAGGCGCGCATGATGTCGACGGGGAACGCGGAACGGCTTTCGGCATCGAGCAGGAATACCGTCGGCCGGTCGTCGGCGACGACGAGGTCTTTCGCCAGGCGCACGGGTCGCGCTTCCACCTGCGAGGTCTCGAGCGCGGGCGCCACAGCGTCGGCACGCCACATCGGCGGGTGCAGGAGGAGGTATCTCACGGCACGGCGCCAAAGCCGAAGCGCGCCAGCGCTCCTAAACGGGAGAGCCGGCGCGCCGTCGATCTGCTCAACCGACTGAGCGGGTCCGTCAGGACGACTTCACCCGCTGCAGGCCTTCCCGCGCCTCAGCGTATTGGGGGAAGATGTCGATCGCGTGCTGGAACATATCCGCCGCCTTGTCTTTCTGGCCGCGATCGGAATACAGCAAGCCGCGCGAATAGTAGGTGAGCGCTTCAGTCGGGATCTGGCGACCCATGCGCTCATCCGACGACTGCCGCTGCAGCGCCGGCAGATTCGCATCCTTCATGAGCCGGCTCGCGATGTTGCGGATGATGTCGAACATGTGGTCGCGCTGCATCCGCTCCGACTCGGTTTTCACGATCTCGCCCGTCTCGGTGTTGACGAGCCGGACGTCCACGCGGAAGTCGCCGTAGAAATCGATGAATGTGCCCAGCACGACGTAGCGGGCGCCGACGAGCTTGCCGACCTTCGACGCGGTCTGGGCATCGACGCGGCCCTGGGCACCGAGGTTCTGCTCATCGATCAGGTGCTGGACTTCCTGCCGTTCGACGACGCGCGCCGCGGGATTCTGCGACAGCTCGGAGATCATCATCCCGGCAATGCCGCGCTCGAGGGCGTCGAAGTCCTCTTTGCCCTGACCGTAGGAGCCACCGTTGTTGAAAGGGAGAACGGCGATTCCCGGCCGGGTATCCTGGTGCTGCGCTCCCAGGAGCACCGGCACCAGGCTCAACCCCGTCAGTACGGCACGCGCGCGCATAGCTGCTCCTTCGGTCACAGGGTCACCTTCATGCCTTCCTGGGCGGCGACGACTTCGAGCGAACCCCCCCCGCTACGCTTCTTCGCGAACTTCCGCGCCGCCGCCACTAAGCCATCCATTTCTTTGTCATCGTGCTCGGGCTCGTGATGAAACAGCACGAGCTTCTTTGCGCTGGCATCCTGAGCCAGGGTCACTGCTTCTTCGTATGTCGAATGGCCCCAGCCGCGGTGTTGCTCCAACTCCGACGGCGTGTACATAGCGTCATGAATCAGGAGGCCGACGCCCTTCAAGAAGCCGACGAAATCGCGCCGCCAGGTCTTCGAGACCTCGTACTCGCCACCGGGGCCGAGCTCGTTATCCGTCACGTACGCCATGCTGGCCCCGCCTCTCGCGGGCGTCAGCCGAAATCCCAGGGTCGTGCCCGGATGCCGCAGCTTCATCGTCTGCACCCGGAACTCCCCGATCGAAAACTCGTCCGCGTCCACCTGCTGGACCGTCAACTGTGCCGAGAGCGCATCGAGAGGCACCGGAAATACCGCGGGGTCCATCTGTTGTCGCAGAATTGCTTCGAGCGACGTCGTCCCCTGACGTGATCCCCAGATGCGCACCGTGTTGCCCGGCGCGAAAAATGGTTTGAAGTGTGGCAGCCCCTGGATGTGATCCCAATGCGCGTGCGACAGCAGGATTTCGACGCGCGCCGCGCCGTTTTGTTTGGCGACCAGGTCCAGCCCCAGCGCCCGTATCCCGGTGCCCGCATCGAGCACGACCAACTGTACGGCGCCCTCCACGGCGACACACGGCGTGTTACCGCCGTAGCGCGTCGTGTCAGCGCCGGGAGTAGGAATACTCCCGCGGGTCCCCCAAAAGGTTACCGTGTAAGCCATGCGTATCGGCGCGCCGAAACTCGCGCTACGTTACTGGTAATTTGTGACGTAGAACAAGTCGCCGCCTCACCCGCACGTCGTGACGCGTCTCACGCACCGCGCCCGGCAGCCTGCTCGAGGGCGCCACGATCGCGGATGACGATGTCCTTGCGACTCACGTCGATCATTCCCTTGTCCACCAGCTCTCGCATCGTCCGCGACACCGTTTCGCGCGACGATCCGATCATCTGGGCGATGGTGTGATGGGTCAGCCGGCGCGTGATGCGCTGGCCGTCGGTTTCGTCGGCGAGGTCGAGGAGCAGCTGGGCGACGCGGCCGTGGACGTCGAGCAGCACGAGGCTGCCGACTTTTTCATCCACGCGGCGGAGCCGCCGCGACAATTCGCGCAGGAGCGCGAGCCCGATGCCGGGGGAGTGCTCGAGGATCCCTTGGAAATCTTCGCGACGCAGGACGTACAACGTCGAATCTTCCATCGCGATGACATGCGCTGAGCGCGGCTCATCATCGATCAACGCCATCTCGCCGAAGAACTCGCCTTCGCCGAGCACCGAGAGAATGACTTCGCGCCCGTCTTCGCCGATGAGGACGACTTTGACCTGTCCTTTCGCGACGACATAGAGCGCGTCGCCGGGATCGTCCTCGAACAGGATGACGGAGTTCTTGGGGTAGGCACGATCGCGGGCGACTTCCACCACCCGCTGCAGGTCGACGGCGGAGAGCTGGCTAAACAGCGGGACCTTTTGCAGCACGTCGGCAGCAGACACGCGAACAGCTTACGGCCTGTCGGAAGCGGTGTCAATTGAAGCCGGAGGCCAAGTCTTGCCCCCAAGTTCGTGTGCCAACTATATTTCCGCACTTCGTTCTGTCCGACAATCTGGCAAGGATGTGTGCAGTGAAACCCGGGATTCACCCGAAATACCAGCGGGCGACGGTTCAATGCGCGTGCGGCAACACCTTCGTGACGCGCTCGACGACGCCCATGATCCACGTTGAAGTGTGCGCCAACTGCCATCCCTTCTTCACCGGCAAGCAGAAGCTCGTCGACACCGCCGGCCGCGTGGAGCGCTTCCGGCAGAAGTACGGATCCAAGGTAGGAGCGAGCTAAACCCGTGGAGACCCGACTCCGCCAGGCGCTCGCGCGGGCGGAGGAGGTCGCCCGGCAGCTGGCCGACCCCGCCACCGCGCGGAATCCAGCCAAACTGAAGCAGCTCGGGCGCGAGCACGCCCAGTTGGACGCGATTCGCCAGGTGCATCAGCGTCTGGAGCGGCTGCAGGCCGAGCTTGCGCAGGCGCGCGAGGTGCTCGCCGACAAGGACCCCGAGCTGTCACAGCTCGCCCGGGCCGACGTCGAACGGCTGCGGCCGGAGATCGACCGCCTCGAAGCCGAGCTCGCCGAGCTGCTCACCCCCAGCGATCCGTTCGACGATCGCGATGCCATCGTCGAGATCCGTGCCGGCACCGGTGGCGACGAGGCGGCGCTGTTCGCCGCCGACTTGTTCCGCATGTACACGCGCTTCTGCGAGCGCCGCGGCTGGAAGGTCGACATCCTCTCCCTCTCCGAAGGCACGCTCGGCGGCTTGAAGGAAGCGGTCTTCGCGGCGCGCGGGCCCAAAGCGTACGGCACGCTGCGCTATGAATCGGGGGTCCACCGCGTGCAGCGCGTTCCCGTCACGGAACAGCAGGGTCGCATCCATACCTCCGCGGCGACCGTCGCCGTCTTGCCAGAGGCGGAAGAGGTCGACGTCAAAATCGAAGACAAGGATTTGCGCATTGACGTCTTCCGCTCTGGCGGCCCGGGTGGCCAGAGCGTCAACACCACCGACAGCGCCGTCCGCGTGACGCACATACCGACGGGTCTCGACGTGAAATGCCAGGATCAAAAGTCGCAGCTCCAGAACAAGATCAAGGCGCTCGAGATCCTGCGGTCGCGCCTGCTCGACCGGATGGTCGCCGAACAGGAAGCCGCGCGCGCGCGCGAGCGGCGGGCGCAAGTCGGCACCGGTGACCGGTCGCAGAAAGTGCGCACCTACAACTTTCCCCAAAATCGCGTCACCGATCACCGCATTCACTTCACGACGCACAACATCGATGAAGTGATGGACGGGCGACTCGACGAGCTGATCGCGGCGCTCAAGACCGCACAGGAGAAGGAGCGGCTGAGTGCGTAACGGCTTCGGTCAAACGACGACGGCTGCGGTTTGGGCGGCCGTGTCCGGGTTGACGATGGGTGAGGCGTGGTTGCGTCGCGCCGAGCCCAAATCCCCGGAACTGCTGGCGAGGTATGATGAAGTCCTTGATCAGCTCGAGCGCGGCGTCCCGTTCGCCTACGCCGTCGGCTCCGTTGGATTTCGCATGCTCGATCTAAAGATCGACCCACGGGCGCTGATTCCGAGACCTGAGACCGAAGGACTTGTGGACCTGGTCCTTGCGAACTGCGCGACTGGACTCGTCGCCGACATTGGGACCGGCCCAGGTTGCATTGCGTTATCGCTGGCGGTAGAAGGGCGCTTTGACAAGGTGATCGCCGTGGAACAATCCGCTGCCGCGGCGTCACTGGCGCGTGAGAATGTGCAACGCATAGCGCCGCAGACACCGGTCGAGATTCGCGAAGGGACCCTGCTCGCGCCGTTGATGGACAAGGGAGAGCGGTTTCGCGCGATCGTGTCGAATCCCCCGTATGTCAGTGCGGCCGAATATGAGGAGCTGGATTCGTCCGTCCGCGATTTCGAGCCGCGCGAAGCGTTAGTGAGCGGCGTGGATGGTCTGGACGCAACCCGCGCGCTGTTCGCAGGTGCGGGCGCATTGCTTGAACCCGGTGGCTTGCTGGCGCTCGAGATCGACGAGCGCCGCGCCGCTGCCGTGCGCAGCGTGGGCCGGAGTTTTGGGTGGGGCGTCGAGATTTATGATGATGTGTTCGGTTGCCCGCGTTACGCGCTCTCCATAAAGGAGGATTAGTGCTCGAAGAGAAGGCGGAGGACCTGGGGCGCGTGCTCGGCCAGACGGAGGAATACAAGGCGTTACGTCGCGCGACGGAGGCCCTCCGGGACGATCAGGCGGTGCAGAAAGTGCTCGCGGAAGCGGAACGACTGGCACAGGAAATCGAGCGCGTCGCGCAACAGGGCAACGAACCGACCAAGGAGCAGGTCGAGCAATACGACCGGGCGCTGCAAAGCGTCCAGGGAAATTCGGTGTATCAGCAGATGGTGGCGGCGCAGGCGAATTTCGAGAAGCTGATGGCCAGAATTAATGCCCGCATCTACGAGGGCATCAAAAAGGGCGCCGCGAGCCCGATCATCACGCTCGGATGACGTTTGTCGTGGTAGAGGGCCCGGAGGGGGCGGGCAAATCGACGCTCGTGCGCTGGCTCGGCGCCACGCTGCGCGCCCAGGACAGGGAGGTCGTGACGGTCCGGGAGCCGGGCGGCACGCCGCTGGCCGAAGCGGCGCGCAAGCTGGCCCTGAAATCGCGCCATGATCGCGCGTTCGGTGCCGAGCTGTTTCTGTTTCTCGCGGCGCGCGCCGATCTGGTCGAGCGCGTGATTCGTCCGGCGCTGGAGCATGGGCAGGTGGTCATCGCCGACCGGTTCGGGCTGTCGACCTTGGCCTATCAGGTCGCGGGGCGGGGGCTGCCGCGGCAGGACGTGGAAGCTGCGTTGCGGGTTGCGACCGGGGGGCTCTCCCCCGATCTCACGCTCGTGCTCGATGTCCCCGTGGCGGTCGGCCGGCAGCGCCAGCAGGCCGCCGGCAAGGTCAAAGACCGCATCGAGCGTGAGGATGACACGTTTCACACACGGGTCCGTGAGGCCTATCGCAGCGCATCCGGGCCCGGAATTGTTCATATTGATGCGAGTCAGTCCAAGAAGGCCGTCCAGGAGGCCGCCTGGCGGGAAGTCGCGGCCGTAACGGCGTTATCCATGAGAGGCGCATAATGATTCGTCATAAAGGGTCCGTGGCTGCCGTCGTCGTGTTGGCCGCGCTGGTGTCGGGCGGCTGGTTCCTGCAGCGCGAGACAGAGCCGGCCGGTTCCGTCTATCAGCAGGCACGGCTGTTCGACGACGTCCTCGCTCACGTTGCCGACTATTACGTCGATTCGCTCGATGAGCGCAAGCTCTATCAGATGGCGATCGACGGCATGCTGGATCAGCTGCACGATCCGTACTCCGTGTTTCTGAAGCCCGATGATTTCCGCCAGCTCTCCGAGGCGACGACCGGCAACTACTCGGGGCTGGGGATTCACATCGACGTCCGCGGCGGCTGGATCACGGTCGTGGCGCCCCTGCCCGACACGCCGGCGGAGCGCGCCGGCATCCAAACGGGCGACATCATCGCCGCGCTCGACGGCAAGTCCACCGAGGGGTGGAAGCAGGATTCGGCCGTCAAAGCGTTGCGCGGACCCGCGGGGACGACGGCGGAGCTGCAGATCCGGCGCGCCGGCATCGATAAGCCGATCATCTACAAGCTCACCCGCGCGTCGATTCACCTTCGCTCCGTCGATCCGCGCCTCACGATGATGCTCGACAACCGCGTCGGCTACATCGCGCTCAATCCGGTGAGCGAGAACTCGGCGCGCGAAGTGGCGCAGGCGGTCGATACGCTCCTCAAGCAAGGCATGAAGTCGTTGATCTTCGATCTCCGCCAGAACCCGGGCGGGCTGCTGGATCAGGGCGTCGCGGTTTCGGACTTGTTCCTCGATCCCGGCGAGCCGATCGTGGAGACGCGCGGCCGCGCGCCCGGCTCGTCGCACGAATTCAGCGATGCCAAGCCGCAGCAATGGCCGCATCTGCCCATCGTGGTGATCGTCAACGGTGGCTCGGCGAGCGCAGCGGAGATCATCGCGGGCGCGCTGCAGGACCACGACCGCGCGGTGCTCGTGGGGACGCCGACATTCGGCAAGGGCCTGGTGCAGTCGTTCTGGCGGCTCACGCCCGAAACCGGGCTCAAGCTCACGACGGCGCGCTGGTACACGCCGAGTGGCCGGACGATTCAGCGGGTCACGCACAACGAGGCGGAACAGGAAGCGCAGGTGATCGCGGCGCAACGCGGGCAGGATACCAAAGTGGATTCGTCCGCACTCTTCCATACGGACGCGGGCCGCACGATCTACGGCGGCGGCGGCATTCGGCCGGACATCTATGTCGTGGCGGACACGTTCACGACCGCGGAGCGCGCGTTCATCAAGGCGCTGGGCGACAAGATTCCGTTGTATCGGGATGCCCTGGCCACCTATGCGCTCGAGCTGAAAGAGGGAAATCGCCTCGCGTCCCCGAACTTCACCGTCACGCAAGGGATGGTGGATGAGATCGTGCGCCGGATCCGCGCCAAGGGCGCCGATCTCTCGGATACCGTGGTCGCCGGCGCGCGCACGCTGATCAGTCAGGAGTTGGGATACGAAGCGGCGCGGTATGTGTTTGGCCGCTCGGTGGAGTTCCGGCGCCGCGTGGCGGATGACGAGCAGGTGAAACGCGCCCTGGCGTTGGCCGATCGCGCGCGCTCGCCGCAGGACCTCCTGACACTCGCGAACACACAGCGGCCCTCACCAGAACGTAATCGGTGACCACACAGTCTCCCCGCGCGATCGGGCTCATCGGGCCCGGTCGCGCGGGCGTTGGACTGGCTCTCGCACTGGCCCAGGCAGGTTATTCAGTCCGCCTCCACGGGCGAAACAAGAAAAGCGTACCAGCACCGCTCACCCTGAGCGTCGGAGACGGGCGAAAGCCGCCTCCTTGGATCGGCGACGTCGCCATCGTCGTCCTGACCGTGCGCGACGACGCGATCACGCCGCTCGCGACGTCACTCGCCAATGCGCGCGTCATCACTGAACGCCACGTAGTACTCCACCTTTCGGGCGTGCAGGGGCAGGAGGCGCTCGGCCCGCTCGTCCCCAGCCGCGCCGCCCTCGGTTCGTTTCACCCGCTGCAGACCATCGTCGAACCGGAATTGACGCCAAGCCGTCTCAAGGGCGCGTGGGCCGCGGTCGAGGGCATGCCGCGCGCCGTCGAAGCCGGCGAACAGATCGCGCGCGACCTCGGTATGCGACCGTTCCACATCGCGACTAAATCGAAGGCGATCTATCATGCGGGCGCGGTGTTCGCCTCGAATTATCTGGTGGTCGTGGAGGCGGTCGCGCAGCGGTTGTTACGGCATGCCGGATTGTCTGACGCCGACGCGTGGGCGGCGCTGCGGCCGCTCGTGGAGGGGACGTTCGAAAACCTGAGCCGGCACCAGCCGCGGGAAGCGTTGACGGGGCCCGTGGTGCGCGGCGACACCGCGACGCTCATCAGGCATTTGGAATCGTTGGCGGTCGATGACGCCAAGTTGTACCGCGCGCTCGGCCGGGCGGCTCTCGAGCTGGCACAGAAGCAGGGGATGGATGAGGCGACGGCGGAGAAAGTTGCCGAGGCGCTGGCTACTGATCTACCACCCGTACTCCGGACGTCGGGGAAAATCTGAATTCACGAGCGGCAATCGCTCGATTGACCGCCAAGTTTTGGAGAATGATCGTGCGGCGCTGTCCCGAGGTCTCGACGATCTCGATCCGCCGCACTAAAGCATCCCGCTTCGCAATCCAGACCGTCGCTTCCGAGTAGGGCAGATCCGTCGCGCGGGGCGTCAGCGCGATCACATCGACCGCTCCATCCGCGGTCGTGTCGCTCCGCACATATCGCGCGGTGTACCGCTCGCGCGGATGCTCGACGAATTGTCCAATCAGATTGGGTCCGGTGGTGCCGGTCCCGGGGATGGCGCTCCGAATCACCTGGCCCGGTGTCGTGCTCGGCGTGTAGAGCCACAGCCGGCGGCCGTCGGCGACGACGCGGTCGTTCTTCGGATCGGTGAACCGCATCGCGAAGTAGCTGGGGCGCCGCTGGTACAACTTGCCCCGCGTCGTATCGGGGTCACCGAGCATCGGGTTTTCGACGATCTGGACGAAGTCGGCCGTGAGGGTGCGGACCGTGTCGAAGGATGCGGTGGCACGGTCGAGACTTGGCCAGGGATCCTGGACGGCCAGCACCAGGAGCAGCAGCGGAGTCATGCGCCGACGGCGGCGGGTTCAGCGACGCGGCGGCCGATCGCCTCAGCGATGATCCGCACTTCCCGCATCAGTTGCGCAAACTGCTCCGGAAAGAGCGACTGCGCCCCGTCCGACAGAGCTTCTTCGGGATTCGGATGCACTTCGACCATGATGCCATCGGCGCCGGCAGCGACCGCCGCCCGCGCCATCGGGATCACCTTGTCGCGCAGTCCGGTGGCGTGCGACGGATCGGCGATGATCGGCAGATGTGACAACTTGTGCACGACCGGTATCGCCGCGAGATCGAAGAGATTGCGCGTCGCCGTGTCGAAGCTGCGCACGCCGCGCTCGCAGAGAATCACGTCGTGATTGCCCTCGGCCAGCAGGTACTCCGCCGAGAGCAACAGCTCCTGCACCGTGGCGCTGATCCCCCGCTTGAGCAGCACCGGCTTGCCACAGCGCCCCGCGATCTTGAGCAGCGAGAAATTCTGCATGTTGCGCGCGCCGATCTGCACAATGTCCGAGGTCTCGGCGACCCAGCCCAGGCCGGTCTCGTCCATCGCTTCGGTGCAGAGCAGGAGGCCAGTCTCTTCACGCGCTTTGGCAAGCAGCCGCAGACCCGGCTTGCCGAGTCCCTGGAAGGAATAGGGGGAGCTGCGCGGTTTCCAGGCGCCACCACGGAGAATGACGGCGCCGGCTTCCTTGACTTGGCGAGCGGCGTCGATGATTTGACGTTCGCTCTCGACTGAGCAGGGACCGGCGATTGCGACGACTTCGGTATTGCCGAACGCCACGCCACCCGGCAGGCGGACGACCGTCGGTTCCGCCTTCCATTCGCGGCTAACCTGCTTGTACGGCTGCGAGACGTGAATAACCTCGTGCACGCCCGGGAGACCCTCCAGCCGCGACGCATCGACGCGCCCATCGTTGCCGATGAGGCCGACCGCCGTCCGCTGAATCCCGGGCATGGGCTGCGCCTGGTAGCCCATCTCCTCGATGACGGAGATGACCTTGTCGACTTCTTCGCGCGTGGCGCCATGCCGCATCACGATCAGCACGACCTATCGTCTCCCGTCTCCAATGGTGAAGCGATCGCCATCTTTCGCGGCCGACACCGGCCCGCGAAAGCGGGTGCCCGCAAGTTTGGCCGGGTCCGAAGTTTCTACCGGAGGATAGAAGTGCGTCAAGACTAATCGCTTCGCTCCCGCATCCGTGGCCAAGTCTCCGGCCCGTTGGGGAGTCAGGTGCGAATCCATAGCCCGCTCCTCCGGGAGCGAGCACTCCGCCAGCAGCAGGTCGCAGCCCGACGCCCAACGCGCCAGCTCGGTGCTGGGACCGGTATCGCCGGTGTACACGAGCCGCCCTTCCGGCGCGACCAGCGACAGGGCCACGCTTTCGTCGGTATGGGGCACGGGAAACGTCTCGAGGCTGACGTCGGCGTTCAACGGAAATGGCTCGCCGTCTCGCAGGTCGAGAATGCCGATCGGAAATCCAGGATCGAGCAGCCATTCGCCGTAGCCTTCGGCAAGCGTGCGCAGCAGCTGCACGACGCCCGGGGGCCCGAGAATGACGAATGGCTCACTGCGCGGAGGCTCGGTCGTGTACTTGAGGGCGTACACGAGCATCGGCAGCTCACCCCAGTGATCCGGGTGGAAATGGGTCAGGACAACGTGCGTCACTTGATGCCAGGGCAGCCCGAACTCGGCGAGCCGGTGCAGCGAGCCCGCGCCGCAATCGAGCAGCATGCGCAGCTCGCCGCGCGCCACCCAGTGACAGGGGCAGGTGCGGCGGGCCGAAGGCGCAACTGTGCCGGTGCCGACGGTGACGAGTTCCATGCTCACTTTCCCCGGAAGACGATTCGCTTGAACACAATCAAGCCCGGCGCCTTGAGCTTGGCCAGATACACGCCAGCCGGCAACGGGTGCCCATCGTCGGCCCGCCCATCCCACATCAACCGGGGATCACAGATCCCGCCTCCCGTGGAACCGCGCCCGTAGCGGCCGGGGGGCAAAACCCCAGGGAAATCAGGCCCGGGAACGAAGTGCCGCACGGGAGCGCCGCGCAGATCGAGGATGTCGAGCTCGACCGCGCCGGCAAGCGGCAGGTCGAACCAGAGGCAGGTGGAGTCGCGGCCGGCCGCTGGAAAGGGATTCGGGAAGTTCTGGTAGAGCAGCGTGGACGTCGGTATACCGAGGTCCACGACCAGAAATGATCCCTGGCTCTTGATGATGCTCGTGTCGGGTCCGGCATGCACGGTCAGGAACCAATGGTAGGCCGTGTTGCGCTCGAGCGGCTGCGTGAGACTGAACGTTGTATCGGTCAGGTTCGCGACGTTGAAATCCGTAACGCCCGTCGCCACGTGTTGCACATCCAGATCGAAGGTGAACGGGCCCGGCGGTGTCGACACGGCGACCGGCCTCCAGTTGAGCGTTGGTTGCGCGCTGTCGGTCACCATCCCCGCCGGATTACTCAATGCCGTCAGCGTCGCCCAGGGCGGCACGACCACCGGCCCAATTCGTCCACTGGTGGCTGAATCCCCACTCGCGGCCGTCGCGTCCACGCGCCAGAAAATGGAACCGGCCTTCAGCGGCGCGGGAAGGTTGAGCGTCTCGGCGGTGAGCAGCGTGTCCACGAGCGGTGATGCGAGCGTACTATCACGGCTCACCCGCACGCGATAGCGCACCGGTGTTGCGGAGGGCGGCACCGTGCCCACGGTCCAGATGAACACTGGCGTGATCGTCGTGAGTGGGCCGGCAGTGGGCAGAGGTGCCGTCGCAGTGACGCCCGTGGGGAATACCGCGGCGGCTGCGACGTCCGGCCGGCCCCAGCCGTAGATCGAGTCCGGCGCGGCGCGCTTGCTGCCCGTGTTGCGAAACGCGGCTCGCAGTTCCATGGGCATGAGCGTTGGGTGCATCTGTTTGACCAGCGCCGCGCTGGCGGCAAGCACCGGCGTCGCAAACGACGTCCCGTCGCCCCGGCGGACCTGCCCGATTCCGCTGAGCACACAGACGGCGACACCAGGCGCCGTGAAGTCTGGTTTGAGGCGGCCATCGGCCGTCGGCCCGCGCGAGGAGAAGAACGCGATCGTCCCCAACGAGTCCTCCGCGCCGACCGCGAGTACCGAATCGCCGTCGGCTGGTGTGGAGAGCGAGCGCGGATTCGGTCCGTCGTTGCCGGCGGCGGTCACGACCAGGATGCCGCGTTGCGCGGCCATGTCGGCCGCGACCGTCGTGACCGCGATATCGCCGTTCAACTGGGATGGCGTGTAACTGAAGCCGTTGTCGAACGCGAGATAACCCAGGCTGGACGATACGATGTCGACACCGATCGAGTCCGCCCACTCGAGCGCCGCGACGTAGTTGTCTTCCTCGACGCGCGTCTCGCTGCGAACGTCCTCGGTCTTCGCCAGCAAGTAACGCGCGCCGCGCGCGATGCCGTGCAGGCGCCCCGTCACCTCGCCCGCGAACAGGGACCATGTCGCCGTGCCGTGCGACTGGGCGCCGGCGACGTCTTTGCCGGGTTCGTCTCTCACGACACTGTCTTTGAAAACGAAATCGTACTGCGCGGTAATGGTGATGCCGTTGAACGCCGGGTTCGCGGTGTCGAAGCCGGTGTCGAGCAGCACGATCCGCACACCCGTCGCGTCGATCCCTTGATCAGTCAGCGGCCGCAAATGCAGTTGCCGATATGGCATGGCCGAGGGACCGAGCACCGGATCATCGCCAGGCGAGACGCCACAAGTATCTCCGGGGCCGGCCGCCGGCGCGAACGTGACGAGCGGTGCGAGATCGGGAGTCGGATGTCCGGGACGAGACCGCAGCTTGAAGCGTCCGAGCGGTTGGATCCGGCGCAGGTCGCGGTCCTTCAGAAACTGGCGGAGGGCGGACGCCGGGACATCAGCGCTGATGGCGTGCAGCCACCGGCTGCGGACCCGGACGCGGGCGCCTGCCGCGGCGACGCGATCGCTGACGTCGTCGAGCGACGCCCAGGGTCGAGCGAAGAGCCATACGGAGAACGTCGTGTCCTGCACGCGGGTCAACGCCCGCGGCAAAGCGGGGGAAACCACGGGTTGCTGCGCTGCCAACCCAGCAGGGAGGAAGATGAGCCAGACGAACCGCCGCACGTGGGGAGAGTGGCGCCGGGTGCGACGATACGCTAGACGGGTTCCATCTGGCCGAGCCGCACGCCGACGATGGTCGAGACGCCGGGTTCCTGCATCGTGACGCCGTACACCGCGTCTGCGGCCTGCATCGTCCGCGGGTTGTGCGTGATGACGATGAACTGCGTCTGGTCCTTGAACTCCGCGAGCAGGCGCACGTAGCGGCCCACATTGGCGTCATCGAGCGGTGCATCGACCTCGTCCAGCAGACAGAACGGGCTCGGCTTCGCGAGGAAGATCGCGAACAGCAGCGACACCGCGACGAGCGTCCGTTCGCCCGAGGAGAGCAGATGGATGCGTTGCGTGCGTTTGCCGCGCGGCGCGGCGTGAATCTCGATCTCGCTCTCGAGCGGCTCGGCTTCGTTCGCGAGGCGCACGTCGCATTCGCCGCCGCCGAACAAGGTTTGGAAGACGGACCGGAAATGATCTCGGACCTTGGAGAAGGACTCGAGAAACAGCGCCTTCGCCGTCTGGTCGATTTCGCGGGCCGCCTGTTGCAGCGAGTTGCGCGCGGTGACGAGGTCGTCGCGCTGGGTCTGGAGGAACTCGAGCCGCTTGGTCTCCTCCGCGTGCTCTTCGACGGCGAGCGCGTTCACCGGTCCGACGGCGTCGATCGCGCCGCGCAGCCGGTCATTCTCTTGGCGGAGCCACTCGAGATCGCCGGCGATCTCTGGAGCTTCGGCGAGCAGCGTCGCGAGCGGCTTGCGCCATTCCGTTTCCACCCGCTCGACGAGCCCGCGTTTGCGGCCTTCGATCTCCGTGCGCTCGAGCTGGAGCCGGTGCTCTTCCTCGCCCAGGGTGGCGAGCGCCTTGCGCGCCTGATCGAGCGCCCCTTCCGCCTGGCCGAGGTCTGCCTCCGTCATGCCGACCTGCGCCTCCGCGTCTCTGGCGGCCGCTTCGAGCTCGGTCAGCGCGAGACGGCGCTCTTGCAGCGTATCCGCCCACTGTGCGCGCTGCGTCGTGAGGGCGGCCGTCTCGTGCTCGCTACGGACAATCTCCTCGGCGCGCGCAGTGGCCTGTTCGCGTGACGCCTGTGCATCGGCAGCGGCGCGCGCGGCGCGCGCGGTCGCGGCCGCCAGGCGCGCTTCCACCTGCGCGGCTTCGACTTGCCAGCGCACCCGCTGCTCGCGCGCCGCTTCCTGCTGCGCCTCGAGATCGGCGAGCCCTGTGCGCTCGGCGCCCAGCTGCTCCGCCGAACGGACGCGCTCGACTTCGCGCTCCTGCAGGTCGACGTGCAGCGCCCCGAGCCGCGTCTCGACCTCAGCGAGCCGCTTGGTGAGCCGCTCGACCTGGGCGATCGCCTCTTCGGCCTCCCGGCGGGCGTGGATCACGCCCCGGTCCGCTTCTCCCTTTTCGGCTCCGGCGTCCAGCTCCATGCGACGGGCCTGTTCGGCATCGTGACCCGCGGTCGTCAGCGCGGCTTCAGCCGCCGCCAGCTCCTTGACCGTGGACTCTTCGGTCGCACGCGCGCGATCGAGATTCGTCGTGGCCCCGCGTACTTCCTTCTCCAGCGCCTCCAGCTCGGCGCGCCGCTGCAGCGGTCCCGCCGCGGGAGTCGCGCTGTCGAGAAACACGGCGCCGTTGGCCCGGCGCAGCGCGCCTGCCCCGATCACCTCGTGGCCGGCGAGCAGCGCCCGCACCCACGCGGCGGCCGGGCCATCGACGCGCAGGTCATCCTTCAGCGGATAGCCATCCGCAGCGAGGCGCGGCCCCGGCACGGCGGGCAGCAACACGATCGGACCTGGCTGGGTCTCGGCATGCCAGGCGCGGATCGCATCGATGACGGACGCGTCGCGCACCAGCACCGCATGCAGCCATTCGCCGAGCAGCCGTTCGGCCAGCTCGGCATCGCGCCGGCTGGTACGGACGAAATCGGCGAGCGGGCCGAGCACGCCGTCGCCGAAGTGGTTGCGGACCTTCAGCAGCGCCTGCGCCGCCGGCGCGAGGCCGACGTGCTCGCGGTCCAGTTCGCTGAGCGCGTCGCGCCGTGCCTCGAGCTGCGCGAGCGCGGCTTCGGCTTGGCGCCGGGCGGAGCGCGCGCCCATCTCCTGCTCGTGCAAGGCGGCGACATGCCGGCGCGCGTGCTGCAGCGACTCCACCGCCCGGACCGCTGCCTGTGCGTCCCGGCTGGCCCGCTGCGCAGCGGCTTCGGCCTCGCGGCCGGCTGCCTGCGCCGCCGCATCCCGCTCCCGACGCTCGTCGCTGGCCAGCGCCAGCTGTTCGCGCAGCTCGCTGCGCTCGCGATCCAGGGCCGCGCCCTCGATTTCGAGCGCGCGTGCCGCCTCCGTGCGACGCTGGAGCGCGTCTTCCAGCTCGCGCACGGCGCGCCGCTCGGCGGTCAGGCGGCCGCGCACGTTGTCTTCTTCGCCGGTCCGCGCACCGAGCTCGCCCTGAACCGCGGTGAGATCACGCTCGGCAGCGGCGCGCTCGGCGGCCGCAGCCTCGTGTTCGCGCTCGGCCTGCGCCGCGCGGCGTTCCGCCTGCACGCGGTCATCGGCCGCCGTCTGCCGCCGCTGGCTCGCGTTGCCCAGTCGCTCGGCGGCAAGCGCGAGATCGCTCTCCAGCCGGCCGACTTCGAGCTTCGCGTCGCCCAGCCGGCGTTCGACTTCGGTGCGCCGCGCCTCGGCGGTGTGCCGCGCTTGGACGCGCGCTTCGCGCTGGCGCTCCGCATCGGTGAGCCGCGCCCGCGCCGCCGGGAGCGTTTCCGCCAGCTCGCGAGCCCGGACGCCGAGCGCGCCGAGGGACAAATCGAAGTCCTCCAGCTCGCGCCGCACGAGCGTCATCGCGATGCCGAACCGCTCCTCGATCATTTTGCCATAGCGTTCGGCGCGGCCCCGTTGGCGCGCGAGACTGCGCACCTGCGTCTGCACCTCGCCGATCAGGTCCTCGAGCCGCGCGAGATCGGCCGCGGTTTCCTCGAGCCGCCGTTCCGTGCTCTTCTTGCGGTCGCGATATAACCCAATCCCCGCGGCTTCTTCGAAGAGCGCGCGCCGCTCTTCCGCTTTTTCCGACAACAGCGCCTCGATCATCTTCGCTTCCATTACGACCGCGGCATCGGCGCCGAGGCCGGTCCCGCGCAGCATGTCCTGGATGTCGCGCAGGCGCACGGGCGAACGGTTCAACAGATAGTCGCTTTGCCCCGAGCGCGAGAGACGGCGCGTGACGACGACCTCCTGATAGGCAACCGGGAGGCTGCCGTCGGAGTTGTCGAAGACCAGCGACACTTCCGCCACGTTCACGGGCCGACGCCCCGTCGATCCCTGGAAGATGACGTCTTCCATCTTGCCGCCGCGCAAGAGGCGCGGCGACTGCTCGCCCAGGACCCAGCGCACCGCGTCGGAGATGTTCGACTTGCCGCATCCGTTTGGGCCAACGATCGCGGTCACGCCTTGCTCGAACGGCAACTCCACCGATCCGGCGAACGATTTGAATCCGGACAGCTCGAGCCTGCTCAGTCTCATGGTGTCCCCATGCGAGGGAGTAGGTTCGCGCGCACACCGGCGCGCTTGAGTGCGGCTTGTGTATAGGCCGCTTGGTCGGGGCCTTCGAAAGCGCCGAGCAAGATGACGCCGTTCGACCAACGCATCGCGGGGAGCCCACGGTGGCGCAGCTGCTCGAGTGACGCGCCAGCCGGCGCGTGATACGAATAGGGCGCGAGCACCAAGTCTCCGACCCCTTCGGCGGCCATGCCGCGACGCCAGAGGCTCGCGCGCGCGGTGCCGGCGGCAGCGCGCGTGGCGTACGAGCCGGCCAGCACGCGGTACCAGACCGGTCCCTTCCCGCTCTGCGGCACTGGCGTGACCAGCGCCGGCACACCCCCATCCGCGGCCAGACGGTCCGCATGCGCGAGGGCCTTGTCGAGCGACGCATATGCGGCAAGCCGAACCGTCCAACCGAGCGTATCCCGCCGGGCGGGGGCTGGTGCCGGTGGAGGTTGGTGGTGGTTGGCGGAGGTTGTGGACGTTGCCGGGGAGGTGACGCGTGGGGCGGGAGCGGCAGGAGGCGCGACGAACGCCTCGCGCGCTCGCGCGAGCAGGGCCCATCCTCCAACCGCCAGCGCCGCAACCACGAGCGCCGCCACGGCGACCCGCAATCCACGGCGGGGATGCTCCGTAACCGGTGTGGGCATAGCCGGCGGCGACGGGCGCGGATTCGAGGGCAGCCACCGATCGCGAACAACGCCGAGCAGCGGTACCTCACGCGGCAACGCAAAGTTTGGCGCGAGACCCTCAGGCGCGAGCACGAACACACCGTCTGGCGTCGCGGAGAGTTGTGCGAGACCGGCGAGCGGAAGCATGACGATCAGCAAGGCCCCTTCGGAACGGAAGCCGGCTTGCAACTTTGGCCACCGGACATGCCCGTAGACCTCCGCCGGGTGGACTGTGTCCGAGCCCGCTGGGATGATGAAGACCCCCGTGACTTCGTGCGCCGCCTTGTTCAACGAAACGCCATACTCGAACGCGTCCACGATTCCTTCGGTGGTGCTCAGTCCGACGACTTCGTGGAGCGCCGGATGCTCCAGACAGAGATCGACGAGCGCGACGCGGCGTCCGTCGCGGGCCGCAATGCGGGCGATGTCCCACGCCGCTTTTGCGGCCCACGGCAGATCGTCGGTGAGCGTCACGAGCGCAACCAACGCCGCATCGTTCACGAGCGGCGGAACGAGATGCCCGAGACGCGAGAGCGGCAACTGGCGGAGCGGGAGGGAGGGGGAGACTGTGCTCATTGTCCCGGTTGGTAAATCCAGAAGGGCCGCCCGAGGCGGCGGCCGGTGGCTTCGGCTTGCTCGCGCGTCGTATAGGGACCGAGCACAACGCGATAGCCGTCATCGGGGTGCTGCGGCGGCAGAACGCGCGCGGCCAACCCGGCGCGCGTGAGATCGTCGGCCAGGTGGCCGGACCATTCCGGGTTTTGCGACGTGGACACCTGCACGTAGAGCGGGCCTTCCGCACCTGCGGCGCCGGTGCCGGCGCTCTCGGCGGCGGCGGTGCTCACCGGGCTCGCCACGACGCCACGGGGCAGCCAGGAGGTGAGCACCCACTGGTCCGCCGCCCCGTTCGTGACCTTGCCGACATCGTTCAGCGAGTCGGGCCGCGCCGCCACGATATCCTTGCCGCGCCGGTAGATCAGCATGCCGTCGGGAGAAATCGCCGGCAGATCAGAGTGCCACTGCGTCGGCACGATCCCGGTGTGTCGCTTGATCGGCAGATCGACAATCCAGGCCGAATCGCCGATCGCCGGCCGCGCGAGGAGCCAGCGGCCGAGTGGATCGAGGCGCAGCGCCGCGACCGGTCCGGGGAGCGCGACACCGTCGAGTTCTGTGCGCTCGTAGCGATCCACGACTGCCAGGCCCGGCACGTTACGGCGCGCTACGTAGATGCGATGACCGGACGGCGAGAACGCGAGGGCGCGCGGCGCATCGGCGAGTCTCACGAATGCGGGATCGCGCCGGCCGAGGGGGTCGTAAAACGTCACGCCCGAGTCGCTCGCGACCGCGACGAGATCGCCCCACCGCGTGGCCGCGACATCGCCGCCCGCGGCGATCGGCCGAACCGTCGGCGGCTGATCGGCGGCCGCGACGAGCAGCTGATCTTGTGGGATGACGCCGACCAGATGCTGGTCCGTCGAGCCGAAGAGATCGAGCGGGAGCGCGGCGAGCGCCTTCGGCCACGCGAAGCGGGTCCGGCGCGATAGCGACACGACATGCCGCGACGAGTCGATCGCGTAGAGCGTGCCATCGGGGCCGAGGGCCGCTTGTCTGACGCTGGTCGCCACCGTGTCCACGCGCCCGCTGCCGAGATCGAGCCCCAAGAGGTCGTGCTTGGCAGTGGTGACAAAAAGGAACTCCGATTCGGGATCCAGCCCGACGACGCGCTCGACCGGGGGCAGCCGTCCTTTCAGCACGCCGTCGACGGCGGTGAGGCGAGGCAGCTTATAGAGTTGCGGGACCCCGCCTTTGGCGGGCAGCCGGATTGCCACACCGGGCGCGCGTGACAGGGCCTGTGGTTTGCTAACTCCCTGCGGCGCCTGTGATTGCGACGATTCGGCCGCCGGCGCCCGGGGTCCACAACCCCACAGCGTAGCAGACGCGATCAGAAGGAAACGCGAGATAGGCAAGTGGCCTCGCCGGACAAAATAGACAACCGGCTATGCCATTGCAACTATTTTAGCGAAGCGGAGTTAGAACGTCGGACCTAAACTGATGGTCCAATACGAGCGCTTCCAGGGCCGGTCCAGCGGCTTGGTGTAGTCGAGCCGCATGATCATCAACCCAAAGATGTTGACGCGGATCGAGCCACCCCAGCTCCGCAGTGGCGTGCGCACCAACACGGCGTTCTCGCCCGGAGCCCGATTCCATTTGACCTTGCTGGAGTCCTCCCACGCCATGCCGATGTCATAAAACAGCGCCCCCTCGATCGGTGGGAAGCCGACCGGCAGGAAGCCCAGCACGAGGGTGCGTGTGAGCGGAAAGCGCAATTCGACATTACCAACCGCGATCTTGGATCCGATCATCTGATCCAACTCGGCGCAGCTCGTCGGCGTGGTCGACCGGGGATTGGCCGCGCACTCGTGATGGCGGAACGAGCCGGAGGTATAACCGCGAATCAGCTCCGTGCTGCCGAGGAAGACGGGGAAGCGATCGGCGTCGCGCCCGAACCGGCCGAACATCAGCCCGCGCACGGCGATCGTGAACGGCCGGAAAAAGACGTAGCGCCGGTAGTCGATCAGCCCGGCCGTGAACCGCCACGTGCCGATGGCCGGCGAGATCGAGAATCGTGACCGCGCGCCCGCGAACGGGCCGACGTAGCCGAACAGGGTGTTGTCGTGCACGTGCGCGATCGACGGCTGCACGAACGTCGCCGACGGTCCGCCGCCTTGGATGAGCTGCTGATCGACGAACCCGCCGGAGTCCGCTTCGTACGACGTCTGCAGCGCCAGCGTCGCTTCGGAGATGTTCACCGCGTGCAGGCCCAGCTCGATGCGGTTGAAGCGGCTGAACGGATACGAGGATTCCGTGAACAGATCCCGCAGCACGAAGCGCCGGATCCGGGTCGAGAACACATCGAGGGTGTCACCGGGAACGCGCGGGTTCTCGACGCGCGTCCAGTCGCTGCCACCGTAGAAGTACAGCGGATCTTGCGAGAAGCCGCCGGCCCAATTCAGGCGATGCGACTGGTTCGCGTAGAGACCGAGGAACTGCGCCTCGCTGATGCGGCCATTGATGGAGCCGGCCAACACGACGGAATGATTGCCGAGGATATCCGAGAGCGCGATCGCAGTTCCCCCGAAGATGCCGCGCCCGAAGTTGTCGCGCGCGTAACCGACGGTGGGGCGCGCGACGTAGTCGGCGGTGAACCGCACCTTGTAGGGGTGAAATGTGAACTCGTTCGTGTCGGGGAGTGCCAACGTCGCCGAGTCGAGCAGGGCCCGCACGGTCACGACCGGAGGCGTCACGGACGACTCCGTAGCTTGCGGTTGGGCCGATGGGCGGAGGCCGCCCGACGAGCGATAAATCGACGCGGCCGCTCCGGGTCGCGCCGGCAGCGTCATGGTGGCAGGGCCGGTCGGTGCGCCACCGCCGAGCGTGGTGGTAGCGGCCGGTATCGGAATCATCGGCGGTGCCGGTGAGCCCGAGGTGTCGCGCTGCTCGGACTGGAGCAGCGCCACAACCGGCATCGTGGAGGGTCCACGGTATGGCGCGCGGCGCAGCGAGCGCGGGTTTTCCACCGAATAGACGCTGTACTGGCCGTCTTCATAGTAGACGAACGCCAAGCGGTCCGCGACGGGCGCCCAGGAGAGCACCGGCGAGAGCGGCGTGATGCCCTGCGCGCCGGTGTACATGTTGGTCAGCTGATAGATCTGGTCATCGACCAGATCGTACAGAAAAATGTTGGCGATGCCCGTTCGATCGGACACGAAGGCGAGGGAACGGCCGTCGGGCGCCCACACCGGATTGATGTTCGTCCCGATCTCCATGTGGCGCAGCAGCTCGGTCGCGCCGGTGTCGAGATGGAGCAGCGCGATGCGCAGCTTGCCGAAGCGCAGCAGATCGAAATCGGTTCCGCCGCCGCTGTCGGTTACGAACGCGATCGTTTTCCCGTCGGGTGACCACGACGGATGGAGATCGGCATACTTGTCGTTGGTCAGGCGCCGCAGCCCGGTGCCGTCGCGATTGATGATGAACAGATCGGTGAAGCCGTTGCTGAAGCCGCTGAACACGAGCTGCTGCCCGTCGGGCGACCATTGCGGGGTCTGCAGCCCATTCAGGCCGACGTGGATGCGGCGCTCTTCGCGCCCGCGCTCGACGTCGAGAATCACCAGGTCGTCGCGGTCCTTGCGCTTCGCGGCGAGGGCGAAATAGCGGCCATCGGGCGAGAACGCGCCCGCCGAATTGATGAACCGTAGGCTTTCGTAATTGTTGTTCTGCGTCGATTTGACGAGACGGCGCTTGACGCGCCCGGTCTCGACATCAGCCAGCCAGAGATTGACGAAGAACCCGCCTTCGTCCCCGAAGAACGCGATCGTCTTGCCGTCCGGTGTCAGCGCCGGGGCGAGGAAAATGCGGCCGTGCGAGCGCCGCTGCGTGAGCGTCGGCTGCGCGATGCGGCGGGCGCGATAATGATCACCCAGCTGCGGCAAGAACGTCATCTGGATCGCGTCGCGCCAGTCGGCGGACAGGTCTTCGAGCGTTCGTCCGGTCGCGCGTTTGAACGCCGCCTCGAGTCCCGACGTCGCGGACGCCTGCAGGATCTCACCGATGACTTCATCGCCCCACTTTTCGCCGATGTACGCCCACAGCGCGTGCCCGTACCGGTACGGGAAGATGTAGGGGTCGGCGGTCATCTCCTCGATCGAGGGGAGGTGGCCCTCGAGGGCGGCATCGCGCAGCCACATCGCCGTCTCGGGGTTGATCGGCCCGAGCGACAGGTACTCGGCCATGCCCTCCATGAACCAGAGCGGCGGGTTGACGGTCACCAGCGTTTGCACGCCCGCGCCGGGATGCCCGCGGCTGTATATGTCGTACTGGAACTGGTGCACCATCTCGTGCTGGAGCACGTGCTCGAACTCGGCGTACGAGCCGGTGAAGGGCAACACCGCGCGGTGTTTGTAGAACTCGGTCACGCCGCCCAGTCCTTCGCCCGACGCGTCCACAACGTTGGTCTGCTGAAAGTCGGACTGTGACGCGTACAGAATGATCGGCTTGCGGCTCTGGAATTGATGGTGCAGGATGCGCGACAGGCGGGCGTAGGCGCGCTCGGCCATGCGGGCCGCATCGAGCGCGCCGGGCCGCTCGTCCGGATAGTAATAGATGTCGAAGTGTTCGGTCTGAATGGTTTGGAAGTTGAAGCTGCGGTACTGCACCTTGTTCTGACCGAAATACTGCGCCCCGCCGCGCGCCGGTGTGGCGCAAAGCGTGATCGCGAAGAGTATCAACCAACGAAACCGACGCATCCGGCATTATCCTTTCGTGCCTGACTCGCGCCCCCCGACATCCGCCGCGGCGACGACGGGAGCATCACCCCACAGCCGCTCGAGCTGGTAAAAGTCCCGCAGCTCGGGATGAAAAACGTGCACGACGAAGTCGAAGTAGTCGAGCAGGATCCAGCGTCCCTGTGTCAACCCCTCCACATGATGCGGCTCCAAGCCGCTGGGCGCGAGTGTCGCGAGCAGGTGCTCCGCCATCCCGCGCACATGCGCATCCGACGTTCCCGACACGATGACGAAATAGTCGGTTGCCTCGCACAAGCCGCGTAAATCCAATACTACTGGATCGACGGCCTTGCGGTCCAACAGCGCGTCGACAACCTGTGCGAGCTCAGTCTTCATTCTGCAAGGTCAGTCTTCATTCTGATAGAACACACCCCACGCGCCGATGCCGGCGTGCGCGGCTATCACGGGTGTGATGGGCGTCACGAGGCAGTGACGGGGGCCGGTAACGCCACCAGCTCGGTCCGCAGGGCGTCCGCAAATTCCGGGATGTCTCCATGCGCCACGCCCAACCGAACCGCCGAGGGGTGGGGGGGCAGGGCGCGATCCGGGAGCTCGAGCATCCGTGGTAAGCGTCATCACCGGCTTGAGATTGAGCTTGGTGCCCGGCGAGCAGCGACCGCCGGAACCGCGAGCCGTCGAGGTAAGCAATCGCGACGATGGTTACTCCTTCACCACCGTCACCCGGACTTCGGGCCGCACCTCGGGATGGATTTTGATCCCGACGTTGAATTCACCCAGCTCGCGAATCGGCTCGTGCAGGTCGATCTTGCGCTTGTCGACCTTGATGCCCAGCTCCTCGAGCTTGCGCTGGATGTCGCTGGCGGTGACGGAGCCGTAGAGCTTTTCCTCCTCGCCCACTTTTACTTCGAAGGTGAGATGGACTTCCGCGATCCGCGTCGCCTCAGTTTCGGCGGCAGTCTTCTCGGCGACACGCTGTTTCGCGAGACGCTCGCCTTCGTAGGTGATCTTCTTCTTGTTGGCCTCCGTCGCCGGATAGGCGAGCCCCTTTGGCAGCAAGTAATTTCGGGCGTAGCCGTCTTTCACTTTCACGACTTCGCCGACCTTGCCCAGATGTTGTACGTCTTCCCGCAGAATGATCTCCATCGCTCCACCCTCAGGTTGTATTGGACCGCTGCCTGGCCCTCGCCTCGGCCAGCCGGCGGCGGTACTGGTACCACGTATCGGTGATCCCGAGGGTGCAGAGCCCGGGGAGCACGAATAAGAGCGGGACGGCCAGTGCCGCCGCTGCGGCCGCCATGAGCACCAGCGCGACGGCCGAGACGCCGAACGCCTCGGCGAAGGTCGCGACGATGGCCGCGCCGCGCAGGACGAAGAGCGTGCCGGCGACGAGCCCCACGTTTGTCCCCGCGATGTGCAGCGCGCTCGAGACGGGCAGAATCAGCACGCCCAACCAGGCGATAATGCCCCACACCCAGCCGTCGCCGATGTTGAAGTCCTTGAACCGCGTGAGCGGGACACGCACTCCGCTCCCGGCCGTCGCGATCCGCACGTGCAACTGCCAGGCGAGCGCGAGGCCCGCGAGCGTCTGCAGCGCCAGCATCCCGGGCCAGGTCAGGCTCATGAACCGCACCATCGGCTCGTAGATCGGGAACGCGTCGGGCGCCACTTCCACAATCGTTCGCATGGCGCTGCTCGCCTGGCGCGTCGCCTCCCAGGCGAGACCGCGCCACGCCTCCGATCCCCACATCACCTGGATCAGCAGCGCGCACGCCACTCCGGCGGCCACCACCGAGCGCAACGCCTGGCGGAGAATGGCGTCGGGGCGGAGCAACACCAGCGACACGAACGCCGCGGTCGTGAGCACGATGTACGCGCTCGTCACGGCGGCCAGCCGCCCCCCCCCGCTGCCGCCGCCGCCGATGACCAGGAGCGCGACGCTCACGGCGCCGAGTATTCCGGCGATTGGCTGCGACCACCCACCCCCGGACGGCGGATCGGACGCGGGCGCGAGGATCAACAACGCCGCGCAGGGCAGACCGACCAGACTCGCCGGCGCCCAGAACACGAACGCGACCAGCGCCAGGAGTAGGCGCCACCACGACGGTTTCGTGTTTATGCGGTGTGACCCTTGATGTACGGAATCAAGGCGAGCTGCCGCGCGCGCTTGATCGCCGTCGCGAGCTGCCGCTGGTGCCGCGCACACATTCCCGACAACCGGCTGGGCAGAATCTTGCCGCGCTCGGTGAGGAAGCGGCTCAAGGTCCGGTCGTCCTTGTAGTCGAGCACACGCGCGCCGGATTCGCACACGGGGCAGGTCTTGGCGGGACGTCTCACGCTTCCTCCTCTTCCAGCTCGTCTTCTTCCGGCGCGACCACCGCCGCCACCACGGGCTTCGGCTGCTCGCGCGACGCCTCGACGCACATGTAGCGCAGCACGCCTTCATCGAGCTTCACGGCGCGCTCATACTCGGGCAGCAGATCGCCAGTCGCCTGAAACTCGGCGACCACGTAGTAGCCCGTGTCTTTCTTCTTGATCTTGTACGCCATCGTGCGCTTGCCCCAGTGGGACACGTTCGCCAGGGTGCCTTTGCCGTCCTTCGTCAGGAGGGCGTGAAAGCGATTGAGTTTTTCGTTGATTGCCGGCTCGTCCAGGGCACTATCAAAAATGTAAACCGTCTCGTACCGACGACTCATGCCACCTCCCTTTGGTCATGGGTGACCCGGTGCGGTGGAAGGCACCGAGTAGGGGAATTGTGCGGCTAAAGCTAAACGGCGTGCAAAGGCGTGGAAAGGTGTGCCACCGCGGTGTATCGTAGACAAATGCAGCTGGTCACCGCGGCGATCGTTGCTTCGTTCCTGCATCTGCAGGTCGATACCACCGGCCGCATTAACGGCTCGGCGATCTCCTCCTTCAACGGACTTCCCATTGCCGGTGTCATGATCTCGGCGCCGGACGTGCACAAGTTCGTCGTCACCGACTCGACCGGCGGGTTTGAGCTCGCCGGCCTCCCGACCGGTCAGCACGCCATCCGCGTCTCGTACGAAGGACGCGAGACGCAGGACTTCCTTTTCACGCTGGAGGCCGATCACACCAAGCGGATCGCGGTGGTGCTCGACGTCGACGCCGTCGATCTCGATCCGATCGTGGTGGAAGCGCGGCAACCCAACCTCTGGCGCGATCTAGCGGGGTTCTACGAGCGGCGGCGGACCTACCGCGGCTTTGCGCACTTCTTCACCCGCGAGGAGATCGCCCGCGCGCGGCTCGCGAAGCTCAGTGGGCTCCTGACCACGGAAGGGATCGTGACCCGCTGCTTCCGATATCTGGAGTGTTTTCCCACGCGATTCACGCGTGGCATACTCTGCGCGGTGCCGGTGAGCGTGGACGGGGTGGCGCAGCGTGAGATGGATTACGACCAGATCGCGGTGTCCGATGTCGCCGGAGTCGAAGTCTATCGCGGCGTGCCGCCCGCCGATCTGAGCCGGTCGATCCAGTCCGGACCGGGTTCCTCGATGTGGATGGGCGCGGGGCTTCCCGCCGCAGGCTCGTGCGGGCTCGTGGAGATCTGGACGCGCTAGACGTTGAAGCGGAACAGTAGGATGTCGCCGTCCTTCACGACGTAATCGCGGCCTTCACTTCGGACCAGACCTTGTTCGCGGGCGGCCTTGTAGCTGCCCGCTTTCACAAACTCGTTGTACCCCACCGTCTCCGCCCGGATGAATCCGCGCTGGAAATCGGAGTGGATCTCGCCGGCCGCCGCAAACGCGGTGTCGCCGCGGTGCATCGTCCACGCGCGCACCTCGTTGTCGCCGACGGTAAAGAACGTTTGGAGCCCGAGGAGGTGGTATCCCGCGTGAATCAGGCGGTCGAGCCCGGGTTCGGCGACGCCGGCGCTCGCGAGATACTCTTTCCGCTCGTCTCCTGAGAGCTCGGCAAGCTCCGCCTCGAACTTGGCGGAGAAGAGCACGATCTCGGCTTCCTCGTGATGTGTTTGCACGGCGGCACGCAACTTGTCGATCCACTTGCCGCCGCCGGCTGCGAGATCGTCTTCATTGACGTTGGCCGCGTACAGAATCGGTTTCGCCGTCAGGAGTCCGAGATTGCGCAGGAACTTCACGGCGTCCTCGCTTTCGCCCGCTTCGCGCGCGCCCCGGCCCGCATTCAGCTCCGCGACGACGCGCTCGAGCAGCACGAGCTCCTGCTGTGCCTCCTTGTCGCCCGCCCGTGCTGATTTGCGCGTCTTGTCGAGCCGGCGCTCGACCACCGCCAGATCGGCCAGCGCCAGCTCACTCGTGATCACATCGTGGTCGCGCACGGGATCGACCGGTCCCATCACGTGGACCACGTCGGGATCCTCGAAGCTGCGAATCACATGCACGACGGCGTCGACTTCGCGAATGTGCGACAAGAACTGATTGCCGAGGCCTTCGCCCTGAGAGGCGCCTTTCACGAGGCCGGCGATGTCTACGAACTCCACGACGGCGGGGATCTTCCGCTTCGGCTTGACGACTTCGTTCAGTTTTTCCAGCCGCGGGTCCGGGACTTCGACCACGCCGACATTCGGCTCCACAGTGCAGAAGGGATAGTTCTCCGCGGCCGCCGCCTTTGACGACGTCAGCGCGTTGAAGAGCGTCGACTTCCCCACGTTTGGAAGGCCAACGATTCCGAGTCTGAGCATTTAGCTCTTCAGCCACTTCTCGACGACTTCGATCATCTCCGGCATGAGCGCGGTGACTTGCTCGATCTCTTCGGGTTCGAAGGGGTTGAGCACGTACTCGGTCCAGTCGCCGATTCCCTCCGGGAGCGGCCCGACGCCGATGCGGAGCCGGGCGTACTGCGGCGATTGCAGCGCGCCCTCGATACTCTTGAGCCCGTTGTGCCCGCCGGCCGATCCTTCCGTGCGAAACCGGAATGTGCCGAGCGGGATCTGGAAATCGTCGACGAGAATGAGCAGATCGCGTGAGGGGGTGAACGCGGGGTCGGCGCGCAATGACGCGAGCGCGGTCCCGCTGCGGTTCATGAACGTGGTTGGTTTGAGAATGCGAACCGGAACACCGAGGGCGGTCCCTTCCGTCGCGCGCGCGCGTTCGGCGCGACGGAAGGGAGGAAACTGCCAATGCGCGGCGGCGGCGTCGGCAACGAGAAAGCCGACATTGTGGCGCGTCGCCGCGTATTCCGGACCCGGATTGCCCAGGCCGACGAGCGCGCGCAGGCTTAAGGCTTCTCCGTGGCCTTTGGAGGCTTCTTCTCTTTGTCCTTCTCCTCCGCGGGGGGCGCCGCCGCCCCCTCGACTTCTTCACCTTCCTCGCCCTCGCGGACCTTGCGGATGAGCTCGGGCTCGGCGACCTCGGTCGCCGCTTCGGGCGCGGGCGCCGCAACTTCCTCGGCGCGCGGCGGGACGACGGTGGCGATCGTCAGGTCGGCCCCGGTCAGGATCACGGCGTTCCGAATCGTGAGGTCCCGCGTGTGCAGCGAGTCACCGATCTTCAGCGCGCTCACGTCGAGCTCGACGCGGTCGGGAATGTGCTCGGGGAGCACTTCGATCTCGACTTCGCGGGTCACCTGATCGAGCACGCCGCCGGCGTTGCGCACGCCATCGGGCGTGCCGACGAGGTGCACGGGGACCTTGAGCGTGATCTTCTCGTGCGCCTGAATCTCGTAGAAGTCGACATGGATGATGTCGGGACGCAGCGGATGGCGCTGGATCTCGCGAATCAGGGTCCGCGACTTCTTGCCGTCCACGGTGAGCTCGATGAGCGTGCTCTCGGGCTCGATGCCTGTGAGCGCTTTCTCGAGCGCCAGCGCGTCCACCATCAGCGGCTGCGTGGCGCGGCCGTGCCCGTAGATCACCGCCGGAACCTGCTTGTTGAAGCGCGCCTGCCGCGCCGCGCCTTTGCCCGTTTTCTCACGCGTGGTTGCCGTGAGCGTCACTGTCTGTGCCATTTTCTCAGCCCTCAGCCATCTGCCGTCAGTCGAATAACGAGCTGACGGATTGGTTCGAGTGTTCGTAGCCGATGGCCTTCGCCATCAAGCTCGCGATCGACAACACTTTCAGCTTCTCGAACACGCGATCCTCGGGAATCCGGATCGTGTTCGTCACCGTCACTTCTTCGATCGGCGAAGCGCGCAGCCGCTCGACCGCCGTGCCCGAGAGCAGCGCGTGGGTCGCGAACGCGAAGATGCGTCGGGCGCCCAGCCGCTTCAGCGCCGCGGCCGCCTCCGAGATCGTCCCCGCGGTGTCGATCATGTCGTCGGGGATGAGGCAATCTTTGTCTTCCACCTCGCCCACGACATTCACGACTTCGGCGATGTTCGCCGACGGCCGCCGCTTGTCGATGATCGCGAGCGACGCGTCGAGCCGCTTGGCGAACCCCCGCGCCATCTTCGCCGATCCGACGTCCGGCGCGACGACCACCGGATCGTGCAGATGCTTCGTCCGGTAGTGGCTCACGAACACCGGCGCCGCATACAGGTGGTCCACCGGAATATCGAAGAACCCCTGCACCTGGTGGGAATGGAAATCCATTCCGAGCACCCGGTCGGCGCCGGCGTGCGTGATCAGGTTCGCCATCAGCTTGGCGCTGATCGCCACGCGCGGCTGGTCTTTTCGGTCCTGCCGCGCGTAGCCGAAGTACGGGAGCACGGCCGTGATCCGCGCCGCGCTGGCCCGCCGTGCGGCATCCATCAGGAGCAACAGCTCCAGATAGTTGTCGCCGGGCTGGTTGGTGGACTGGATGATGAAGACATCCCGTCCACGGACGTTTTCGTCGATCTTGACGAAGATTTCGCCGTCGGCGAACCGCCGGATCGTCACCGCGCACAGCGGCTGTCCCAAATGCTGGGCCATCTCCTCGGCCAGGGGCCGGTTGGCCGTGCCGGCGAGGAGCAGCAGTTGGCTGCGTGACAACGACAGGTCCCGCATCGGGCCCCGGAAATTAGTCGCCAAGCCGCACATAGCCAAGGCCTTATCGAGGCCGTATGCTACGGTCGTGGACGACCTCCAGTCCCGCCTCGCGGATGCCCTCAGCGGTCGCTACACGCTCGAGCGCGAGCTCGGCCGAGGCGGCATGTCGGTCGTGTTCCTGGCGACCGACCACCGCAATCAGCGCCGCGTAGCGCTCAAGGTCCTTCGCCCCGAATTAGCCCACTCGCTCGGCCCCGAGCGCTTTCTCCGGGAAATCAAGGTCGCCGCCGGCCTCGCTCATCCGCATATCCTGCCGCTGTTCGACTCCGGTGTCGCGAATGGCTTGCTGTTCTATACGATGCCGTTCGTCGAAGGCGAGTCGTTGCGCCACCGCCTCATCCGCCAGCGCCGCCTTCCCGTCGCCGAAGCCGTGGCGATCGCGCGCGACGTGGCTGACGCGCTGGACTACGCGCACTCGCAGAACCTCGTTCATCGCGATATCAAGCCCGAGAACATCCTGATCGAGGCGGGACAACCGGTGGTGAGCGATTTCGGAATCGCGCGCGCCATCAGCGTCGCCGGTGCGTCTCGTATGACGGGTACGGGCGTCGTCGTGGGTACGGTCGACTACATGAGTCCCGAGCAGGCCAGCGGGGAGGAAGTCGACGGCCGGAGCGACATCTACAGCCTGGGCTGCGTGCTGTACGAAATGCTCATCGGCCACACGCCACTCCCCGGCGGAACGGCGAGCGGGCAAGGGCGGTCGGTCTCGCAGGAGCGGCGGGAGATTCCGCTCGAGGTCGAGTATGCGATCGACGTGGCGCTCGCGAAGGTGCCGAGCGAGCGGTTTGCGACCGCGCGCGAGTTTGCGGACGCATTGGGTCCGAAGGATACGACGGCGTCCCGGCGTGGGTTCGGGCGGACGGCGCGACGCTGGGCGGCCACCGCGGCAGTCGTGCTGGTTGGTCTGGGAGCGCTGGGCGTGATCGTGCTTCCCAGGATTGCCGCAGCAAAGCTGGACGCGTCGCTGTACGTCGTGGTCCCGTTCGGCCACCGCGGCGGCGCGGCACCAGCCTTGGTCAACGGCGATCAATGCGAGCTGCTCCTCTCGCAGGCGTTCGGGCGCTGGACGGATGTGCGCCTGGCCGATCCGTTGCGGGTACACGACGCGCGGATGCGGCGCGGTGACCAGTCCATGACCCTCGATGAAGCGAAAACCCTCGCCAAGGATGTCGGCGCCGGCATGCTGGTGTGGGGGGACGTCTCCCAGGTAGGGGACTCGATTCAGGTGACGGCTGCACTGTACGACCTGCGGCGCGGGGGACGGACGGTTCGCGATTACACCGTTCGCATTCACAAAGACGGCAAACAGCTCGAATCCAAGTTCCGGGAACTCGCCGATTCGATTCTTCTCGGCGGTGTCAATGCGGAGCGCCTGCGGCCAGACGTTATCGGTACCGAAGTGCTCGCGGCGTTTTATGCGTACTCGGACGGCCGTGATGCGTTGGCCCGCTGGGACCTGCCGGCGGCCGAACGATCGTTCCTGGCCGCGTTGCAAGACGATCCCGATTACGCACAAGCGAACCTGTGGTTGGCGCACGCGGAAATGTGGAGCGATAAGCCACCGAGCGAATGGCGGTTGACCGCGGCACGAGCGCTCGCCAGTCCGCAAAAACTCGGCTCGAGGGATCTCGCGCTGGCGCGAGCACTGTGGTCGCTGAGCGATGGACAATTCCCCGATGCATGCGTGCGCTACCGACGCATCATCGCCACCGACCCGAACGAGTTCGTCGCCTGGTTTGGGTTGGGCGAGTGCCAGCGTCGTGATGAACTCGTCGAGCCCGACGTCGCAAGCCCGTCGGGGTGGAGATTTCGGGCGAGCTATCGGGCGGCGGCCGCTGCCTACCGGCGGGCCCTCGAGCTGGTGCCGTCGTCGCATCGCGCGTTGACGGGCATCGCGATGGATCGCCTGGTGCGGCTGTTCTTTGCGGAGTCGCACATCTACCGCCCGGGCTTCGCGCCGGCAGTGGACACGCTTCATTTCGGCGCATTCCCCTCACTCGATCACGACACCTTGGCGTTCGTCCCATGGCCGATCGCGGATTTCTTCAACGCGAAGGGCGGCTCTCGTCCGGCGACTGCTCAGGCCGCCGTCGCACGCAACCGAGAAGAGCTGCGCCGCCTGATTCTCCAGTGGATCAACGCTTTTCCCGAGAGCGCGAATGCCTACGAAGCGCTGTCCCTCGTGCTCGAGACGACTGGTGAGCTGGAGTCGGGAACACTCGAGCGGTCCGCGCTCGACGCGATACGCCGGGCCCGAGCTCTGAGCCGTGATTCCACGCAATCACTGCGCACGGCGGTTGCCGAAGCGCGTTTGCTGTTCAAGCTCGAGCGCTTTGGGGATGCCGCGAGCCGAGCCGATTCCATTCTCGCCAGTGCTCGGGCAGAGCCTAGCCCCCTCGCCGCGCGCCGCCTCGCCGGACTCGCCCTCCTCACCGGCCGGGTCTATCGGGCGGCTCAGCTGCTCCAGCGTGCCGCGCCTCTCGAAACCCCGATCACATGGGATGGGGAGGAGGTGGCGGACGCGCCGATGCCCGTCAAGCAGGCGGGGCTCGAGCTGCTGGCCTACGCCGCTGCCGGCGCGCCAGCCGAGAGCATCCTCGCAGGGAAGAAACGCGTGGACCAGCGTGTCAGCAGCTGGTCAGGTCACGTCAGCACGGATCGGCTGCGGCTGGCCGTGCTGCACGTGCCCATGTCGCTCGCGTTCGAGGCGATCGGGCTCAGCGATGTACATCGGCGCGACGCCGGCGGCGATTACGTGCTCGAGATGCAGTGGGCGATCGCGCACGGGGACACCGCTGCGGTACGGCGGGAGCTCGCTCGCCAAGCTGGCTTTCGAACGCGAGCGCGCGCCGGCGACGTCGCGATCGACGGGACATATGCCGAGGCCGGCATGCTGCTGCAGTTACGCGACACCGCTGCCGCACTTGCCCTGCTTGATCTCTCACTACAAGCGTTGCCGACACTTGGGACGCATCTGCTCGAACAGCCGGAACAAGTGGGCTGCGCGTTACGGGCAATGGCGCTCCGGGCGGAGCTCGCTGCCCGCGCAGGCGACAGCGTCGCCGCCGCTCGCTGGGCGCGAGCCGTGGTGTCGCTGTTGACCCATCCCGACCCACCGCTTGAGCCGTTGCACCGCCGTCTGACTACCCTGGCCGGTCCGACACGTCCGAGATGATCACCGCCACACAAGACGAGAGGATCACAATGAGCCGCGTTCGAGGATGGGTTTCCTTCCTTACGGTTGCTGTGGTAGGAGTGTCATTGCTAGCGTTGGTCGCCGCTCCGGCCTGGTCGCAGGCACGTCAGGCGCCGCGGGCACCGCATCCGACATACACCCGGCTTGCCGGCGCCAGGTCTCGGAGCGACACGAGCAATCTGATCCTTGCCTACGCGCGATCGATTCGCATCCTGTTCGACACGTCGGAAGGCGCCGGGGACCAGCAACGACTCACGGTTGGCAACTGTGACACCTCATGCAGCCTTGGACCACTGGCCACAATCCAGCCCCGGCTGCGTCGACCAAATTGGGAACAGCCGCCGCGGGACAGCGGCGAAGTGATTGCACGGATAATCAGCGACGGACCGTACATGCGAATCGCGGGAAGTGACACGACGTACAAGTTCAACATTCACGGTCGCGACACGGTGTTTTGGTGGGTGGGGCCGCGCGACGGGCGTCTGGTATCCGTCTTTACAAGCACCCAGTTAGGTGTTCCACCGCTGGTGAGCAATCTCGATACAGGCATCGGTCATCCGAGGTCCTTCTGGAAGCAGGGCCTCGCCCGCTGGGTTTGGAGACCCCACGATGAGATGGCATGGGGGACCTGCGACGGCGGACGTTGCTGCAGCAGCAACGGGCTGGAGCTGCTCGTTAGGTAACGTCGCGGGAGTGTCAAGCGTATAACGAGTGACCTTCTTTTCGGAGTCACTCGTTATGCGCTTGTTTGCTGTTGCAACACTCATCGCTCTGCTTGCGAGTCCCGCGTTCGCCCAGAATCCGAATCCGCCCGCCGGCGGACCGGGCACGGGCCAGGGCCGGTTTCAGCCGCCGCCTGATCACTGGATGACCATCGACTCAGTGACCCAGGCCCTCAGCCTGACCGCCGATCAACGCACCAAGATCGCACCCGCGTACACGGCGCTGAACGGCGTGATGAAAGACGCCGCCGCGCGCCGCCTGGCGATCCGCCAGCAAATGCAGGCGTCCGGCGGCTTCACACCGGGCCAGGAACCCACACCCGCACAGCGCGCCAAGTTCGACAGCGTGCGCACGGAGATGGTAGGGTTTCAGGCTGAAGCGGATCAATGGTACGCCGCGATCCGCAATAATCTGACGGCGGCGCAGCAGGTGAAGTTCGACGCGTTGCCCAAACCCCGCGTCATGGGGCGGATGGGAGGCGGACCGCCCCGGCAATAGCTATCGTTCCGGTCCCACTACAATCGGGATTCAGAACGATGCTACGTCGTCTCTCAATCGTCATCGCACTCGCCGCGGCGCTGGGCAGGCCCCTCGCTGCCCAGCACGCCTCGGGTGATTCCTCGCTCCTCACGGTCGATCGCATCTTCGCCTCACCCGAGTTTCGCGGCGGCTCGCTCAGTGCACTCGCCTGGTTATCGGACGGCGCGGGCTACACGGCGCTCGAGCCTGCGGCGGGCGGCAGGCCCGGCAAGGATCTCGTCCGCTATGACGCCGAGACGGGACTCAAGACGATCCTAGTGCCCGCGTCCCGGCTGGTGCCCCCGGGCGACTCGACACCGCTCGACGTCGAGGAGTACAGCTGGTCGACCGACGGCCGGCGCCTGCTCATCTTCACGAACTCGAAGCAGGTCTGGCGCACGAACACCCGGGGCGACTACTGGGTGCTCGATCTCGCCGGCTGGACGCTCAAGAGGCTGGGCGGCAACGGTCTGGCGTCGACGCTCATGTTCGCGAAGTTCTCCCCCGATGGCGGCCGCGTGGGCTTGGTCCGCTACGGGGAGTACAACATCTACGTCGAAGACATCGCCAGCGGGAAGCTCACGCAGCTGACGCACGACGGCTCGCGCACCACGATCAACGGCACGTTCGACTGGGTCTACGAAGAAGAGCTCGGGCTGCAGGACGGCTGGCGTTGGAATCCCGATGGGAAGTCGATCGCATACTGGCAGCTCGACGCCACCGGCGTCCGCGACTTTCTACTATATGACGTGACGGACTCGTTGTATGCGTTCATGACCCCCGTGCAGTATCCGAAGGCGGGGCAGACCAACTCCGCCGGTCGGGTCGGCGTGGTGAGTGCAGCGGGTGGAGAGACGCGCTGGCTGAGTATTCCCGGCGATCCCCGCAACAACTATATCGCGCGGATGGAGTGGGTGCCCGCCAAGGGTGGCTCGAAGGAGCTCGTCATCCAGCACATGAACCGGCTCCAGGATACGCTGCACGTGATGCTGGCAGACGCGCAGAGCGGCCAGGTGCGCACGCTCTTCACCGAAGCTGACGTCCCGTGGGTTGAGCACTTCGACCAGCTCAGCTTCTTGAATGGTGGAAAGGACATCCTCTGGATGTCCGAGCGCAGCGGGTGGTCGCAGTTGTACCTCGTGCCGCAGGGCGGCGGCGCGCCGCGGCCATTGACGAGTGGAGAGTTCGACGTCTTCGGCATCGTGCGCGTGGATACGATCGGCAAATGGGTTTACTACATGGCCTCGCCGGACAATCCGATGCAGCGCTACCTGTACCGCATCAACTACGCCAAGCGCGGCCCGGTGCAGCGCATTACGCCCCCGGGCGAACCGGGCTGGCATAATTACAGCCTGTCACCCAGCGGTCGCTACGCGGTCCACACGTATTCACGCTTCGGCGTGCCGCCGACGATCTCGCTCGTGAGTCTGCCGGACAACCACATGTTGCGCACGTTGGTGGACAATGCGCCGCTCAAGGCGAAACTCGCGGGCGTCCGGCTCGGCGCGACGGAGTTCCGGCATGTCGACATCGGTAACGGCATCAAGCTCAACGCGGCATTTATCAAGCCGCCGAATTTCGACTCGACGTCGCGTTATCCCGTCTTCTTCTATGTCTACGGTGGGCCTGGCTCGCAGACCGTGACCGACAACTGGGGTGGACAGAACTACCTCTGGTATCAGATGCTCGCGCAGCGCGGGTACATCGTAGCGAGCGTCGACAACCGTGGCACGGGCGCGCGCGGCAAAGCGTGGCGCAAGATTGTTTACAAGCAGCTGGGTGTCGTCGAGACGCAGGACCAGGCGGCTGCCGCGCGCGCCATCGGCCGGCTGCCGTATGTCGACTCGACGCGCATCGGGATTTGGGGCTGGAGCTACGGTGGTTTCATGACGTTGAATGTGCTGACGCAAGCGCCCGATGTGTACCGGATGGGCATCGCCGTCGCGCCGGTGACGCATTGGAAGTATTACGACACGATTTACACGGAGCGCTACAACGGGCTGCCGCAGGATAACGCCGCCGGCTACGACAAGGGCTCACCGCTGACGTACGCCAAGAACCTGAAGGGGCGGCTGCTCATCGTGCACGGCTCGGGCGACGACAACGTGCACTTCCAGAACACGCAGGCGATGATCAACGCGCTGGTGGATGCCAATCGGCCGTTCTCGCTGATGGTGTATCCGAACCGCAATCACGGGATCTACGGCGGGAATACGCGGCAGCATCTGTACACGCTGCTGACGAAGTTCGTGGAGGAGAATCTGCCGGCGACGGCGGCAGCGCGCTCGGCAATGCCCTAACGGAGCCCTATAGGTCCGGGGGCTTGTTCTTGAGCCGGCCGATCACGACGGTTACGTTGTCTTCGCCCCCGCGATCCAGCGCGAGCTGGACCAGCCGGTGACATGCCTCCTGCGCCGAACGGATCGCGAGCAGCTCGGCTTCGATCTCGGAGTCCTGCACATGGCGGGTGAGTCCGTCGGTGCAAAGCAGGACGACGTCGTCCCAGCGACAGTCGGTAGCGTGGATGCGCGGCGTCGCTTCGCGCCCGCCCAAGGCACTCGCGAGGACGGCCTGTAACGGGGAATGACGCGCCTCGGTCTCGGTGAGGGCGCCTCGCTCGACCAGCGCCTGAGCGAGTGTCTGATCCTGGGTCATGCGTTCGAGCCGGCCGTCGCGCAACCGATAGCAGCGGCTGTCGCCCACCTGTATCACGTAGGCGCACGGCCAGAGCGCGGCCACCATCGTTAGCGTGGTCGCCCCACCGCGCCCGCCGTATTCCTTCTTGCCTTCCTCCACCAGCACGTCGTGGCTCTTGAGCACCGATTTCTCCAACTCCGCGACAAAAATCGCTTCATTGCTGGAGTCGAGCCGGCGGTACAGATCCATGAGATGCGTGACGTGCTGTGCGATGGTCTTCACCACGGTGCTGCTCGCCGACTGGCCGTCGGGTCGGCCGCCCACTCCGTCGGCCACGAGCAGGATATGTCCCCGCGACTCACTGATCAGGGTGGTAATATCCTCGGGAGGCAAGCTCGACTGGTGCACGCGCAGCAACTTGTGCAAGCTCGCAATGAGGAACTGATCCTGATTCTCCGATCGGACGCGGCCGCGGTCAGTCAGGCCACACACGTCGATATTGGTCGACGTGGGGCGCGGTTCTGCGTCAGTGATGGGCGCCACCAGCGAGGACGACACTTGCTTCGGGGCGGTCATCGTGGAAAAAGATGCAGTCGATTGGCGTCGCGGGCCACTCTGGCGTGAGTTCACAATGACCTTCCCACGCGTGCGCGCCTCAATTACTGCCCTCGCTTGGTTCTCGCTCGTCACCCTCGTAGGGTGCGAGCGGCCGAGCCCTCCGGGCGGCGGCGCCCCCCGGGCCGGGCACGTGTTCATCGTGACCGAGGAGAACCAGGATTACGCAGCGGTGATCGGGAGCCCATCGATGCCGTACCTGAACAGTCTCGCGCAACAGCACGGCCTCGCGAACCAGTACTACGCCAACACGCATCCGTCCATCGGCAACTACTTCATGCTGGCGACGGGTCAGATCATCACGAACGACGACAGCTATTCCACGATCGTGACCGTGGACAACGTCGTGCGCCGCCTGCTGGCGGCGGGCAAAACGTGGAAGTCGTACGCCGAGGATCTGCCGTCGGTCGGGTACACGGGGGCCGACGTCGGGCGGTATGCGCGCAAGCACAACGTGTTCGCGCTGCTGTCCGACGTCGCGAACGACTCGGTGCAGCGCAAGAACCTCGTGCCGTTCACCCAGTTCGCGACTGACCTGGCCAGCGGCGCGCTGCCTGACTACGCGAACATCGTGCCGAATCTGTGCCACGACGCGCACGACTGCTCGCTCGACACCGCCGACACCTGGTTGCGAAACAATATCGCGCCGCTGCTCGCGAGCGCGGTGTTCCAGCGGGACGGCCTGCTGATCATCACGTTCGACGAATCGGGAAGCGACAACACGCACGGCGGGGGGCGGATCGCGTGGATACTCGTGGGCCCCAAGACGAAGGCGACGTACCAGTCGACCATGGTGTACCAGCACGAGGGCACGCTGCGTCTGACGCTCGAGGCGTTAGGAATCACGCAATTCCCCGGCGCGGCGGCCGCGGCCCCCCGGATGGGGGAGTTTTTCACGCCGTGAGTTAGGCGATTTACTTGACACGCGTTTTCTGGCCGGTATATCCCGCTGCACTCGCTCAAGGCCGGGTGTGGACGATTGGGTGGCCGAGTTGCACCGCGGCGACTTGGACGCCGCGTGGGATCAGTTTGTCGGTCGCTACCGACGTCTCATCTTCGCTGCCATCCGGCACTACGCCCAGGACTACGACGATGTGATGGATGTCTTCGCGCAGGTGTGCCAGGCCCTGCGCGCGGATGGTCTGCGGCGAATCCGGACCTACACCGATCAACCCCAACACCGAGCCACGTTCTCGACCTGGCTCGTGACCGTCGTTCGGCATCTCACGGTCGACTGGTTTCGCCACCGGGACGGGCGCCGCCGGCTCTCGGTCGTCGCCGAGAGCCTGCCGCCGCTCCGCCGCCGCATCTTCGAGCTGGTCTTCCTCGATCACCGGAGTCATGTCGAGGCCTACGAGCTGGTCCGGGCCCGTGAGACGCCCGGACTCACGTTTCGCGAGTTCCTTGTCGAGCTGCGGGCGACCTACCAAGCGGTGACCGCGGGACGCCAGGGCCAGGTGCTCAGGGATCTCGCGCCCGCAGTGGACTCTCCCGACGCGTTGTCCCTTGCCGTCGAGGCGGCGGGGCCGGATGCGGCCGATGTGGCAGAACAGAGCCGGCTCATCGAGCGCGCGCTCGATGTCCTGGGCGCGGAAGATCGGCTGCTGGTCGAGTTGTACGTCGTAGAGGAGTTGCCCGCCGAAACGGTCGCCAAAGTTCTCGGACTGCCCAACCCAAAGGCCGTGTACAACCGCGCTTACCGTGTCCTGGCCGGCCTCCGCGAGCACCTCGAGCGCGCCGGCGTGAACCGGGAGGACGCGTGAGCAGTCCTGACCCCGGTGGCCGTCCTATTAGGGCTGACGAACCTTTGGAGGAGTTGCGCCGCGTGCTCGATACCCGAGTCCGGTCCGAATCGACGACGGCTGACTGTATAGACGACGACACGATTGCGGCGCTGGCGGACGGGAGTCTCGATCCTGCGCTGCGGGCGACCGTTCCGCCTCACGTCTCAACGTGCGCCCGCTGTCGTGCTGCGGTGGCATCGGTCGCGCGAGCGCTCGCCGAGTCGTCGGTCGCGAAGGAAGTCGCTGTCGCGGAGCGCGGGCCCCGAAGATTCTATCGCATCGCTGTGCCGCTCGCTGCCGCTGCGGTGCTGCTGCTGTTGTTGCGCTCCCCGGTGTCCGACAACCTCGGCGGGCACCGGGGTGGTGCCGGCGCCACACCTCCTGTCCCCGTCACACCGATCGGGCCGGTTGCTGCGGCGCGGGCGCTCGTTTGGACGCGAGTGCCGGGTGCCGATGCTTACCGCGTTACCCTCTTCGACGCCGGCGGACGCGTGGCCTACGAAACGCGCGCCACTGACACTGCCGCGGCGTTGCCCGATTCGCTCGCGTTGGTTTCCGGACGGCCCTACCTGTGGAAAGTCGAGGCCCGCATCGGGTTCGACCGCTGGGTCACCTCGACGCTCGTCGAGTTCTCGATCGCCGCACCGTCACCGTGATCGGGCTCTGCGTTCCGGTCATAGTCGTCGCCTTCGCGTTTCAATCATCCGCGGCCGATTCGTTGCGAGCGCTGGCCGCATCGGTTCCACCGAATGCGTTGATCGTCGAGATCCGCGCTCGGCCGCTGGCGATACGAGACGCCGTGACGGATGCGTTGCGTCGCTCCGACACGGTCATCGCGCGGCGGCTCGCAGATGCGTACGCCGCGGCGTGGGACGATTCGTTTCTGGTGCGACAGGTGGCGCGTTTTGCTTCGTGGCCTCCCGAGCGACGGGCGACGAAGGTGTGGGTGGACAGTCTGCGTCGCGCGGGGATCACCGCCTACAGCCGCGACGGTCCGGCCGCCGCGATGCGAATGTGGCGGCGCGCGCTCGTGCGGGCCAGAGGGATCGACGACAGCGCCGGCCAAGCTGCTCTCGCCGGTAACATCGGCGCGGGTTTCCTCGCCGGCGAGCAGCTCGACAGCGCGCGCGCGTGGCTGGAGCGTGCCCGCACGCTCGGGGCCGCGATCGGTGACGCCCGAGTCGAGGCCAACGCCGTGGGAGCGCTGGCGGGCGTGGTGGAGGATGGCGGCGATTGGGCGCGCGCGAAGGAGCTGTACGGGCGGGCACTCGTGCTGCGAGAGCGGATCGGGGACACGCGCGGCGTCGCGGCCGATCACAATGGTCTTGGATTACTGGCGCAGCGCTTGGGGGATCTGGATGGCGCGCGCCGCGAGTTCGAGACGGCGCTGGCTATCAATCGCCGTGACGGCAGGGAAGATGTCGCAGCCACGAATCTCGTAAACCTCGCCGGGCTCGCGAGTCTGGCTGGCGAGTTTGGGACGGCCGACGCGCAGTACCGCGACGCGCTTGCGATTTGGCAGGCGCACGAGGAATGGGCCGATGCCGCGGCGGCATGGCACGGGCTGGGGCAGGTGGATCTGCGACGCGGCGACTACCCCGCGGCGCAGGCCGCGCTCCGTCAAGCGCTCGCGGTGTACGCGCGCACCGGCCCGGTTGCCGAGGAGCTCGCCGTGCGGCGGGATCTCGCGGGAGCGCTCGCGGCGGCGGGCGATCTTCAGGGCGCGCGCGACGAGTTGAGCCGCGCACAGCGCCGCGCGGACTCGACCCGTGCGCCCCCGGCTGCCCGTGCGGGAATCGCGCTCGCGCGTGCTG
>DASWCE010000248.1:0-13365 GCA_036390255.1 Gemmatimonadales bacterium | reverse complement strand
AACGACGCATATTGAAGTTGTTGTTCTGGGGCTGCCCTTGCAAGCCATTCGCTCGCGGCCGCGCGGCCCGAAATAAAGAAGAGGCGCGCATCGCGGATCGATACCCGTTCGCCGTTTTCGTATGCCTCCGCCGGCTGTCGCGACAGCGGAACGGTAAACCAGAACGTCGTTCCCTTTCCCGGACGACTGTCAAAACCGATGGCGCCGTCCATGAGTTCGACCAGGTGTTTGCTGATCGTGGTCCCGAGGCCGGATCCTCCGTACTGTCGATGAATGCCCGGGTCGGCTTGTGTAAATCGATCGAAGATCCGCCCTGCATTCTCCGGTGCAATTCCGATCCCGGTGTCGTGCACGTCGAACCGCAAGGTTACTTCGTGATCAGTCTGTTCCAGCGCACTGACGCTGACGCGAACGAAGCCCTGTCGGGTAAACTTGAGCGCATTTGCAGTTAGATTGATCAAAACCTGTTGAATGCGAACGTCGTCACCTATGAGCATATAAGGTGCGTCCACGGAAATGCTCTTCGTGAAGCGCAGGTGCGCACGCTTGGCTTCCGGCTCGAAAAGAGCGGCCAGACGATTCATCAGCGCGTGCAGATCGAAAGGCGACCGTTCTATGACCATCTTTCCCGCCTCGATCTTGCGAAGATCAAGCAGGTTGTCGATAAGTGAGCGAAGCTGCCGCGACGATGCGAGCAGCCAGTCGACCAGTTGGCGCTCCTTGTTAGGCAAATCCTTCACGGCAAGCATTTCAGCGGCGCCCACGACGCCGTTGAGCGGCGTTCGCATCTCGTGACTCATGGTAGCGAGGAACTCGCTCTTTGCTTCGCTTGCCGCCTCCGCCTCTGCACGCGCGCGCTCCGCCTCTGCTCTCGCGCGTTCAACTCGTTCGCGCTCCGCGTCCGCATGAGCGCGCTCCATCTGCACTCGGGCTTCTTCTGCCGCCTGTACGGCAGCGAGTTTTTGTTTCAGCAATTGAGCCACATAGAATGTGGGTGCCCCGACCCAAATAAACGCGCCAAGCCACACGAGCGGGTGCTGATACCAAAAACCATCGATCGCTGCGCTTAATGCGTAGACCAGTACGAAGGCGATCAGACTAACTAACCACGCGACAAGCAGATATCGAAGGCCGAATCGAAATCCGTACCCGACCGCGACCCAGGTGTACACGAACAAAACAATAGCGTTTTGTTCTCCGGTAAGGCCGAGCAAAACAGTGGCGGTGCTTGTGTCAATGACCAGCGTGAGGAAGCGAATAACATTGGAGCTCTCTGTTACTCGATAAATCCAGGCGAATACGACAAGGGCATAAACGACGAAACTCCAATAGACGTACCAAACCCAGGTTTGCGTGCTCCAGTTTATCCACGCGTAGTAAGCTAACAGAAGGGCTAAGCCAATGCCGACGCGATTAACGGCTTGAACAAACTCGCCATAATTAGCCCGTGCCTTCTGAGCTTCCCACCAGATCCTTAAAGTCTTTGCCACTCGTGCCTTCCTTATTGAACTGACGGGGTCAGGCCAACCACACCCGTGAGGCGTTGCTTCGAGCTGAACTGTCAATCTCAGAATTCAATATATGACCTCATTGACCATCGATACCGAACGATATAACAGCCGAGAAATCAGCTTGTTGGCTCATGAAACCGATCGTATTAACGAGCCGCAGCCCATTGAAACGGGGTTTCGGATAGCGATGCTCCAACGATCTCACCCTTGTATATATCCAACAACAATCTTAACATCGAAGCAAAGCCATGGTTGAACTTCGCCCACGTATCTTAGGGTTCACGCCCGCGCTCGAGGCCCCCGTGCACGTCCTCGGGCTTCAGGGCGCGTCGGTCGTCATCGTTGACGATCAGGAGACGGCTCGAGTTTTGCTCGAGGAGATGATCCGCGGGATAGATCCAGGCATCGAAACTTCTCTGTTTGCCACCGGTATGGAGGCTCTCGCTTGGTTAGAACAGCGCGAGCCCGACTTGGTCATTACGGACCAGCGCATGCCGGGAATGACCGGGGTACAGCTCACATCGGAGCTTCGGCAGCGCAAGCACCTTCGACACACTCCCGTGATGGTGATTACGGCAGCCGATGATCGAACGGTACGCTATGAGGCCCTGGAAGCCGGCGCGGTGGACTTTCTAGCCAAGCCAATCGATCCGCTCGAGGTCCGTACGCGCTGCCGCAATCTCTTACTTTTGGCGCATCAGTACCGTTCGGTCAAAAACTATTCGCTGCTCCAGAAGCGAAAGCTCGACCACCTACAGGAACTGCTTCGTTCGCTGGCGGGAGACCAGACACAGGACTGTGCCCAGCGGATGGAGCATGGCGAGTTGGTAACAGTCCCTTATGACAAATTGTTCGCCATCACCAGCTGCGTCGCCGGCGTGCAGGAACTCGTCGTTGCCGCCCAGCGGTACATTACCGATCTCGAGGCGCAACTGACCAGACCGCTTCGTAGAACCGAGGATTAGCGGTTACCCCTTGCGCCTTTGTGGCGAGGGTCGTCTCATGACCATCGCTACCTTCAGAACAGTCTCGCGTTGCTCCGGATCCAATGCGCGGAAGGCATCGAGCCACCTGCGCTCGTCATCGGAGAAGCGTTCAACCTGATCGAGCTTGAGACCGGCCGCCTGGGCCAGAATGACCCAGGGCTCTACGCCAAGGGCCTTGGCGATGCGGCCCATGACGTCCTCGGTGATCCCGGTCCACACCCCGCTTTCGATCTGCGACAGGTAACCTTGGCTCAGACCGCTGCGCTCGGCCAGGACCTCCTGTCCGATTCCTCGCAGCTGACGAGTCCGACGCACTGCGCTGCCCAGCCCCAAGCCACGCTTGGGTATTCCCCAACGCGCCGCGCGTGCTCTCTGAGTCATGAGTTTCTTGCTCCGGTCCGCAGTTTCAGCATGGTGACTCCAGTGCTTGACATATATATTCCCATATATTTTCCCATAATTCCTATAGTATATTAATGACGTCCTGAGCTGCCGGCCTTAGCATCTCAGGAACGTATTCTCTCATTTCGCAACCCCAAGGAGTAGAGCAAACATGCTGTCGATGGAAAGGAGGAGGAGGTTGGTTACAGTCAATCGGGCGCGCCTGTTTGCATTGCGGCTCGCCGTTATTGTATTCGCTTCCGCCTTTACCGTGTCCGCCGCACTCTCCACCCCGACCGATTGCGTGGAGTCGGGCAATGACAGTCGCCTGCTTTATTACACTAGGCACTATTTCGACGCCGTTAACGCACCACTCCTGCGGCAGCGGGAAACGGCCAGACTTTTCGGGAAAGATACCTCATTAGCGACTATCCCCGGTTCACCGCTGAGCGAGTTTAATCCGTGAACGCACAAGCTGTCATCAGTGGCTACGCCTGCCGCTTGCCCGAGTCGGACAGCCCCGAGGAGTTCTGGGGCAACCTGATCGAAGGTCGCGACATGGTGACCGAGGATGGACGCCGCTGGCCGCCCGGCCTATACGACACACCGTCGCGTTTCGGCAAGCTGAAGGATATCGCGCATTTCGATGCACGCTTCTTCGAAGTCCATCCAAAACAGGCGCACAAGATGGACCCGCAGCTGAGGCTGCTCCTCGCAATCAGCTACGAGGCGATCCGCGGCGCTGGTTTCGTCCCTGAGGAGTTGCGCGGTGCGACTGCCGGTGTCTATGTCGGTGCTTGCACCAGCGATGCCGACGGGCTGTACAGCAGCCGCCCTGAAGGGATTACCGGCTACGAAAATACGGGTTGCGCGAAATCGATGTTTGCCAATCGCTTGTCCTTCTTCTTCGACTTCCGCGGCCCGTCGTTGACCATCGATACTGCCTGCTCCTCGTCGTTGGTCGCGTTTGACGCCGCCGTGCGCGCCCTTGCCGTCGGCGAATGCGACTACGCACTGGTCGCCGGCGCCAACTTGATTCTGCACCCGAGCAGCACCGTGGGGTTCGCCCGCCTAAAGATGCTCTCGCCGGACGGCACCTGCCGCGCCTTCGATGCCGACGCAAAAGGCTATGTGCGAGCCGAAGGCATTGTCGCGCTGTTCTTAACGCGCCCCGAGCGGGCGCGGCGAGTGATCGCCTCGGTCCTGGGATCGGGCGTCAACAGCGACGGGTACACGGAGCAAGGCATCACCTTCCCAAGCGGCGCGGCACAGAGCCGGCTGTTACAAAGCGTGTATAAGCGCGCCGGCATAGCCCCACGCTCGGTCGTCTACGTCGAAGCTCACGGTACCGGCACGCGTGTGGGTGACCCGCAAGAGGCAAGCGCGCTGGTCGAGGTGCTCTGCCGCGATCGCGACGCGCAAACGCCGTTGCTTGTCGGTTCGGTAAAGTCGAACATGGGTCACGCCGAGGGGGCCGCTGGACTCGCAGGCGTGCTGAAGGTGCTCCTGGCGATGGAGCACGGCACCATCCCGGCCAACCTGCACTTTAAAACGCCTAACCCGGACATCGCCGTGCTGCGCGACAGCCGCCTGACAGTGGTCGCTGCGCATCAACCGTGGCGCGGGGGTGTGGCGGCAGTCAACTCCTTCGGCTTCGGCGGTACAAATGCGCACGTAATCCTGCGTGACGAGCTGGAGCGTGCGGCGGCGCCTGCCACGTATCCGGTCGTCCCCGTCGCCGCGCGCACCGAGACCGGGCTTGAAAGGCTTCTCTCGCTCACCCCGACCGCGGGTCAAGCAGCCCTGCTCGCCTCGATCGCGAATGCGCCCATCGCCACGCATCCCTTCCGCGGCGCGGTCGTGCGCCCTACCGACGGCGATCCGACCACGATCCGGGGCCAGGCGCTCGCTGCGCGTCCCGCCCTCTGGTGGGTCTTTCCGGGCGTGGGCGCACAATGGCCCGGCATGGGCGCAGCGCTCCTGGAGCTCGCGCCGTGCCGCGAGGCACTCACGCGCGGTCATGAAGCGCTCGCAGGCACCGGCATCGATCTGACGCAGCTCCTCACACGCGCGGATGACGAAGCACTGCGCGAGGTGACCGCAACGTTCGTGGCGCTCACGGCGGTGCAGATTGCGCTCGTTGATCTGTTGCATGCAGCCGGGCTTAAACCGGATGGTCTGCTCGGCCACAGCGTAGGTGAAATCGCTTGCGCCTACGCCGACGGCGCGCTCGACGCTGACCAGGCGATACTCGCCGCCTACTGGCGCGGGCGCGCGGTAGCGGAGGCACCCGCGACGCGCGGGAAGATGGCGGCGGTTGCGCTCGACTGGGGGACGGCCGCTGCACTCTGCACGGAGGGCGTGACCGCTGCATGCCACAACGGTGCGCGCAGCGTGACGGTTTCCGGCGACCCGACCGCGCTCGATGCCCTGCTTACGGAGCTCACCGGGCGCGGCGTCGACACGCGCGTCCTCGACTCTGCAGGCATCGCATTCCATGGGCCGGGAATGGCTGCGGCGGCGCCTGCGCTGCGCGCGGCCCTCACACGGCTCATCCCGGCTCCAAGAGGCCGCACCTCTCGGTGGGTGTCGACCTCCGCCCCGCCGGGCGGGGACGCTTCACTCTGTAACGCCGAGTATTTCGTCAACAACCTGTGCCAGCCGGTGCGTTTCGCCGAGGCCCTCGCTTCGATCCAATCGGGCGCGGTAATCATGGAGGTCGGTGCGCACGCGCTGCTGCGCCGACCCATCGCCGAGACACGTGCTGACTGCAGGACGCTCGGGTTGATGAATCGGGGGCGCACCGGTACTGCGCCCATCTTCGAGGGTCTCGCGCGCACGTACACGCTCGGGATCGATGTCGCCTGGTCGCGCTTGTTGGGCGTTCCCTACCCGCTCAGGGCGCCATGCCATGTACCCGGGCTGTGTCATTGGGACGACAAGCAAACATGGGAGGTCCCGAGCTTCGCCGAATACGGCGGTGGTGCGGCCGCCGAACAGCGCTTCACCATCGATCTGCGGTCCGAAGAGAACGCTTACATCGCCGACCATCGTATCCACGGCAAGGCATTGTTCCCTGGCGTTGGCTATTTGTGCCTGGTCTGGCGCACGCTCGCGCACCTCGCACACGTGCCGTTCGAGCGCCTCCCTGTACAGTTTGAAGGGGTGACGTTTCACCGCGCGACCTCGATCACGTCCGAATCGCCGGTCACGCTCATCGTGCGCTACCTCGCGGCGACGCGACGCTTCGAGATCGTATACGACAACGAGCTGGTCGCGAGCGGCACGGCAGTGGCCGGCGCCGAAGTCACCTGGCCAACGCTGAGCAAGCCGAGCGCACCCAGCGACACGTTGACGCTCGCAGCCGCGGACATATATAAGGAGCTGCGGCTGCGCGGCTACCAGTACGGTAGCGCGTTCCAGGGGCTCCGTGCTGCGTCGGCCAACGCTAAGCAATTTCAGGTCGCGTGGAACGGCAATTGGGTGACCTATCTCGATGCGCTGATCCAGGGCCCGACCCTGGCGCAGCCGCGCGTGACCGCAGTGCCGACTTACGTGCGGCGCTTCACTCTGGATCCTACGCGCCAGTCCGCATCGGAGACGATTCCGGCGACTTACGAAGCGGCACTCGAGCGCGTCGTGGCGCCCGCAGTTGTGATCGAGGAGTGTCGTGGGGCGGTGCTGACGCGCGCGCGCGGCGGCGACCGGCCGTTGCTGCTGCGGCACGCGTTCGTACCGTACGACAATTCCGCGGACGGCCAAACATCCGGCGCGCCCGAATTAGCCGAATATGTCGGGGTCGTCACGCGCTTCGTCGTGACCGCGGCGCTCGATGTCTTGCATAAGGCAAAGGCGTCGGGCCGTGCACTCCCGGCGCATCTTTTGCTGATCGAGGAGATGCTCGCGCGCGAATCCTGCGCGCCGCCCAACATCGACGATATAGCGCGCTTCAGCGCGCATCCGCGGGGCCTGTTCCTGCGCCTCGCGCGTCACGTCTATGCCGATCCCGACGCGTTCCTCGACAATCCGGTCGCCCGCATTGTCGGGTTCGAGGAATACAACTCGGTGTACCGCGAGGACTTGAGCATGGTGACCCTCTTCGGGCCGCACGAGCTCGGCATACTCGTGGACACGGTGCTTGAGAATATGGCGATCAACCGCCCCGTGCGTGTCGCCGAAATCGGCGCCGGCACTGGCGGCATCACCGCGTATGTGCTGCCGCGGCTGCGTTCCGCCGAGGATCGCTACTTCGTCACCGACGTGTCGGCCGGGTTCTTCGAAAACCTGCGCAGCCGCTTCGCCGAGTACGACGCGGTCACGGAGTTCGCGGTGTGGGATATCGGCGCGCCGGCCCCGGCCGCGCTCGCGCCGCCGTTAGACTTGATCGTGGCGAGCAATGTGCTGCACGCGACACCCAATCTGCGCACGGCGCTCGGGCACTTGCATGACGCGCTCGCGGATCAGGGATTCCTCCTGCTGCACGAGATCACGCACGCATACATCCCGATGCTCGGCATCTGGGGCTTTATCGACCAGCTGTGGCGCTTCGACGATCCGGGCGATCGCTCGCACGGCGCGCTGCTCACAACCGAGCAGTGGCGACGCCTGATCGAGGACTGCGGCTTCGACACCCTGGCGGTAAGAGACGACGGCCTCACCTCGACACTGTTTCTTTGCCGCAAACGCCCGCTCGCAGAGCTCGTGCCGAAGCCGATGCGGCTCACCGGCGACTTCGGTGCGGACCTGCCGGCTATCCGGGCATCGCTCGCCGCACTCGACGCGCAGCCCGCGGCGCGGCTGTGGCTCGAGACCGAGGAGCGCGAAGCGGCGGGGCTCCTCGGCCTGCTGCAATGCGCACGCAAGGAACCGGGGGGCGAACGTCTGCGTGCGCTCTTCGCCGACGACCTCGCGCGGTTGACCGATGCCGAGCGGGAGCGTTTCTATCGCTTCGATCTCGCGCAAAACGTCGTGCGCGCCGGCGTCTGGGGGGCCCTGCGACACCTGCCGCTCGTCCCCGTGAAGACCGTAACGACCACGAACGCGCTGCTCGGGCTGGACCCGGGCGATCTGAGCTCGCTGCATTGGATGCAAGGCCCGGTGTGGAGAGACGAGGACTACGCGTACACCGCGCACTATCTCGCGCTCAACTTCAAGGACGTGATGCTCGCGACCGGGCGCCTGAGCGAGGAGGACTATGGCGAAGACGTCGCGAACGCGGTAGGCGGCGAGTTCTCGGGACTGACGCGGGACGGGCGGCGGATAATGGGTTTCACGTACGAAAACTTCGCTACGCACATCAGCCGCGCGCGCGCGCGGTGCGTTTTTCCGGTCCCCGATGAATGGACGCTGGAAGACGCGGCCACCGTACCTGCGGCCTACCTCACCGCTTATCTCGCGCTGCTGATTCGCGCGCGGCTCAAATCCGGCGAGCGCGTGTTGATCCACACGGGCTCTGGCAGCGTGGGGCAGGCGGCCATCCGCATCGCGCTTTCCTTAGACTGTGAGGTATTCACCACGGTCGGCTCCGCAGAGAAGCGTGCGTTCCTAAGGGAGTGCTTCCCGCGTCTGGCAGACGACCATATCGGCCACTCGCGCGACGCCTCATTTGAGGATTTGGTGCTGCGCGCCACTGGCGGGCGCGGCGTACACGTGGTGCTCAATTCGCTCGTCGAGGACAAGCTTGCTGCGGGCCTGCGTGTGCTGTCGCGTTACGGACGCTTCGTCGAGATCGGGAAATACGACATGAGCCGCGATACGCAGATCGGGATGCGCCTGTTCCTCAAGGACATCGCGTTCTACGGGGTGGGGTTCAACAACTTCGCGAAAGAAGAGACCACGGAGATCGACGAGCTGATCGCGCTCGTGCGCGATGGTCTCGCGCGCGGCGTGGTGCAACCGCTCCCGCGCATCGTGTTCACGCACGACGCGGTGGAGGAGGCATTCCGCTACCTGGCGCGCGGACGCCACATCGGCAAGGTGCTGGTGCGCGTATGCGATCCCACGACAGGTAAGTCCTTGGCGCTTCCGGCGCGGCCGCGTATGTCGTTCTATCCTGACAAGGCGTACCTCGTCACAGGTGGCCTCGGCGGAGTCGGCCTGGAGCTCGCGCAATGGCTGATCGAACGCGGCGCGCGCCGTCTCGTGCTCGCCAGCCGCCGTGGGATACGCGGTACGTACGACGCGTATCGATTGCGCGCGTTCGAGCGGCACGGCGCGCGCGTGACGGTCTCGACACGTGACGTGGGTGACGCGCGCGAGGCCGACGCACTGGTACGCGAGATTGAAGCCGAGCGACCGCTCGGTGCCGTATTCCACCTGGCGATGGTGCTCGACGATGCGCTCCTGGCCAATCAGACGCCCGAGCGCTTCGCGCGCGTCAGCCATGCCAAGGTCGAGGGTGCGCAACATCTGGACATCGCCACGCGCGCGCACTGCCGTGCTCTCGATCACTTTGTCGCGTTTTCTTCGATTGTGGGCGGTGTGGGCAACGCTGGGCAATCCAACTACGGCTACGCCAACTCGGCGCTCGATCGTCTGTGCGAGGCGCGTAGGCGCGCGGGTTATCCGGCGATCGCGATCCAGTGGGGCGTGATCGGCGGTGTCGGCTTTGTCGAAGAAAACCGCGGACACATCCACTTCACGGGCTTGCACATCAAAGAGCAATCGATCCAGTCCTGCCTGGAGACCCTAGATACTCTGCTCACGCAGTCTGCGCCGACTGTGGCCAGCGTAGTGCCGGATCACAATCTCCGTGCGCGGGAGCGCACCGCACCCGCGCGCGGAGGGTATGAGGGGTTGTTGGCTGCGATAAAGGGTATCCTGGGCCTCAAGCCGGAGGACGCTGTGGCGGAGACTGGGGCGCTCGGCGAGCTCGGGCTGGATTCGCTCATGGCCGTCGAGATCGAACACTTGCTCAAACACGAGCACGACTTGTCGGTGACCTTGTCCGAGGTGCGCACGCTCACCTTCGCCCGGATTGCCGCGCTCTACGAGGCGCGCCACGGGGCCGATGCTGAGGGCGCGTTGGCAACCGCGCACCCGGGTGTCACGACCGCGGATGACGCCGCCGTGATCGAGCCGCTCCCCGGCAGCCCCGACGCCTGCACAGCCATCTACTTCGTCGCGGGTGTGCTCGCCGATCCGCAAGCCGCGGCGCGCGCGGCGGGACTGCCGAACGACGCGGCGATCTATCTTGTGCGCTACGAGCGCGCCTCGTCGATGAGCGCACTCGCACTCGCCTGGCGCGAGCACCTGCGATTGCTGCCGCCCGGCATCGGACGCGTACGCTTCATCGCACACTGTGCCGGCGTCACCGTCGCCCAACGCTTCATCAAGATGGCCGGCGCTCCGCAGGTGCCCCACGAATTTATCGCGATCTCGCCGCCGCGCGCCGAGCTGTTCCGCATGCTCGACGGACTCTCGCTCGAAGACATCGATCGTATCCCGGATAAGGAGGCATGGGTACGCCTCAGGACGCTTCCGTTCTTCGGCGATTTCCCAACGCTTCCGCTGCCGCGACTGCGTGCCCAAATCAAGTTCTTGGTCGCGGAGCGCTTGCAGGAGCAACCGCTCGCCCGTGCCGACCTGGCGCTGCTGCCCACTGCCGATCCACTCTGCTGGACCGAGCCGGAAGCGCGGCAACTCGCGCGTGCGGTGCGCCACGTGCCGGGTCGCCACGACATAAGTTCAGTATCGCTTACGCCCTATCTCGCGCCGGCAGAAGAATCGGCGGCCGCTGTGAACTGACTCAATCGCGGCGCAACCGTTCAAAGCCTTAACGGCACCATCTAGCGGGCCGCGCTCTGACCCTTCTTGAGGTATTCGAGGAGCGAAGTACGGGCCAGCTGGAACTGCTCCCGCACCAGCTTCAGGACGCGTGTTCCGCTCGCCTCCAGCTCCGAGGTCGTCTGGCCGGTGGCCCCCACACAGGTTCTCGATAGCTGGTCAGCGCCGAGCGTGACGGCCGAACCTTTCATGGCGTGCACGAGGTCCCTCAGCGTCTCGTATTGTCCCGCGGCAACCGCGGCTTCCATTTGCCGCAGCAACGCCTCCCCGTCCTGGATGAACCCGTTGACGAGTTCCGGCATGAAGTTGTTGCCCGAGCCGATGAGCTCCAATTCCGCAAGCGCGGCCGGGTTGATGACCGCGGGGGTCCCCTCTGCATCGTCCTTGGCGACGGCCGGAGCGCTCGCGCGCTTGGCGACCAGGCTTGCTATGGTATCGAGCAAGCGGCGCGCTTCCACGGGCTTGGGGAGGAAAGCGTCGATTCCAGCGTCTGCGCATTCCTTCATCGCCTCCGCAGTCACGTCGGCCGAAAGCATGATGATCGGAACCTGGCTTTCCGCCGGGTCCATGAAGCGGTAGGCCCGCGCCGCGTCCAGCCCGCCGAGCTCCGGCATGTTGAGATCCATGATGATGACGTCGTATCGCTCGTTCTCCAGCACGTCCAGCGCCTGCTCGCCGTCTCCGACGACCCGGACCCTGTGGCCGGCGCGCTCGAGGATCCCCACGATGACGCGCTGATTGACCGCGTTGTCCTCGGCAACCAGGATCTGGTAGCGGCGCCGGCTGGCGTCGCGGGAGGCGTAGTAATCGCTCAGCGAAATGACGCCTTCCTGGCCTCCTTGGATCGCGGTCGCCGAATGAATCGCGTTGAAAAGGAGACGCTTCTCGAACGGCATTTCCAAAACCGCGGCGAAGCCGCCCGCAAGGACCTCGGTGCGGCGAACCTCCGATACGCCGGGGGTGCACAACACCGTCGGTGGCGCCTTTTGGTTGCGGACACTGCAGAGCTGCGCGACGATCCGTGCCGGCTCAGCCTCGGCGTCTTCGCGTACGAGAACCAAGTGGTAAGGATGGCCCAAAGACTGCGCCTCGGCGAGACGCGCGGCAGCCGCCTCGACGCCTGAGGCGCGTCCGGTGCGCGCTCCCCAGGTTGCGAGGTCCTGCTCGAGCGAACGCAGCTCCGCTTCGTTGAAACCGAGCAGCATGATCCTGATATCGTTCAGCCGGAACGAGGCCTCCGGCATCTGGCCGACCGCCTGTTTCTTGAAAGGCAGCTCGAACCAGAAGGTGCTGCCCTTGCCCAGCGTACTGACCAGCCCGATCTGCCCGCCCATCATCTCGACGAGCTGCTTCGCGATCGTCGTGCCGAGACCGGTGCCGCCGTATCGGCGCGTGGTCGAGTCATCGGCCTGCACGAAGCTTTCAAAAATACGCTCCTGCGCCTCCGGCGCGATGCCGATCCCCGTGTCTTGTACCGCGAAACGCAGGCGCACCGCATGGTCGCTCTCGCCCAAGCTCGACACGGTCAGGGTGACGCCGCCCGATTCGGTAAACTTGACGCCGTTGCCGATGAGGTTGTACAGCACCTGGCGCAGGTGGTAAGGATCGCCGCGCAACGCGTGCGCGACTTCCGGCATCACATGAGCGCGAAGCTGAAGGCCGCGGATCTCGGCCTGCGGGGCGAGCACCGCCGTGGTGCCGTTGATCAAGCTGTGAAGGTCGAAGTCGGTCTCCTCGATGTTGACCTTGCCGGCCTCGATCTTGGAAATGTCCAGTACGTTCTCGACCAGCTTGAGCATCGACTGCGACGCTTCGTGCATCGCCTTCACCATCTCCGCTTGCTCCGTGTTCAAGGCGGTGTCGCGCAGCAGATCGTTCATCCCGATGATGGCGTTGAGCGGGGTGCGCATCTCGTGGCTCACGGTGGAGAGGAATCTGCGCTTCGCCTGGTTTGCGGCTTCCTCACGACGCAGCGAATCGAAGAGTCGAGTCACGAGCTTGCCTTGGAACAGCGACAACAAGATCATGCCCACCATCAAACCGAGGCCGAGCACGCGGTTCTCCATCCAGTAATCGTTGAATTCAAGGACCAGTGCGAAGCCGGCGGCGCTGAGTATTAGCGAGCTATACAGATAGGGCTTGCCGTAGCGGAAACCGTGACCGAAAATGATCAATAGGTAGAACATGTACAGCGAAGCGCCGTACTCGCCCAGGTGGTACATGAAGAACGTGGTTCCGCCAATGTCAAGTACGGAGACGACGACACGTCGAGTAGGCGAAGCCGCCGGCAAGAAATACATCCAACCGAACACCGCCGCGGCCATGGCGAGGTAGCACACCAGACCCATGGCAGCGAAGAACACCAGGCCCGCCTCACCGGAAACCTGGCTGCCTCTAACGGCCAGTAAGGGCAGGTACAGCAACAGCGCCGTCCCGACCAGCAGCCGAACGATCGCCTGTTCATGCTCCGTGTCCGGGCGCCCGGTAAGATGGGCCCGAATACGTGTGAGGATCGAGGTCTGCGCCACGGAGCGTCGCCGCCGGGCTATTGCACCGCCTGATCGGCGAACCGCTCGCCGATCGAGACGACTTCGTCGCGGTTCCGCGCCAGGAATTCCACGAGCCGCGGATCGAAATGCTGGCCGGCCTGTTTCTCCATGTAGATGAGCGCGTCCTTGACGGGCCACGCGGACTTGTAGGGG
>DASWCE010000247.1:0-3416 GCA_036390255.1 Gemmatimonadales bacterium | reverse complement strand
CCCGAGCTCGCCGTTCGCGTCCGCCCATTCGTCCCATATGGTGACGCCGTGCCGCTGCAGCCAGCGCACGTTGGTGTCGCCCCTGAGAAACCACAGCAGCTCGTAGATGATGGACTTGAGGTGGACCTTCTTGGTGGTGAGAAGCGGGAAGCCGCCGGCGAGGTCGAAGCGCATCTGCCGGCCGAACGTCGACAGCGTGCCGGTGCCGGTTCGGTCGGATTTCTTGTGCCCGCGCTCGAGCACGTGGCGCATGAGATCTAGGTATTGCTTCATCGGGGTCGGTGCTAGCTGAGGCGGTGGCGAAATGATAGCGTGTTATTCCGCCGCGGTGGACGCGCGCGAGGAGCGCGGAGGGATCGCGCGCCAGGTCCAGATCACCGCTGCGGCGAACGCGCAGTACGCGATCGCGAAGATCCACTCCGGCAGATCGTAATAGAGGAGCCACGCGAGCCAGCGGCCGACGAAGCTGCGCTCCTCGCGCCCGGTCGCCCGAAGGATGTCCTCCCAGCGCGTGAGGGGGCAGGTGATGCCGAGCACGGCCTCGGCGGCGACCAAGGCGATCGCCGCGAGATGCGTCGTGCGGAACGCGCGGTTGCGCACCCAATCCCAGCGCCGCGCCCCGGCGAGGATCAGGGCGAAGCCGCCGCCGACGAACAGCACGAAGAGCACATGCAGGGTGAGGATAGCGTCGGCGAGCCATGCCGCAGGCATATTTCTCCCACTCGTCGGAAGGGTCAAACCGTGACGACGCTCAGTCCGATTGCCTTTGCATTGCCGCTCATCGCCTCATCCAGGCAAAGGATGCTTTCTACTTTGGTGGCCTCCGCGATTGCGAGGTGGAGGGCGTCGCCCGCTCGCAGCTTGCGCGCGGCATCACCGGCAAGCTCGGCGCCTCGGCGGAACTCCGCGCGCCCCGGAACGGCGATCGAGCAGTGCTTCTGAGCGAAGTCGAGGAATCGCGTCCTCGCCTGCTTCGCGAACGCGGCGGTGATCTCACCGGTTCGAACTTTGATCGCCGCGGCGCTCGCGAATTCAGTAACGGACCACTCGCTGACGACGAGCCGCGCGCCCGAGGACTCGATCCACGTGAGAACGGCGTCGCTCTTCGGTTCGCGAATGAACGCCGGCACGAGGGCGCTCGTGTCGAGGTAGACCATCAGTAGCGCGCGCTTTTGCGCATGCCTGCGACGACCGGGACAGTTTCCTTCTTCTGAAGCGCGACGAATTCGCGCATCCGGCGGATTTCGGCCTTCCCGATCGCGCGACCCTCGGGGGTCAGTATCAGCCGGCCATCAGGCGCGATTTCGCCGATCAACGTGTCCCCCTCTCCCACGCCGATCCGCTTTGCCGACTCCGCAGGCAGCCGCACCGCTAGGCTGTTACCCCATTTGGACACCAGGAATCCCATCCGCTCACCGCCCTTGCCTATTTTCATGATCGAGTCCTGATGTATATCCACGTAGATACATCATAGTCTCGCGCCCGGTGCGGGTCAACCCCTCGTAGACTGGCTACGGTTCACCCCTGGCGACGGGCCGCGAGGGATCGGCGCACCATTCGCTCCAGGAGCCGGGATAGAGGCGCGCGCCGCGCAGCCCCGCGGCCTCCATCGCGAGAAGGTTGTGGCAGGCGGAAACACCCGAGCCGCAGTAGTGCACGACCTGTTCGGAGTCGGCGCCGTCGAGGACGCCGGCGAAGTCTTGCCTGAGCACCGCGGCCGGCTTGAAGCTGCCGTTCGCGTCGAGGTTGTCGCGATAATAGCGGTTGCGTGCGCCGGGAATCCGGCCGCCCACCGGATCGAGCGTCTCGTTCTCCCCGCGAAACCGGTCGGGAGCGCGCGCATCCACGAGCACCGTGCCCGCATTATCGAGATGAGAGCGTACGTACTCGGCGTTCACCCAACTGCTGCCGGGCTTTCCGGCAAAACGCGCGGGCTGCGGCCGCGGCACCTCCGCGCTCTGCTGCCGCCCTTCGGCGGTCCACTTGTTCCAGCCGCCGTCGAGCACCGCCACGGGCAGATGGCCGAGCCAGTGCAGCAGCCACCACAGCCTCGCCGCGATCATGCTCCCTTGAGCGTCGTAGGCGACGACCTGTTTTCTCGAATCGACGCCCGCGCGCCCCAACTTTTCCATGAGCGCATCGGGATCGGGCAGCGGATGCCGGCCGTTCCTCCCAGTCTTCAGCGCCGCCAAGTCCTCGTCGAGGTGCAGGAACCGGGCACCGGGTATGTGCGAGCTTTCGTAGTCCGCGCGCCCGCGAGCGGGATCGGCGAGATCGTGCCGGCAATCGAACACCACCCAGTCGGGATCGGCAAGCTGCCGCGCGAGGATTTCGGTGCTGACGAGCGCGGTGAGGATCATGCCGTTATCTTAAGCCGCGCAGGAAACTGCAGCATCACGGTTCCGTCACTCCCGCGAACGCGGGAGTCCAGTGACCTTGCACAGCTAACGACACTGGATTCCCCACCCGCTTTCGCGGGTGCTAAAGGCCGCGGGAATGACGGCGGTCGTTCAAATGTGTCCGGCCAGTCCCCGGCGCAGGTACTCATGGAAGTGCATCATGCCGTCTTCCATCGGCGACTGGTACGGGCCGGCGTCGCTCTCGCCGCGGTCCCACAGGGCGCGCCGGCCGCGGTCCATGCGCCTGGCGATCTCGTCGTCCTCGACCGCGGTCTCCCTGTAGGCCGCCTGCTCGGCCTCGATGAATTCGCGCTCGAACAGCACGATGTCTTCCGGGTAGTAGAACTCGACGACGTTGGTCGTGTGCGTGGGTGAGCGCGGAAGCAGCGTGCTCACCACGAGCACGTGCGGATACCATTCGAGCATGACGTTCGGATAGTACAGGAACCAGATCGCGCCCTGCTTGGCCTGCTTGCCGGCCATGTAGCGGGTAAGCGCCTCGTGCCATTTGGCATAGACGGGCGTACCCGCCCTGGCGAATCCATCCTTCACCCCCACCACCTGCGCCGAGTAGGTGTCCGCAATGTCCCACTTGAGGTCGTCGCATGTGACGAAGTTGCCCAGTCCCGGATGGTAGGGGACCACGTGATAGTCCTCGAGGTATACCTCGATGAAGGTTTTCCAGTTCTGCTCGAACTCCTTGATTTCGACGCGGTCCAGCAGGTAGCCGGAGAAATCGAAGTCATCGGCGCTGGCGAACCCGGCGAGATCCTTCGCGACGTCGCGCTTGCCCGCGAACAGCATTCCGCGCCAGTTCTGGAGCTTCGTCTTGCTCAAGCTCAGGCAGGGATTCTCGGGAAAGTGAGGCGCGCCCAAGAGCCCGCCGGCCATGTCGTAGGTCCAGCGGTGCAGCGGGCAGACGATGTTGTGCGCGTTGCCCCGGCCTTCGAGCAGGATCGCCTGGCGGTGGCGGCACACGTTCGAGAGGAGCTCGATGCCGTTCGCGTTCCGGACCAG
>DASWCE010000246.1:0-10090 GCA_036390255.1 Gemmatimonadales bacterium | reverse complement strand
AGGCGTCCTGGTGGGCCGCCTGCACTCGCGCGAGACCGCCCAGCACATGGGCGAGCGGCCCACCGGCAACGCCCGCGCTATCTCGTTCCGCCACCCGCCGATTGTGCGCATGACCAACACGTACATCGCGAACGGCAAGGGCACGTTCGACGACCTGATCGGCGACATCAAGCTTGGCGTGTACGCCTGCGGCGCGTTCGGCGGCCAGACGATGCTCGAGAATTTCTCCTTCACGGCGGCCTACGGGCGCATGATTCGCGATGGCAAGCCCGCCGAGCTGGTGAAGGACGTGGTGCTGGCGGGCAATCTGTTCCAGACGCTGGATCGGATCGATCACATCGCCGGCGATTTCACCTGGAATCAGATGGGCGGAGGCTGCGGAAAGGGCGGCCAATTCCCGTTGCCGGTGACGGAGGGAGCGCCGCACGTGCGCATCGAGGAAGCGCTGATCGGCGGCGACGTATGATCGATCGCCTGCTCGACGCTGCACGCGGCAAGGTGGACAATGCCGACGCGCTGTGGCGGCGCGAAGAACAGACCACCGTCGCGTTCGAGTCGGGCAGGCTCAAAGCCGCCGGTATTTCTGAAGAAGCCGGAATCAATCTGCGCGTGCTGGCGAACGGGCGGATGGGTGTTGCGGGCACGACGGCGGCGAAACCGGATCCGAAAGAGATCGTGGAACGGGCGCGGGCATCCGCCGAGCTGGGAGAGATCGTGGAGCTCGCGTTTCCCAGCGCGGCGGCCGACAGCCTGCCGGCGATTCCTACTTTCTTCGACCACACCGCGAACGCGTCGCTCGCCGAGCTGATCCGCATGGGGCGGCTGCTCGTCGAGCGGCTCTCGCGGCCCGACTGTCAGATCAACGTTGCGGTGCAGCGCGAAGTCGCCGACACGGCGGTGGGGAACAGCGCGGGCGCGCGGGGCGAATACCGCGCCACCGGTATCGCCGTGACGGCCGATCTCACGCGCATCGCGGGTGACGACGTCCTGATGGTCTACGATCAGTACGTCGGCGCTGACATCCCGACGGATGCCGATCTCGAAGCGTTGGTTCGCTCGATCGAAACGCGTCTCTCCGCGGCGCTCAACATTGTCACGCCGCCGGAGGGCGCACTGCCCGTCGTCTTCACTCCCGCCGGCCTCGCGGCCGTGATCCTGCCGCTCGAGCAGGCACTGTCGGGAAAAACCGTGCTCCAGGGCAGCTCGCCACTGGCCGGCAAAATCGGAGCAACGCTGTTCGACGAGCGGCTGTCCATCGAGGACGATCCGCTCAAGCCCGGACGTCCCGCGTCTCGGCCCGTGGACGACGAATGTGTGCCGTCACGCTGTACGGCGCTCGTGGAGCTTGGAAAGGTGGGCCGTTTCGTCTACGATCTGGAGACCGCCGCCCGCGCCAAAACCGAGAGCACGGGAAACGGCCGCCGCGGCGTGTTTGGGAAACCGCACATCGGGTATACGAACATCGTGTTTCGGATGTCCGACGGCGTTGGGGCCCGGCATGCCGTGCCCCAACCACCGCTGGACATCGGCGGTGGTTTGATTGGGGACATCGATGATGGATTGATCGTCGACGATCTGATCGGGGTGGGGCAGGGGAACGTGATCAGCGGCGCGTTCAGCCATCCCGTGGGACTCGCCTATCGCGTGCAGCGCGGCGAGATCACCGGCCGGGTCAAAGATGCCGCCGTCGCGGGGAACGCGTACGATCTGCTCAAACGCATCGGCGGATTTGGGCGCGACGGGCGCTGGCTGGGGTCCCGTTGGTCGCCGTCGCTGCTGCTGGATGGAGTCAGCGTAGCCCGTCGGTAGGGGCGCAGCCTGCTGCGCCCCTACGATCCGCTCAACGCCTCCTCATAGCTCCGCCCAGCCGTCATCTCGTTATAAACCTTGTCCAGAACATTCGGCGGCGCGGACAGGAACCGGCACCGCGCGTCGCCCTTGCTGCGGCATTCCACTTCCATCACGGCGACGGTGTCGTCCGCAATCCGCCCGAGAAAGTCGGCGAGCATTCCCGCCGAAAAGAAGCACATCGGCGTCTGCGCGGTGCCGGGCTCGGCCTCCGCCCAGTCGCTCGAATCGAGCGCCAGCGCGCCCGTTCCGACCGGCGTCAATGTCACGGTGCCCCAGCCGCCAGTCGTGAAGAACTCGGAGAGCATCTCCACCAGCAGAACGGCGTCGAGATTTGCCGGGCTGTCGACGCCGGCGCGCTCGCGGAGCCAGGCGGCGAACGCGCGGTAGCTTCCCTCGCCGGCCGCGTAACCGGCCTCTTGCAGGACCGTGACGAGCTGGTCGGGTGCATGCGCCGCGAGACTCGCATGCAGCTGTCGGAGTACGCTGGGGACCGTCATCTGGGCAGCCAACTTAGGGTTTGCGGTTCGCGCGGCGCAAGAGTTCCGCCTCGTCTATGCGCGAGACGCCGAGTGCAATGGCCTTCTCGAGCTTCGACCCGGGGTCCGCGCCGACGACCAGCGCGGTCGTTTTCTTCGACAGACTGTCCGAGACATGCCCGCCGGCGCCCTCGATCAAATCGCGCGCCTGTTGGCGGGACAGCGTCGGCAGCGTGCCGGTCACGACGTACGTCTGGTCGGCGAGCGGGCGCGGTCCGGTGGCGGTCGCCGTTTCCTGCAAAGTCAGCCCGAGGTCTTTCAGTCGTTTCAAGAGAGTCTTGTTCCGAGCATCCGTGAAGAACCCTGCCACTGCTTCTGCGATCGCAGCTCCAATGCCGCGCACTTCTCCGATCTCCGCGGCGGAGGCGCTCTCGAGAGCCTTCATGGTGCCGAAGTGCCGGGCCAGGAGCTTCGCGCCCTGCGCCCCGACGTGCCGGACGCCGAGCGCAAACAGCAGCGCGGAGAGGGGTTGCTGCTGGGACGCGGCGATCGCTTCCACCAGCTGCTGTGCCGACCTTTCCGCGAAGCCCTCGAGCGTGAGGAGCTGCATCGGCGTGAGCTCGTACAGGTCGGCGACGTCTTCGATCAGCTTGGCATCGAGCAGCGCGCGGACGCGTTCGTAGCCAAGGCCGCGGATGTCCATCGCGCTGCGGCTCGCGAAATGGACGATCGATTCGAGGATGCGTGAGGGGCACGAGATGTTGGGACAATACGTCATCACCTCTTCGTGCGGGTGCTCGACCTGCGAGTGACAGCTCGGGCAGCGTTCCGGCATCTTGTACGGCTTTTCAGCGCCGGTCCGCTTGTCCTTCACCGGCCCCAGGATCTGCGGGATGACCTCGCCCGCGCGCGTCACCTCGACCCAATCGCCTTCACGAATGTCCCTCGCGGCGATCAGCTCGGCGTTGTGCAGCGTCGCATTCGACACGGTGACGCCGCCGATCTCGACCGGCTCGAGCACGGCATACGGGTTCAGCGCGCCGGTGCGTCCTACGTTGATGCGGATCTCGAGCAGCCTGGTGATCTGTACCTCGGGCGCGAATTTGCGCGCGACGGACCAGCGCGGCTCGCGATTGCCGACGGTGCCCAGCTCGGCCCAGAGCGCGCGCTTATCGACTTTGACGGCCACGCCGTCCGCGCCGTAGTCGAGGCTGGGGAGGAGGGCCTCGAGTTTCTTGATCGCCTGGTGCGCTTCCCCGAGGTCCTTCACGCGAGTGTGATGTGGCTCGACCGGCAGCCCCCACTCCAGCAGGGCCTCCAGCAGCTCGTGCTGGGAATCGATGCCGAGTTTTTGTCCGGGCGCTTCGACTTGGAAGGTGAACACGCGCAGACCACGGGCGCGCGTCTTTTTGGGATCGAGCTGTCGCAGCGCGCCGGCCGCGGCATTGCGCGGATTGGCGTACGGCGCCTCGCCCGCCTTCTCGCGCTGCTTATTGGTCTCCGCAAACTGGCTCTTCGGTAAGTAGACCTCGCCGCGGACTTCCATTTTCTTGGGCCAGCTCTTGCCGCGCAGCCGCAGCGGTAGGTCGAGCACGGTGCGCAGATTCCCCGTGACGTCTTCGCCTTCCACCCCATTGCCGCGCGTCACGCCCGTCACGAGGACGCCGTCCTCATACGTCAGGCTCACGGCGGCGCCGTCGATCTTGACCTCGAGCGTGTAGCCCGCCGTCTTCACCTCCGGGACGAGGCGGGCGTTCCGCTCCTCCCATTCCTGAAGCTCTGCCTCGGTGAAGGCGTTTGCGAGCGAGAGCATCGGCACGAGGTGGCGGTGCTTCCCGAACGCGCTGGCCGGTTCACCGCCGACGCGGAGCGTGGGAGAGTCCGGCGTGCGCAGCTCGGGATGCTTTTCCTCGAGGGCCTGGAGCTCCCGGAACAGCCGGTCGTACTCCGCATCCGACAGCTCCGGCTTGTCGAGGATGTAGTATGCGTGGTTCGCCCGTTCCAGAATCCGCCGCAGCTCCGCGGCGCGTGCCGCCGGCTTCACCTGCCTTTGGCTTCTTCCTGGATGACGGCCATGGCCACGCCGACCAGGCGGTCGAGCTCGTCGGCACTGGCCTTAGGGAGGAGCCCTTCGCCCCACGAACCGCCACCTTCGGGCTGCCCGAACGCGTCGAGCAGCCGGCGCAGGAACGCGAGCAGGGCGACGCGCTCGAGCTCCATGCGCTTCAGCTGTTCACTGGTGTCGTGGGTGCGCTCCGCGAGTCGCTCGTAGCGGTGGGCATTGCGCAGGCTCTGGGCCGTAAGGGAGGCGACGACTTGCACGAAGCGCACGTCGGCATCGGAAAACGTGGGGCCGTCACGGTAGGTACGCAGGAAGATCGCGCCGATCGCGACCGAGCGCCACGTAATCGGCACGACGGTAATCGACTTCACACGGCGATTGATGAGCTCGCCTTTCACGTGCCGCAGGGACGGGTCGTTCGCCGCGTCCGGAATGAACACGGTCTCGCCACTCTGCATCGCGCGCTTGAGCTCCGGGTACCGCTCGAGGTCCACGACGTAGTTGCGAATCGTGGGGTCCTCGTACGAGGCCACGAGGCGAACCTGCCGGCCGCCTTTCTCGCCGAGGAAGATGGAGCAGCGGTCCAGCCCGAACGACTCACCCAGCTTGCGGGCGATCGCCTGGAGAATGTCAATAAAATGTAAGGAACTCGAGGCTTCCTTCAGGATCTCGATGACGGCGAGCAAGTGCTTGCGCTCATGCTCGAGCTCGGCGATCCGCGCGGCGAGCCGTTCCGCTTCCGCGTGTGTGAGGGCCGAGTTGATCGTCATGAGTGCAATAGTTTCGCTCGGGAACTCAGGGCCCGTCAAGCTCGTGTAGATTACGCCCGATGCGCGCACTCACTTCGATCGCACTCGTCGCTCTCGCCGCTGCCGCGGCGCCGCGGACCATCTGCGCGCAATCCGCGTCACCCGCTGTGAGATCTGTCGCTGGAGGGTCGGCGGCAACTGGCCCGATCGGCGCGTATGACGTCATTCCCGAGCTGCCCGGGATGGGGCGTCCCGTCGATATCGCGGCCACCGCCGCGCGGCGCCGCGCGCTGCTGCAGCGCATCGGGCGCGGCGCGGTGCTGCTTCCCGCCGCGCACGAGCGGAACATCGAGCAGGACTATGTACAGGACAACGATTTTCGGCAGGACAATACGTTCTACTACCTGACCGAGCTCGAGACACAGGACGCCTGGCTGCTGTTGACCGCCCGCGGTCCCGATTCACTCGAGACCGTGCTGTTCCTGCCTCCGCGCACGCCGTCACAGGAACGCTGGACGGGACTGCGGCTGGGGCCCGACAGCGTCGCGGTGCGGTTGTCGGGCATCACAACAGTGCTCCCGCTCGACTCACTCGACACCCGGCTGCAGCGCATCCGTTTTGGCAGCGCGCGGGGCGGGGCGGGGCCGGTGTACATCCCGCTCGGGCCGAACACGCGCGACGAGCGCCGCATTTCCGATTTCGCCTTCTCCGGCGCGGACGTGCGGAATCTTTTGCCGATCGTGGATTCGATGCGCGTCGTGAAGGATGCGGATGAAATCGCGCGCCTGCGCCGTGCCGTGAACATCAGCGTCGCCGGCCACATTGCCGCGATGCGCACGGCCCGCCCCGGCATGTACGAGTACGAGCTCGAGGCCGCGCTGGAGGACGGCTTCCGGCGCAACGGCGCCGATCGGTTGGGCTATCCGTCCATCGTGGGCAGCGGTCCCAACTCCACGACGCTGCATTACGACGTCAATCGCCGGCGTACCGAAAACGGCGACCTCGTCGTGATCGATGCGGCTGCCGAGTGGGGCCAGTACACCGCCGACGTCACGCGCACTTTCCCCGTGAACGGGAAGTTCACCCCGCGCCAGAAGGCGATTTACGATCTCGTGCTCGGCGCACAGCAGGCGGCGTTCGATGCGATTCGTCCCGGCATCACGATTCGTGAGCTCGACGGCATCGCGCGCGCCTACATGCGCGCGCATTCCGGCACGCTGTGCGGCGAGCGCACCTGTGACGATCGGGAGTTCTTCAATCACGGACTGGGGCACCCGATCGGCATGGACGTCCACGATGTCGGGTTCACTCGGCCGCTCGAGCCGGGCATGGTGATCACGCTCGAGCCGGGGATTTATCTCCAATCGGAAAAGCTCGGCGTGCGGATCGAGGACGACGTGCTCGTGACCGCGCAGGGCGCGGAATGGCTGTCGGATGGCGCACCGCGCACGACCGACGCGATCGAGCGCGTGATGCGCGGCGGCGGGCGCTAGTCCCTACTTTTCGTCTTTTTCGTTCTTGATGTCGTCGTAGAGCGCGGCCGCGTCCTTCTTGTACTGCCCGTCCATCACGTCGACCTCGGGCAACGTCACGATCGCCTGGCATTGCTCCCGCGCTTTCGAGTACTGCCCGAGATCGGTGTAGACCTCGGCCAATTCGAGCCGGTGATAGATGTGATTGGGCGCGATGGCGACGGCCCGCGCGAGATGCCGGACCGCGTCGTCCCAGTTCGCCTTGTCCATGAACCCGCCGCCGAACAGGGCTTTGGCGAAGAACCGCTGGAACCCGGACAGCCGCTTCACTTCGGCGTGCCAGGCGCCGAGGACATGGTGCGCCAGGTCGTAATTGGAATCGATCTGCACGGCGCGCGTCGCCTCGTCGAAAATTATCTTGGCGTAGCGGACGCGTTCCTTGCTGCCTTTGGTGCGCGACAGCCGGCCCAACACCATCGCCAGCGCGTAATGCCCGTCGGGGCGCGTGGAATCGGCGCGGATCGCGCGCTCGGCATACGTTCGACCCACGGAATACAGGCTGTCCCGGCGGTGCTTGAGGGAATCGGCATTGCCCTGTATTTGTTTGGCGATGTCGGCGATCGCCCGCGCCGCCTTCCAGTTCGCCTCATAGGACAGCGAATCGAGGGCCAAAGCCGCCTGGTAGTGCTTGAGCTGCACGTCCGGATGCCTCAGGCCGGCGCTGTCGCCTTCCGTGATATGCTGGGCTACTGTTTGAGCGGCGAGATTCGTCGCGATGAGCGAAGCCAGCAGGCAGAGTGAAAGGCGCATGAGACAATGATCGTGGTGCCCCTGATCGAGCGCAAGCGCGACGGCGGAGTCCTGAGTCCGGAAGAATGGTCGGCGCTCGTCGCGGAGTATACCGCCGGCCGCATTCCCGATTATCAGATCGCCGCGCTGTTGATGGCCGTGTTCATGCGCGGGCTCGAGCGCCAGGAGCTCGCCGCACTCACCGACGCGATGCTGGCCTCGGGCGATCGCCTGTCGTTCGACGGCTTCAAGCTACCGCGCATCGACAAGCACTCGACGGGCGGTGTCGGCGACAAGGTCTCGCTCGTGCTCGGTCCCCTCGTGGCGGCGTGCGGCATCGCAGTGCCGATGATGTCGGGGCGCGGGCTGGGGCACACCGGCGGCACGCTCGACAAACTCGAAGCGATTCCCGGATTCCGGACCAACCTGTCGCTCGCCGAGGCCAAGGCGCAGGTGCAGAAGCTGGGCTGCGCGCTGATCGGCCAGACCGCCGAGATCGCGCCCGCCGATCGCAAACTGTACGCGCTGCGCGATGTCACCGGCACCGTCGAGTCCATTCCGCTCATTGCGGCGAGCATCATGTCCAAGAAGCTGGCTGAGGGGCTGAACGGCTTGGTGCTCGATGTGAAGAACGGCAGCGGCGCATTCCTGCCGGAGGTGGCGCGCGGGCTCGAGCTGGCAAAAACGATGATCGCGCTCGGGGAAGATCGCGGCTGCCCCACGGTCGCGCTCATCACCGCGATGGACCGGCCGCTGGGCCGTGCGTGCGGCAACGTGCTCGAGACCGAAGAGGCGATCCTCGCGCTGCGCGGGGAAGGGCCCGCCGATCTGCTCGAAGTCACGTACGCCCTCGGGGTCGAGATGTTGATTCAGGGCGGGATCGAGAAGAACACGAAGAAAGCGCGCAAGAAGCTCGAAACGGCGATCGAATCAGGTCTGGCGGCCGAGAAGTTCGAGCAGATCATCGAGGCGCAGGGAGGAAATCCCAAAACCGTCGAGGACCCGTCCGTCTTGCCGCAGGCGCAGGCGGTGGAGGTTTACGCTGCGCCGCGCACCGGCGTGGTGCAGCGCGTCGAGCCCCGCACGATCGGCCGGGCCATCATCGCGCTCGGCGGTGGCCGCCGCACGGTCGAGGACATCATCGACCCCACGGTGGGGTTTGTGATCACGGTGAAGCCGGGAGACAAGGTGTTGGAAGGTGAACCGATCGCTTCGGTCTTCGCCAAAGACGCCGATGGCATTCGGACGGGCTTTGATGCCCTCGGTCAGGCCATCGTCGTTGGTGACAAGCTGGCGCAGAAGCCGCTACGGCTCGTCTCTCACCGCGTCACCCGCGCGGGCGTGGAGGAGCTGGCTTAAGGCCGATCAGACGTCGAGGTTCCTGACGAACTTCGCGTTCTCTTCGATGAATTTGCGCCGCGGCTCGACCTCGTCGCCCATCAGCGTCTCGAACAGCTGTGACGCCTCGAGCGCATCCTCCATCGTCACCTTGAGCAGCGTGCGCTTCGTGGGATCCATCGTCGTATCGCGTAGCTGGTCCGGGTTCATCTCGCCCAGGCCCTTGTACCGGCTCACGCTGATCGCGGCTTTGCTCTCGGTGCCGTTGGTGAGGCGCTTCACGTAGGTATCGCGCTCCTTCTCGTCGTAGGCATAAAACTCCTCCTTGCCCTTGGACACGCGATACAGCGGCGGCTGCGCGATGTAGATGTACCCGACGTCGATCAGCTGCTTCATCTCCTTATAGAAGAAGGTGAGCAGCAGCGTGCGGATATGCGCGCCGTCCACGTCGGCGTCGGTCATGATGATGATCTTGTGGTAGCGCGCTTCGTCCACCTTGAAGTCTTCGCCCACGCCCGTGCCGATCGCCGTGATCATCGTGCGGATTTCTTCGTTGGACAGAATCTTGTCGATGCGCGCCTTCTGCACGTTCAGGATCTTGCCGCGCAGCGGCAGGATCGCCTGGTAGCTCCGGTCCCGGCCCATTTTCGCCGAGCCGCCTGCCGAGTCGCCCTCGACGAGGTAGATCTCGCACAGCTTGGGATCGGTGAGCGAGCAGTCGGCGAGCTTGCCGGGCAGGAGACCGGCATCGAGCCCGCTCTTCTTGCGCACCAGCTCGCGCGCCTTGCGGGCCGCCTCGCGGGCCCGTGCCGCGCTCACCGCCTTCGCGATAATCGAGCGCGCGACGCTGGGATTCTTGTCGAAAAACGCGCCCAATGCCTCGTTGACAACCGTTTTGACGATGCCTTCGACTTCGGAATTGCCGAGCTTGGTCTTGGTCTGACCCTCGAACTGCGGCTGCTTGACCTTGATGCTCAGCACGCAGTTCAGTCCTTCGCGGACGTCGTCGCCCGAGAGCGTAAACTCTTCCTTCTTGAGGGCGCCGTCCTGCTTCGCCCACTCATTGATCGTGCGGGTCAGCGCCGACTTGAAGCCGGTGAGATGGGTGCCGCCTTCGTGCGTGTTGATGTTGTTCACGAAGGTGAACGTGTTTTCGCTGTACTGATCGTCGTACTGGACGGCGCCCTCGACCTCGACGTCTTCGCGCGTCGCCTCGAACGTGATCGCTTTGGGATGCAGCGCACGGCGGTTGCCGACGATCCATTTCACGAATTCCGACAGACCGCCCTTATAGTAGAAGGTCTCTTCCTTCGTGCTGCCCTTGCGCTCGTCCTTGAGCACGATGGTGAGCGC
>DASWCE010000245.1:0-4751 GCA_036390255.1 Gemmatimonadales bacterium | reverse complement strand
GCAAGGCCGGCAGCTGCAGCTAGTGCGACGACAAACGCCGGCAGCGCCGTCACAGCCGGCCAGAGTACGAGTGCGAGGGCGTGAGAGTGCTGGAGGCCTGAGACAGCCTGCGCATGAAGCATTGCGGCCACGGCCAGTGCGAAGGCACCCATGGCGACAGCCAACGATGCGTGCAATGCTACGGTGGCAGGCGAGCTGCGCAGCCGGACGTGTTCGTACCCTATGTGCGCCGCGAACGCGGCGGCGCTGATCACCCAGGCCGCGAGCCGCCACGCAACTCGCATCTGATGGGATCCGGCCCCATGGGCGAGGGCCGCGAAGGTGATGCCGGTGGCAAGGTACACGACGCCCACGAGCAACACGGCGCGGAGCCATCGTAGGCGACCTGATGCGTCCATGTATTGGCCTAGCGGCTTGGAAGAACCCCGTACACCGCGCCGACCGCAAGGCCGACCAACGTGAACTGGAGGAGGTAATACACCCCCTCTAGCGCGATCCACGTGCGAAGCGAACCGACCTGATTCTTGCCGGCCTCCGCCAGGACGGCGTTGCTGCCCATGAAAATCCCGAGGAGCAGACCGAAGGTCGCGCCCTCTGCGAGTGGATTTCCCCCACGGTAGAACAGGGGGTAGAGGTATCCGACGACGATTGCCTGGAGGACCATCGACAGGATCCCCAACGGAATGATGGGGCGAGGTCTCGTGAAGACCCCCAGGCGCGCGTACACGTCCTTGAAGAGCGCAAGGTGCCAACTGGCAGCGATAATGAAGGTCAGGACGAGGTAAGTCGCTGCCGCTAGCCAGAACTTGGGGTTCACGACGCCCTCCGGGCTTGGGGGCAGGAGTGTGTTGGGAAGCGTCTATGAATGCCGTGTCGTCTAACGGATCGTGCTTAAGCTGCGGGCGACTCGCCCGGCGGCGCAAGGGAAGGGGACGACAGTCCGCGCCCGCCCCTGCACAACTCGGCTTCCCTTAGGCGATCGACTCCCGTCAGGTTCAAGCGCTTGTTAGGCGGAGGCGCCTCGTCACGAGAAACCGGTCCACGCGTTTGGAGCGTAGACGGACACCCAGCTGCGAGGTGAGCGTGAGTGGTCTTAGCAGGAAGCGCTCTTCCGCATGCACTCGGTGTTCAACCTGAGGATGGCAGACGCCACCCGACCCATGTTGGGTCCCAACCTCACCCGAATGATGGACATGCCCGGCTCGGTGGTGTACGCATCGTTCATGACTACGACGCCGCGTATGTGATCTTGGGATAGAGCAAGATCTCCCTCTGTCCCTAGGCCGGTCGTGTGCGCCGGCGTTGTAAACTCGGCCGTAAACGTGTCCAAATACCGGACAGAGTCCGTGGTGTAGGGCCCACGCTCAAAATCCGACAGCGGCGCAACGCTTTCACTCTTCACCCGTTGGATGAACTCCGCGGCCACCTTTGGGAATAGCCGGGAGGCATACGCTGCCACCCCGAATCGTCCAGACGTTCCACCGTCGAGATATTGCATTTCCACGGCGCGATCCCTGAGCCCCGCCTTTAGGCTCGCTGAGTCTAGAGACCCCGGGGTGACGATCATGCTCCCTCCAGCCGAGCCGGCCCAGGCGCGGCAATGCCACCCGCGAGGTGCGAACACACCGGGACCGTCGCCCGCTTGGTAATAAGCGATTGCTTGCGCGGTCGGAGCGTCGAGCGCAAGCACCCTTGCCTTCCCATGCGGAGGCGGAACGTCCTCACCTTGCACATCAGCCGGGCAGCCAACAAAGGGGATCGTCTGCTGCTGGACGGCGGGCTTGATATGCCAAGGCAGGACCATCGCGAGCGTGACGATCACCAGCATGATGCGCATGTCTCGTACTCCCAGTGCGCTGGCTCCTGAGCGCATCCGCCTAACGGATCGCGCTTAAGCTGCGGGCGACCCGCCCGGCGGCGCAAGGCTGTTGGACGAAGTCCGCGCCCCGCCAGGGGCACAACACTCCGCTTCGTTTAGGGCGATCACCGCCCGTCAGCTTCAAGCGCTTGTTAGGCGGCTCGCTTCAGCCACGTGCAGCCACGGCCGGTGCCGACATTGGTGGCGAGCCGCCCCAGATGACCTCGAGGCCAGCGATTCGGCATCGAACGCGGCCGCACACGCCCTGCATCCGCTGCACCCAATCCGCCGCGACCGCCGGTGTAACAATAAGCGATTCGGTCGTGGTCACTACCAGCCACTCATGGCCGATGTGTTCCGAGTCGGCTTGCACCAGCACGTAATCACCGACTTCGGCAGCTATCCAGTCATGTAAGGCGCGGGCCTGGGCTTCTGTAGCAAGGCCATAGTGGGTAATGAGGACGCAAGCCGGTGCCACTGGCCGACCCGACTGGAACAGGAGCTTGTCCACCGAAGTGCGGATCCTATCCCAGTCTTCTGATGGCCACTCCGGGCGTGGCTGGGAACGGCGCCGACGAGCGATATCAGGGACGATCAGCACGACGATGAGAGCAGCGAGTATTACGAGTGCGATGGCCCTGAGCGTAAGCATGATGATGGAGCGAGCCGCCTAACTAGTACTAGACTGCAAGCGCCTCGTTGCCTCGCAGTCCAATTCCGGTTGATGACCTTAATCTCCGTGATTATGCAGCACCGCGCCCCAGCGGACCAGAGAGGGCCGCGCCTGCGATTACTGAGACAAGGACAGCGCTGGGAATGAGAACGGGGGGCCTAGAGCGCCAGCCCCCCGTTTCCCTCGCCGCTTAGCGAGGCTCGCACGCAATTTCCTACTGCAGGTCGTCGGGTCCCGACGCCGCCCGCTTGTACATCCAATACTCGGGGCCCGCCGAGGATTCGGGCCAATCGGCGAGGTGCTCCCCGCCGCGCCAGAGATCGTCGCCCGCGTCCGAGCGCCAGGACTCATCGGCGCCGTGCAGATCGCCGCGCCAGGCTTCGCGATCCCGGGCGAACAGGCTCTCCAGCTCGTCGTCACCCGGCTCACCGGGTAACCATGGGTGTGTCATACGTCACTCCTCGTCGGACCTCGGGCGCTCCGCCTGCCTCTAAACGCAAAGCCCGTGCCTTGTGGGATCGTGCGCGACAACTCCCATGGTGCTATAAGGATAGATACGCCGCCGTCGCCGGCGCGTCCGCGCCGCGGCCGCCGCAGGACGGGCAAGGCGCGGCGGCGCGACACGAACCTCCACGTGACCGGGATCACCATGGACCTGCGCGTCACCTATCACATCGCGGGATCCGACGCGCGCGACGCCGCGGAGCGCGCGCGCGATATCGCGCTCGAGCAGACGGTGGAACTGGCGGCCGACGCCGTGCCGCCGCCGATCGCGGAGCGGATCGTCGGGCGCGTCGAGTCGGTCGAGCCGCTCGCCGACGGCCGCTGGCGCGCCGTGATCGCGTTCAGTCCGGTCGTCGTGGGCGGTGACCTGCCGCAGCTCCTGAACCTGCTGTTTGGCAACATCTCGCTGAAGCCCGGGATTCTCGTGGCCGCGATCGATTGGCCGCCCGAGCTGCTCGCCGCGCTGGGCGGGGGACCGCGACGCGGGATCGCCGGGCTGCGGGCGCTCGCGGGCACGCGAGAGCGCGCGCTGCTGTGCACCGCCTTGAAGCCGCTCGGCCTCTCGGCGGCCGAACTCGCGGAGCGGTGCTATCGCTTCGCGCTCGGCGGCATCGACATCATCAAGGACGATCACAGCCTCGCGGATCAGCCGTCGGCGCCGTTCCGGGAGCGCGTCGAGCGATGCCAGGAGGCGGTCGCGCGCGCCAACCGCGAGACGGGGGGCAACGCCCTGTACTTTCCCAACGTGACCGCGGGGGCCGCCGCGGCACTCGAGCGGGCCGCTTTCGCGGGCCGAGCGGGGTGCCACGGCGCGGTCGTCAACGCGCTGCCAGCCGGACTGGACGCGGTGCGGACGATCGCCGCGTCCACAGGGCTCGCGATCATGGCGCACCCGTCGCTCGCGGGAGCGTTCTTCCAGGCGGACCACGGCATCGCCCCCGAGGTGCTGCTGGGCGACATCTTCCGCGTCGCGGGCAGCGACGCGGTGATCTATCCCAACGTGGGAGGGCGGTTTACGTTCTCGGACGCGACCTGCGCCGCCATCAACGATCGGCTGCGTCGCCCGCTCGGCGAGGTGCGGCCGGCGTTCCCGGTGCCGGCGGGCGGCATCGACGCGGCCCGCGTGCCGCACTGGGTCGAGCGCTACGGCGCCGACACCATCTTTCTCGTCGGAGGGAGCCTCTACGCCCAGCCCGATCTCACCACGGCGGCGCGGCGCCTCGCCGACCAGGTCAGACGACACTCACATGAATGATCGATCGAAGGTGCTCAAGTTCGCGGGCCCCCCCTTCCGGTGGGACGCGGTGCCGGTGCGGGAATACAAGACAGCGGACGCGCGCCACAAGGACGTCACGCGGCAGGCGCTGCTGGGCGACGGCACGGGCGAGGAGCCGTTCACCTTCGTGACGCGCTACTTCGAGATCCAGCCGGGCGGGTACTCGACGCTCGAGCGTCATCAGCATCCGCACGCGGTGGTGGTGCTGCGGGGTCGGGGCCGGGTGATCCTGGGCGAGCGGACGTTCGATATCGCGCCGTACGACTGCGTCTACGTTTCGCCGGGCGTGACGCACCAGTTCCGCGCCACGGGCGAGGAGCCGCTCGGCTTTCTGTGCATGGTGGATCGCGTCAGGGATCGGCCGGAGGTGGTGGATTGACTTTCCAATCCATCAACCCTGCCACCGGCGACGTCCTCGAGACGTTCGCGGAGACCTCGCC
>DASWCE010000244.1:0-2176 GCA_036390255.1 Gemmatimonadales bacterium | reverse complement strand
ACCTTGCCCAAAGACCTCGTGGCCGCGGCCGACCGCCGCGCCCGGGAGCTCGACCGCTCGCGCAGTCGCGTGATCGCCGCAGCCCTGCGCGCCTACCTCGTGTCCCCTCCCCCGGCGCAGGTCCGCGAAGCGGTTCGCCCGGCATACGGATCCGATGCAATTGGTTCCGCCCGCCGCGCCCAGCTCGAGCGCGATCTCGCCCGCTCGCCCGCCGAACGGCTCAGGAATGCCGAGGCAGCGGCCCGAACGGCACGCGCGCACCGCGCGCACCGCGGGCGCCGGCACCAGATCATCGGATTCGACTCCTACGACGATTTTTACGAGTGGAAGCAAAGCCACCGGTAGCCACCGTGTGCGCCGCGCTGAATCGCGCCAAGGCCAGGTACCTCGTCATTGGCGGCATTGCGTGCATCCTCCACGGTTACGCGCGCGCGACCGACGATATCGACATCCTGATTGAGCGGACCGAAGCGAACGCCGCCCGCGTGCTGCAATCGCTGGCCCGAGTCGGGTACGGATTCGCGGGTGTGTGGTCGCCGGCTGAGCTGCTGAAGAAGCCGGTGACGATCATCGGAGACGATCCCCGGGTCGACATCTTCACGGTGGCATGGAAAGTGAAATACGAGCTCGCCGCGCCCAACGCGAGCACCGTTCAGGTCAATGGCGTTCGCATCCCATTGATCAGCATCGACGATCTGATCGAAACCAAGCGCACCGGCCGGCTCCAGGATGCCGCCGATATCGAGGTCCTCGAGGAAATCAGAAGGCGCGGCAGCTAACCACGCCACCGCGCCTCGCGGCCTTGCGTTCCCCCTCTCCGGAACGGAGAGGGGGCCAGGGGGTGAGGTCACGCCGCCTTCGGCGTCTCACCGTCCCGACAATGAGGACGCTCGCGTTCGAGGTGTCTGGGCGGAGTTAGTCTTTCGCGGTACCGGAGCGGCGGCGAGCCTCCTCACGGCGAATCTCGCGCAAAGCCACGACGAAACCAATGACACCCAGCAGGAGTACGCCACCAAACCCCACGGCAATGTTAACCCACACGGGACGTTCTCCTCTCGAGCCACAGCGATGCTACAAAGAGTACCACGCCGAGTAGCAAGAAGAAGAATAATAGGACACGGACGACGCTGCGACTTTCGGCTAACGCAGCATCCAGAGGCGCGAACGCGATGAGCAGCGTCCCAACTTCTCGCATCGCGTCCTCTACGCGTTCCTGTACCGTCTTCACAGCGACATCCTACCCGGAAACGATCAACTCCGGATCAATTGAACCGGGCCTCAGGTTGGGCCGGCCGCCCGTCGCCGCCGCTCCATCACGCACGTACACCACCACTTCCCACGCGAACGTCCGCACCTTCGACTGCAGCGTGAACCCCAGCGCCGTGAGCAGCCGGTCCATCACCACCGGAGAATGCACGAACGAACGGAATGGATTACGAAACAGCCGGCGGAAGGCGTTTTCCGTACTGACCACCGCACGCACCGGCCACCGGTAGCGGGGATACGATAGGCCATACAACCGGCGGCAGCGCTCGGCGGACAGCCGCACCAGCGGCTCCATGTCGGGATAGCAACAGACTACGCGATCGAGCGTGACGATATCGGCCGCGGCCACTTGCGGAGCGAGTGCGACGAAGTCGCCGAGCTGGAACTGAATGCGCGCGCTCACGCCCCGCCGCTCCGCCTCCGCGCGCGCCGCCCGTTGATACGCGCTGGACGCATCGACGGCCGTGACCTCCCGGGCGCCGCACTCGAGCAGGTCGTACTGAATCGCGCCGATGCCGCCGCCGATATCCAGCAGCGTGCTGCCGTCCACGCCGGCGCGGCGCAGCAAATGGATCATCGCGCGCCCGGTCGGCTGCGGGCCGTGGGCGCGATAAGCCTTCAGCTCACGCGCCGCTCGCTTGCGGTCAAACTGGCTCTCGCAGGCACTCGCGCCACAACACGTCATGGCCTCAAGCTAACTTCCACGAGTCGGGGGGTAATATCTTCCTCATCCGAGCCTAGCGGGGCACGACATGTTACTCCTCTCACTCTTCCTCGCCGTTCAGGCGCCAATCGATTCCGTCCAGATCGTCACCCGCGACATCCCGAACTTCTGGCGCGCCTACGACCAAGCCGCCGGCAAAGACTCGGCCGAGCGCGTGCGCATCTTCGAGACGGTGTATCTGCAGCC
>DASWCE010000243.1:0-5845 GCA_036390255.1 Gemmatimonadales bacterium | reverse complement strand
GCAATTCGTCTCTCAGCGCGTTATGGGAGCTTCATCCCATTTACGACGTCAAAGCACCGGTCGGGCCGTAAACAATAAGGCCCCGTTAAGGTTTCCTCTCCTCCACCGCGGCCTGCAGCTGCCGCAGCACGTCCTCGAGCCGCCGCAGCTCCTCCCCGTAACGCGCCCAATCCCCCACGCGCTGCGCTTCCACCGCCCGGCGGAACGACTCGTTCGCGCGGCGCGCGAGATCGGCGGCGCGGGCCGATACCGCCGAGGCGGCACCCCGCGTCTCGGACACCCGCACGGGCGCGCGCGTAGCCGCGCCGGGACCGCCGAATAGCTGCGCCAATCCCGCGTCCAGCGTCTCCTCCATCACGACCCGATTCTGATAGGCCACCACGACGCGCTTGAGCTCGGGGATACGGCCCCCCTGCGCCCGCAGATACAGCGGCATGACGTAGATCAGCGACTCCTCGATCGGAATCACCAGGAGATTGCCGCGGATCACCTGCGAGCCACCCTGATCCCACAACGCGATCTGGCGCGCGATCTCCGTGTCCTGATTGATGCGGTTGACGATCTGCGTGGGCCCGAACACGAGGCTCTGCTTGGGGAAGCGATACACGACCAGCTCGCCGTAATGCGCGCCGTCGTTCCGCGCCACCATCCACGACGCCAGGTTGTCCTTGCCGCGCGGCGTGAACGGCACCATGAGAATGAACTCCGCCTGCTTTTCCTCCGGCAGCCGCATCACCATGTGGCGCAGGAACGGATCGGGCCGCTCCGGCACGATCGAGAGCACCGGCTTCTGCCACTGGTCCTCGCGATGATAGAAAATGTCCGGCTCCGCCATGTGATAGGTGCCGTACAGCTCGGTCTGGACGTGAAACAGGTCCTCGGGATAGCGCAGATGCGCGCGCAGATCGGCCGGCATCGAATCGAGCGGGTGGAAGATCCCCGGAAAGATCTTGGCAAAGGTGCGCACCAGCGGATCGGCCGAGTCGGCCTGATAGGCGGTGACGGAGCCGTCGTACGCGTCGATCACGACCTTCACGCTGTTGCGCATGTAGTTGATGCCATTGCTCAGCGGCTGCGCGTACGGATAGCGAGTCGTCGCGGTGTAGGCATCGAGGATCCAGCGCAGCCGCCCGCCACCATCGATCACCATGTACGGGTCTGCGTCGAAGATCAAAAACGGCAGCGCCGTATGCGCGCGCTGGCGGATGTTGCGGATGTACATCGCGCGGCTCGCGCTCGTGATGTCGCTCGACAGCAGCACCTTGAGCGAGCGGAAATAGGCGGCGAGCACCAGGCGGCGCAGCAGCCCGCCGACCACGACCCCGCCGTTGCCCTTGTAGGTCCCGAAGATGTTCTCATCGCCCGAGGGATAGTCGAACTCCTGCTGTCCAGTGTTGGCGAACACCCAGTTGTCCGTCAGCTCGCCGAAGTAGATCTCCGGCCGCTTGACCGCGAGCGACACAGCCGAGGCCGGCGGCAGATCCTTGATGAACAGCACCGGCAGCCCCTCCTCGGTCACCTCATTGACGGGCCCCAGGGTCAGCCCCATCCCGTGGGTGAACGTGAGCCGCTCGTTGATGAAGGTGCGCGTCGGCAGCGACGCCGAATTGAGCTCGCGCGGCGACAGCATCACCTGGCGGTAGCGGCCGTCGACGACGTAGCGGTCGTCGTCCACCGACACGAAGTCGTAGTAGGTGCGGATCTCCTGGAGCTGCCCGAACGTCTGCAGCAGGGGGTCGCGGTCCCACAACCGCACGTTGTCGATGGTGGGGCGATTCGCCTGGATGTCGCGCTCGGTGAGCCGCGCCTCGCCCGAGAGATCGCGCACGAGCACGCTGTCGAGGCCCCAGGCGCGGCGCGTGGCGTCGATGTGACGGCGCAGCTGCGGCGTCTCTTTCGAGAGCTCGTTGGGCGCGACCACGACCTTCTGCACGATGGCGGGATAGACGACGACACCCAGCAGCGAGACCCCGAAATAGCTCGCGACCGCGAGCAGCGCGGTGCGTCCCGGGCGCTTGCTGCGCAACGCGGCGAGCACCAGGACGGTGCCCAGGATCGCGGCCACCCCTGCGATGCGCAGGCCGATGAGCCTGCCGTGCAGATCGGCGAAGCTCGCGCCGAACAGCGGACCGGTAGTCGAGTACAGCGTGCCCGGCAACCGCACGAAGAAGATCCGCAGCGCGGTCAGCACGAACATCGCGGCGATCAGCAGCGCCAGGTGCAGCCGGGCGGACGGCTCGATCGTCACGGTGCGGCGATAGAACACGACGTCGCCGCGCAGCGCGTACAGCGCGCCGCAGGCGAGCAGCGACAGCGTGACGAGCACCGTCAGGATCGCGAGCACGCCGGTCACGATGGGCAGCGTGAAGACATAGTAGGCGAGGTCTCGGCCAAATACCGGATCCGTCACGCCGAACGGTGTCTGATGCAGGAACTGCAGCACCGGCATCCAGTCCGTCGAGACGGCGAGGGCGAGGAACAACGCGAACGCGAGCGCCGCGGGCAGCGCCAGCCGGCGGACCAGGCGGGTCACGTCGACCGCCGGCGTCTGGGCGCTCGCTGGCATGACCACGGGGTTGGGGACGATGCCCCGCTGGGCGAAGCGCAGATTGGCGTACAGAAACGCAAACGCCACGCCCCCCGCCAACACCCCCAGCGTGAACGACGCCACCAGCCGGGTCGCGAACACCCGCTCGTACCCGAGCGCGCTGAACCACGGCCACTCCGCCAGCAGCCCGACGAGGGGCGAGATAAAGAAGATCAGCAGGCCGAGGCCCACGAGCAGCCACACCGCCACGCGGCGCCGGCCGCGCCGGAGAGGGAGACGGAGCTCAGCCATGGGGCGGAAGCTACTCGCCCTGCGCCCGAATTGCTGCCATCACGCGGTCAATCAACGCCTGCGCCGTCTCCCGTGTGCGCGGCTGCGCGAGATAGTCCGCATAGTCCACCGGCGGCCCATACGTCACGGTGATTCGCTTGAAAATCCGTGGCACGGAGCTGCCGATCGGTAGTACGTCCCGCATCCCGTCGATCGTCACGGGAATCACCCGCGCCCGGGTCGCCAGAATGAGCAGCCCCGTACCCGCGTGCCCCGGCCCCACCGAGCCGTCCCGCGTCCGCGTGCCCTCCGGAAAGAGCGTCATCACACCGCGCGGCAGCACCTGTATCATGCGGTGCAGCGCATGCAGGTCGCGCCGTCCCGGCCGCACCCAAATGCATTTCCAGTTGTCCGCGAGCCACGCGAGAATCGGCGTCCGATAGAAGTTCTCGGCCGCCGCGGGATTCCACGGCAAAAAGCGCGGCTGGAGCAACGAGCGCGGATAGAACGCCGCCAGACCCACCAAAAAGCTGTCGAGCATCGATTGGTGATTGGAGAGTAGGAGCGTGTTCGGCTCCGTGCCGACATTCTTGCGGCCCAACACCCGCGTCCGGTTCAAGACGAAGAACAACACCCAGAACGCCGTGACGGTCAGGTTCGTGACCAGGTAGGATGTCATCGGCCACAGCAGCCGGAACAGTGGTCCGCGCCGGGGCGGAGCGTCTGAGTGTCTCGCCATCACGGGTGTACCCGGCAAAGCTACAGGACCGGTGTATACTCGCGCATGCCGCAGCCCCGTTCCAAAATCCACATCGCGTTCGAGATTGGCGTCGTCCTCAAGGGGATCAACGGCCTCCTCGAGCTGATCGGCGGTTTCGTCCTGCTCTGGATAGGGCCGGGCACGCTGCAGAATCTCGTGGCGCGACTGACCCAGAACGAGCTCAGTGAGGACCCGCGCGACTTCATCGCTACCCATCTGCGCGAGGCCGCGGGCCACCTGAGTGACAGCGCCCAGCTCTTCGCGGCGATCTACCTGCTGGCGCATGGCGTCATCAAGGCGCTGCTGGTGTACGGGCTGCTGCGCGATGAGCTGTGGGCGTTCCCGACGGCAATTGGCATCTTCGGGGCGTTCGTGATGTATCAGATCTACCGCTACGCGATCACTCCGTCGGGATGGCTGCTCGCGTTGACCGTGCTGGACGTCGCCGTGATCCTGTTGACCTGGGCCGAGTGGCGCCGCGTCACCAAGGCTCGAGCCGCTCGGTCAGAAGGTCGTTAGACCCACCGCGCCTCGCCGCCTAGGCCTAGGCTCCGGCGCGTTCTTGGGCTTGAGCGGCCGACGGTCGTTAATGCCACGCGTACAGATAGGACGACGCGAGCACAGTCGTTGGCTGGTAACCAACGGTGCCGTCGCCTCCACCGGTGATCAGGAGAAAACCATTCGCGAGCAGCGTCGCCGTGTGCGATTCGCGCGGCACGTCCATGCCCGACGCCGCGGAAAACACTCCCGTCACGGGATCGTACACTTCGGCCGTGGCGAGACTCTGCGGTGAAGGACTTGCATTGTAGAAGAAAGCGTCTCCCCCGACGACGAGAACCTTCCCATTCGGAAATAGAGTGGCCGTGTGCAGCGTTCGTGCGCTGACCATCGAGCCCGTTACAGCGAAGGTCCCGTTGGCGACGTCGTACACCTCCGCCGTCGCCGTGGCGGCGCCGCCGGTAACTGCAGCACCACCCGTGATGAGCACATTGCCATTCGGCAGGAGCGTTGCAACGTGTCCAGCACGCGGCATCACCATGCTTCCGGTCGCAGCGAACTTTCCCGTGGCCGGGTCGTAGAGATCCGCGTCCGCGATCGCCCGGTAGTCCCCGTCTCGTCGTCCTCCCGTGACCAGCACTTTTCCGTTCTGCAGCAATGTCGCGGTTTTGAAATCGGCCGGTGTCCGCACGCTTCCCGTCGCGGCGAACGTCCCGCTGCTGGGATCGTAGAGCTCCGCCGTCGCCGTCGGGCCGGTAGGGAGTCCGCCCACAAACAGCACTCGTCCGTCAGCGAGCAGCGTCGCGGGGCAGAAGACGCGCGGCGTTGTCATGTTTCCGGTCGGCATGAACGTCCCGGTGACTGGATCGAACAACTCGGCGCTCGCTGTCGGAGTGCCCGGCGCACCCTTGCCACCCGCCACCAGCACCTTCCCATTCTTGAGCAGGGTCGCCGTGGCCGAATGGCGAACCGCCCCCAGACTTCCCGTGGCAGTGAATGTCCCGCTCGCTGGATCGAATAACTCCGCCACCAGCGGGAACGTCGTCGGACCAACTCCCCCAGCGACGAGCACCTTTCCGTTGTTGAGCAACGTCGCCGTGTGCAAGTCACGTGGCGTGGTCAGGCTCCCCGTCCGCGACATCGATAAGCTGGAGGTTCCAGGCGCGGTCGTGTCCTTTCCGCAACCGATGACGCTGCAGAGTGCGGCGGCGATGACCGAGAAGGTCAAAGCTGAGTGTCTGTGCATACGCTTGCTCCTGAGAGAGACCGTGACGCATCCGTCGTCTCATGCAACGTTCCAAGCCAAGCGTCAAGCCACCGACAAGCGGGCATCCCCTGCTTTCAGCAACAGATCCTTCTGCGCGGTCGCCTTCTCCACCATGTTCCGCACCCCCGCCAGAAATGCCAGCGCTCGCGATCCGATGGGAGAGCTGTGTTGATGTGCGACGCAACTGTTTTGATGAAAACAACGTCGCTACTGTTTCGCAGCAGCGTGCTTCTCTAGTGCAATTCCGAGTTTCTGATCTCGGGACTCCCCTGGTGGACTACACGACGATCCGAACGGCCGGAGGACGACGCGAAAGCCCGCTACTTCTTCGCGGGCGCCGTTGCGGGCGGCTGAACCAGCTTGAGATCGAACTTTCCTTTGCCTTCGACAAAGAACACACACTCCGCGGCCGGATCGCAGCTCGTCGTGTGCCGGTAGTTGCCGCCCGGTTGCAGGAAATACGATCCGGGGCCGAGCCGGAATTCCGGCTTGCCCTCCGGAG
>DASWCE010000242.1:0-2091 GCA_036390255.1 Gemmatimonadales bacterium | reverse complement strand
TAGATCGGCGTGCGCGCGGGATCGAGCGTCGCCGTCACATCGATCCATCCCTGAGCGCTCAACTCCTGTTCGCGAGGAGCACACCCCGCCACCAGGCTGAGCACCAACGTGAACCCCAATCCCGCGATGCCGATGATGGTCTCGGCGACGGTCCACGTCTTTAATGTTTGCGGCACGGTCATGTTGAAGAACTCCTTGATGAGCCAGAACCCCGAATCGTTTACGTGCGACAGCACCAGCGAGCCGGCGCCCGTCGCAAGCACGAGCAGCTCGGCATTCGAGCCCGGCGTCATCGCAGCGATCGGCGCGACGATGCCGGCGCTCGTCGTCATCGCTACGGTCGCCGAGCCGGTTGCCACCCGGATCAGCGCCGCCACGATCCATGCGAGCAGGAGGGGCGACGCGTGCGATCCCACGGCCAGATCGGCGACGGCTTTGCCCACGCCGCTCTCGAGCAGCACGCGGTTGAACCCACCGCCCGCGCCGATGACCAGCAGAATCGTTGCGGTCGGACCCAGGCAGTCGTTCGCGAACTTGAGGATCTGATCGCGCGTAAAGTGCTGCTTGTATCCCAGCGACCAGAATGAGAACAGCAGGGCGAAGAGCAGCGCGACGATTGGGCTCCCGACGAAATCGAATGTGGCACGGAGGGCGCTGGTGGTATCGAGCGCAACATCGGCGACACTCGCGGCGAGCATCAGGATCACCGGGAGCAGCACCGTGAAGAGCGTGAGTCCAAAGCCCGGCATCTCCCGTGACGGTTCGCCCGACAACTGCGTGGCCATCGGGTTTTCGGCGGGAAGCTGGATACGCGGCGCAATCCACGAGGCGAAGATCGGGCCCGCCAGCGCCGCGGTCGGCAGGCCGACCAGGATCGCGTAGGCAATCGTGCGCCCGATGTCGGCGTGGTACGCACCGACGGCGAGCATCGCCGCGGGATGCGGTGGCACCATGCCATGTACCACCGACAGCCCGGCGACAAGCGGAATCCCGATCTTCACGACCGACAGTCCGGACCGCCGCGCAATCGTGAACACCAGGGGAATCAACAGCATGAAGCCGACTTGAAAGAAAACGGGAATGCCGACGATGAACGCGACGACCATGATTGCCCAATGCACTCGGGCGTAGCCGAAGAGCGCGATGAGCGTGGTCGCGATGCGCGTCGCACCGCCGGACTCCGCCATCATCTTGCCCAGCATCGTGCCGAGGGCAACCACGATCGCAACGAATCCCAGGACGCCGCCGACGCCGTCTTGGAACGCTTTCACGACGCTGGGCAGCGGCATCCCCGCCACCGCGCCCAGGGCAAGGGAGACCGCGACCAACACGACGAAGGGATGGAGTTTGAAGCCCGCGATCAGGACGATCAGCGCAAGCACCGCCAGGAAGGCGTAGAGCAGCAGGAGCGTGTCTGGCCTCATGCCGCGCGCTTCACCAGGTCGGCGACGATTGCGTCAGGCGCCTCGCGGATATCGCATACCCACGCGTGCTCGTCCGGTGCTGGTTCTTCTAGCGTCGTGAGCTGGCTATCGAGCAGGGCCGGCGGCATAAAATGGTCGCGCCGGTTGGCCAGGCGTTCGACGAGGATTGCGCGGGTTGCCTTGAGATAGACGAAGCGCACGTCTGCGGCCCCGACGGAGCGCAGCAGGTCACGATAGCTGCGTTTGAGCGCCGAACACGTGACGACTAGACCCATGCCCGCGCGCTTTGCATCGCGCAATTGACCCGCGATCGCGAGTAACCAAGGGCGACGGTCGTCATCGGTCAGCGGGATTCCAGCCGCCATTCGCTCCACATTTTGAGCTGGGTGCAGGTCGTCTCCTTCGAGGAACGCGAGATTGCGTGCGCGCGCGAGCTTCGCTCCGATCGTAGTTTTTCCGGAGCCCGAGACGCCCATGACTACATAGAGCCCTGTGTGCACAGCGTGGCCCAATGCTATCCCGCGAATGGATTCGGTGCTACGCTTACCGCGACGCCTTCTTGGAGACCGAAAACGATGCAATTGGCGATGATCGGATTGGGTCGTATGGGTGGTAACATGGCGCGGCGGTTGGCTCAGGGAGGACACGAGCTGATCGTGTACGACCA
>DASWCE010000241.1:0-6181 GCA_036390255.1 Gemmatimonadales bacterium | reverse complement strand
GCCCGCATGATCTCGAGCTGCCGTTCGATCGCGCGAGTGTTTACCGCGGCACCCAGTGCACCCAGGTCGTGGTGCAGGCACACGCCGCGAATCTTTATGTGCCGTCCGTTCAGGAAGAAGCCTGAATCGACTCTGAAGACGAACGACCGCACGCCGAAGGGCGTGGTGTACGTGTCGCACACGCTGTTCCCGCACCTTACGCGCGATACGGCGCGATAGAGATACGGCCGCTCGAGCGACCAGAGGACCGGCCGCGAGATCGTCAGATCTTGCGCCAACTCGGCGACCGAGTCGCCTGGGATCCGGCCCATGGTGGATACGGCCGCCACCTCCCTGCCGGCGGAATCGTACACGACCGTGCTGAGCACAATCGGCTGCTCGACCCGCCGATCGTTGCGGAGGCTCGTTCGAATCGTGACGTGGCTGGAATCGACGCTCACCACTGGAGTCGTGACGTACGTCCCCCACTGAGCGACGTGCATCGGATCGGTCGTGACGAGCCGAACGTGGCGATAAATCCCGGAGCCGGAGTACCAGCGTGAGTTCGGCTGCTGGGAATTGTCGACGCGCACGGCGATGACGTTGCGGCCCGCCCCGAAGCGAACGTTGGGCGTCAGCTCGTAGCGGAACGAGCTATACCCGTACGGTCGTTTCCCCAGATACTGGCCGTTGATCCACACTTCGCTGTTGCGATACACGCCGTCGAATTCGACGAAGACGACCTTGCCGCTGTCCACCGGGGACACGGTGAACGTCTTGCGATACCACCCGACGCCGCCCGGCAGCGCACCGCCCGCCACGCCGGCGTGGTTCTGCTCGCTGAACTCGCCTTCGATACTCCAATCGTGCGGCAGGTCGAGCGTGCGCCAGCCGGAATCCGCGAACGTGGGGGCTTGTGCCCCTGCGACGTCGCCGAGATGAAAGCGCCAATCATGGTCGAAGTTCGACGTTTGGCGTTGCAGCAGGAGCAGCAGGCAGAGCGCGATCACGAGCTAGCCTCGGAAGTAGAGATACGCCGCGACGATCAACACGAGCACGACGGCTGAAGCAAGCACGTCGCCGCGCGTCCAGCTCGCGCGGGACTGCTGCTGTTGCTCGGGAGTCACCGTCGCGTACGTCAGGCCGACCAGCCGCTCGGGCGCCGGCACCGGCGTCAGATAACTCACGATCACCATCGTCGCGGCTGAGACGACGAAGATGAACAGGCTGTAGTACTGGAAATAGATGTTGTTGACGATCCAGAGGAACGAGCCCGGCGTGTAGCCATGGGCGAGGGTGCCGAGCTGGAGGCTGACTGGCGTGTCCACGAGGAGGCGGAAGACGCCAAGGAGAAAGCCGACGACCAGCGCCGCGAGCGCTCCCTGCGCGTTGAGACGCTTCATGAAGACACCAAAGAAGAAGACGGTGAAGATCGGCGGCGCGAGATACGCCTGCACTCCCTGAAGGTAGAAGTAGAGTCCCCTGCCGCCTTGGATGACCGGAATCCAGAGGAGCCCGATCAGCACCATCACCGCCGTCGCGACTCGGCCCGTCCACACCAGTTGATGCTGCGTCACGCCGGGTCTCAGCTTCTGGTAGATGTCCATCGTGAAGAGCGTGGAACAGGCGTTGAACGCACCCGCAAGCGAACTCATTAATGCCGCGAGCAGTCCCGCCACGACGAGACCGCGTACGCCGGCAGGCAGAATCGTCTTGACCATCAACGGAAATGCCGCCTGCGCCGCATCGGGAATCGGGTTGCCGGACGCATCCACGATCGCCCCCAACGCCGGCGCTTTGCCTGTGCGCGCCAGCGCGAGCGCGATCATGCCAGGGATGATGAAGATCCAGACGGGCAGGAGCTTCAAATACGCGGCGAAGATCGAGCCGCGACGCGCTTGTTGCTCATTGGGCGCCGCGAGCGCGCGCTGCACGATGTACTGGTCTGTCGTCCAGTACCACAGCCCGACAATCGGCGCGCAGAACAGCATGCCGAGCCAGGGGAAGTAGTCGTTGAAGTACCAGGCGATGCGCGACGGCTCTTTCACCGGCGCCCAGGTGCCCTCGAAGCCAGGCGGGATCAGCGGCTTCCAAAGATTGAACATGTCCGACGGCAACGCCGCGCGCAGCTCGTGCCAGCCGCCGAGCCGGACTAGCCCGAACACGGTGATCAACACGGATCCGGCGATGAGGATGATCGTCTGCGCGGCATCGGTGTACGCGACGCCGCGCATCCCGCCCGCGACCGTGTACAGCCCCGTCAGCGCGACGACGGCGACCGACCCCACCCAGAACGCACTGAGCGTCGTCCCAAACAGCCGCAATTGCACGTCGGGGAGCAGCGTGGCGAACACGACACCGCCCGCATAGATCCCGACGGCGAACTTGGTGAGCACGTAGGCCACGAGGGAAATGATCGAGAGCACCCAGCGCCCGCCCGGCGAGAAGCGCTTCTCGAGGAATTCGGGCATCGTGTAGACCATCGAGCGCATATAAAACGGCACGAACACCCACCCCAGCACAAGCAGGCACCACGCGTGCAGCTCGTAATGCGCGAGCGCCACGCCGCTGGTCGCGCCCGCACCGGCGAGGCCCACCAGATGCTCGGAGCCGATGTTGGAGGCAAAGATCGATGCCCCGACGATGAACCAGCCGAGGTTGCGGCTCGCCAGGAAGTAGTCGGCGGCCGTATCCTTACTTCTCCGGATCACCCACCACGTGATCCCGAGGAGCAGGCCGAAATACAATCCGATGAAGACCCAATCGAGGCCGGCCATATGAGCGACTCAATTTCACGTCGAGATTGGCTGATGGCTATGGGCGCCGTTGGCGCAGGAACGATGCTCCCTGCTTCTGTCCCCCGCCCCGCCTCGCTCGCCATCCTGCCGCTCACCTCCACCAGCGACGTCCTTATTCCGCCGCGCGGGCGGGCGTTCATGAAGTTCAGCTTCGACTTTCCCGAGCCATCGGTTGAGTTCGCGGGGTTGCGCTTCGGCTTTCTCGTGTTCACCCGCGAGAACGCGTACGCGCTCGACGCTTCCACAATGAGCGCCGACGGCACGGCTGACACGGTGTCGCTCACGGCGACGGGACTCACGTGGGCCGGCGGCCAAGTGAAGGCAACCGGACGCCTGGACGCACGTCTGCATAAGGACGGCGATGCGGTGCTCTGTGATGTCACTGCGCAGATGGATCAGCCGATCAAGGCGGTGACGATCGTGGTGCGCGGGATTCCACGCGGCAAGCTCTCCTCGGGCGGCGCCGAGCCGTTCGACCCGCACGACGACGAAGTGCTGTGGGGATATCCATTCGGCGGCGGCGATCTGTTCGGCGACAACACGGCCTGGGGAATGGGGACACCGCTCACCGTGGTGCAGCACGGCGTTGCGGGGTTTCTCGCGCTGTCCTCGCTCGACGATCGCGTGCGCACCAAGCGGTTCTACTTCCAGCCGGGCGAGCAGGGATATCGAGTCGAGTTGGTGCACGAAGTGGAGGGCTGGCTCGACCGGCGCTCAGTCCGTGTTCCTACCTGGCGCATCGGCCGGGCGACGTCCCTCGAGGCCGCAGTGGCGCCGCACTACGCGCACTTGGCGAGCGCGTATCACTTCCCCCGCTGGGAAACCCGGACCGACGTCCCGGACTGGCTGCGGCGCACGCAGCTCGTCGTGACGCTGCACGGCATGCACTTCACCGGCTACATGTTCAACGACTACGCCCGCATGCTCGAGATCCTGCGCTGGATCGCGACCCAGATTCCGGCCAGCGGCGTGCTCGCATTCATTTCAGCCTGGGACGGGCGCTACTACTGGGATTATCCCACCTACCAAGCCGCGCCGCGCATGGGCGGCGAAACCGGCTTCAAGAGACTCGTGCAGGAAGGACAGCGGCTGGGCTATCGGATCATGCCGATGTTTGGCGCAAACGCATCGAACCGCAAGCTCGCGAATTTCGCCAACTTCGCCGACGGGGCGACCGCACGCATCGACGGCGATCCGTTCAACTTGAACTGGGTGGACTGGGACAACGATCGCCATCAGGAAGGTTTCGGCGTGTACATGAACCTCGGCGTCGAGTCCTGGCGCCGCTGGCTCACCGGCCGCATCGTCGACGTTATCGACCGCTACGGCGTCGATGCATATTTCCTGGACATCATTGGCGGCTGGGTGAACAACACGAAAGCCGACATGCACGAGGGTGCGCGAGCGCTGATCTCTGACCTCCGGACGCGGTACCCGCAGGTGCTCGCCTGCGGTGAGTTCCTGTATGACGCATTGCTCGAGTTCATTCCACTGTATCACGTCTACTCGCCGCACGGCGTACCCTATGCCCGCTTCTTCTCACATCTCTCGCATCCTGCACCGGGGCGCGGCTCGTCCGGTGTGCACGAGTCGGGCTTCAACAAGTGGGACGCCACGACGCTCTCACTGTCCAAGCGGGAGGGGCTGATACCGACTCTGAACGTGGTGGACGACACGTTTACGAAATACCGCGATCAGATGGCCGCCGTGATCGTGCAGGCAAAGGCTTGGGGAGGGGGGCCTCCATGAAACGTCGCGACTTTATTTCGTCTCTGACCGCAGTTGCAGGGCTGGCCGCGGTGCGCGTCCCGATAATCGACGGATCGTCCGCGCCGCTCGCCCGCCCCTTCGATCTCGATCGGGTGCGACTCCACCCCGGACCGTTTCTCGATGCGCTCGAAGTGAACCGCCGCTTCCTCCTCGCCCAGGATGAGAACCGCCTGCTGCACATGTTCCGCAGCACTGCTGGCCTTCCCTCGACCGCGGAGCCGCTCGGCGGGTGGGAAGCGCCGGTGAACGAGCTGCGCGGGCATTACGTGGGCCACTACTTGTCCGCAGTCGCAAAGATGTCACAAAGCTTGGGCGATTCCGTCCTCAAGGCCCGCGGTGACCGAATCGTCACTGAGCTCGCGAAGTGTCAGCAACAACTTGGCAACGGCTACCTGAGCGCGTTTCCCGAGGAGTTCTTCGATCGCCTCCGCGATGGCAAGCCGGTCTGGGCGCCGTTCTACACGTTGCACAAGATCATGGCCGGTCTGCTCGACATGCATACGCTCGCAACCAACGCGCAGGCGCTCGATGTGCTTCAGGGCATGGCGCGTTGGACGGGGCGCTGGGCGCAGCCGCTGGGCGATGAGCACATGGCCCGCGTGCTCGAGCGCGAGTACGGCGGCATGAACGAGATGCTCTACAACCTCGCCGCGGTGACGGGACATGATGGGTACAAGGATCTTGCGCACCGCTTCGATCACGAGCGCTTCTTCGCCCCACTCGGGCAAGGACGCGACGAGCTAAAGGGGCTCCATGCCAACACCAACATTCCCAAGGTGGTGGGCGCCGCGCGCCGCTACGAGCTCACGGGCGAGCTGCGCTATCGGCGCATCGCCGAATACTTCTGGCGGCAAGTCACGACGCAGCGCGCGTACTGCACCGGCGGCACGTCGAATGGCGAGGGCTGGAACGCGGAGCCCGGTGTCTTGTCGACCGAGCTGTCGGGCTATACGCAGGAAGACTGCACCACCTACAACATGCTCAAGCTGACCCGCCACATCTTCGGCTGGACGGCGGACCCAGCCTGTGCCGACTTCTACGAACGCGCGCTGTTCAACGGCATCATCGGCAGCCAGCATCCCCGGGACGGCGAGAAACTGTACTACGTGAACCTCGCCGCTGGGCTGTGGAAGCTGTTCGGAACACCGGGGCAGGACTACTGGTGCTGCACGGGAACGATGAGCGAGTCGTTCTCACAGTTCGGCGATTCGATCTACTTCCACGACGACGCCGGCGTGTACGTCAATCTCTTCATTGCGTCCGAGCTGAACTGGTCAGAGCGCGGTGTCCGGCTGGTGCAGGAGACGGAGTTTCCTGAAGAAGAAGGCACGACACTCCGAATTCAGACCGCGAAACCAGTCCGGTTTGCGCTCCGCATCCGCGTCCCGTATTGGGCAACGCACGGCGGGACAGCCGTACTGAACGGCCATGGCCTAGATGGCTTCGCGGCTCCCGGCGGTTACTACGTGCTCGATCGCACCTGGCGCAACGGCGACACGGTTGCGGTCAAACTGCCGATGAGCCTCCACCTGCACGCGATGCCGGACGATCCGACACTGGCGGCCGTGATGTACGGGCCCCTCGCCTTGGCGGGACGCTTAGGGACAGAAGGCCTGACTCCAGACGTGCTGCGC
>DASWCE010000240.1:0-7643 GCA_036390255.1 Gemmatimonadales bacterium | reverse complement strand
GCCCCGCTTCATCCAGACCATCACCGGACGGGGATATCGGTTCATGGCGCCGGTGCGTGAGGCCGAGCAACCGCAGGCGGACGCCGCCCAGCCTCCACCTCAACCGCGAAGCAGGACGTTGCTCGTACGCCCGGTGATGTTATCGCTCCTCGTCGTTGTAGCGATTGTCGTGTCGATAGTGTGGGCTCGTTCACGCGCGCCACGACCCGGGACAGAGAAGGTCATGCTCGCCGTGCTGCCCTTTCAGAACCTCACCGGGGACGCTCGGCAAGAGTATTTCAGCGACGGCCTCACGGAAGAGATGATCATGCAGTTGGGGAACCGCGACCCCGAGCGCCTGGGCGTGATCGCCAGGACCTCCGTGATGCGGTACAAGGGCGGCCGGACGCAGCTGGACCAGGTCGGGCGTGAGTTGGGCGTGCAGTACGTGCTCGAGGGCAGCGTGCGGCGGGATGCGAACACGGTCCGGGTTACGGCGCAGCTCATTGCGGCAAAGCACCAAACGCATATCTGGGCTAGGGCATACGATCGCGAGCTGAAGGGACTCCTCACGCTACAGGGCGAGATCGCGCAGGAGATCGCCGACGAGATTCAGTCCAACCTCGGTCGTCCGAAGTCATCCGCCAGCGCGCCGTCAACGCGCACAGCGCGCGACTATGAAGCCTATGACCTGTACCTGAAAGGACAGTACTTCCTCAACAAGAGAACGACCGCGGGTATTGAAGCCGCCATCGGCTATTTTCAGCGCGCCACCGCTCGAGACTCGACCTACGCGCGCGGGTACGCCGCGCTCGCGGATGCGCATGCCTTGCTCGCCGGCTACAGCACGCGTCCGCCCGAACACAGCGTGTCGCAGGCACGCGCAGCGGCGCTGAAAGCACTGGAGCTCGATCCGCGCTCGCCGGAGGCACACACCGCCTTCGCGCTGATCGTCCAGAACCACGATTGGGACTGGCAGACCGCCGAGACCGAATTCCGCCGGGCCATCGAGTTGAACCCCAACTATGCGACGGCCCATCACTGGTACGCCGAGCACTTGATGTGGCGGGGCCGCTTCGATGAGGCGCTGGCGCGGAGCGAGCGCGCGCGGCAGCTCGATCCATTGTCCCTGATTATCGCGACGGATCATGGCGCGATCTTGTTCTTTGCGCGGCAGTACGATCGTGCGATCGAGCAGTTCGGTTCAGTCCTGGAATTGGACCCGACCTTTCCGCGGGCTCACATCATTCAGGGTGCTTACGTAGAAAAAGGCATGTTTGCGGCAGCATTGGCTGATCTCGAAGGCCAACATCCCAAACATGACGTATGGTACTGGTCCGCCGTAGCGTACATCTATGGCCGCTCCGGCGAGACGGCGAAGGCCCGACACGCGTTGCACGAGTTGCTGCAAAGCCATCGACGGGATCCCGTCAAGCCCGAGCTCATCGCCGGGGCTTTTGCTGCTCTCGGAGAGAAGGACAGCGCGCTTGCCTGGCTGGAGAGAGCCTATGCGGAACGGAGTGGACTTACAGCGCTGAAAGTGGATCCAGGTTATGACCCATTGCGCAGCGATCCGCGTTTCCAAAGCTTGCTGCGCCGCGTGGGATTGGCGCCGTGATCGCCAGATCGCGTCACGAGCCACTCGTCCGACCAGTCTCACCGAGTCGCTGGGCGCCGCGTGCATTTCCGACCCCGCTCGACCCGTCGTGGTGTCGGTGGTGGTGACAAAGCTTTGGTTGCTGGCCGTCGCCGGCCGACGCTCGCATCGCCTGCCGTGTGGGATTACGAATCGAGAGCGCTACCACTGAGCTCCGGTGGCGAAACGACCTCCAAGTTAACAATCAGGTACTCGGGCCGGTACTCCAGGCCCGCCCCGTCAGTACCCGGAGAAAACACCTAACCGTCAATCGACTCTCGTTCTTGTCGGCCTGCCCGCGCCTAACATTGCCATGGCGCATTTGCCGAGCGCTGCAATACGGGGGCGACCAAGGCGTCGCCGCCGCAGGATGCCTCTCTTCGCTCCCGCGTCAGTTCAGAACGTGGAACAGGTTCGGGCACGTCACGCGGTTCCAGAAGTCCACGAAGCCCTTGGATGCCGTAACCCCTTCGAAGCGACCTGGCTGCGCGTTCGAGATCCGGCAACTGATCGTGAGGGTCCCAGCGCTCCCATCATCATACTCGACCCGGAGGATCGCGAGCCCCGCCGTGCTCCCCGGTATGCTCGGAACCGATGCAAGCGCTCGCTCCCACCGCACCAGTCCAGTGACCGTATAGTTGCCGCTCCCTGTCACCGCGTCGCTCGCGTCCCGGGTCTCCCACGTTCCGCCCCCGGTTGCTGCGCTTGAGATTCCACCGCCACCTGCCGGAGCGACGAACGTCCCGCTTCCTGTAACAATGATCTTCAGCCCGTCGGCCGCGGTCGCCGACGCCGAACCGAAGATCTCCCACCCGATGTGGGCAGCGGCTGTCGGCGCAGCGGCGCTCGCCGAGAATCGAGGGCCGAAGACCTCGCTCTGCCTTCACCCCACCATATCGGTAACCTACCCGCTAAGACCCGCGTGACAAGGCGTGTGTGTGCCACCCCTTGACCATATACCTTGGTATAAGGTCTATCTTGTCTCAGCCCCTAAGGAGTGCTCAAGAATGGCGCTGACCATCGGTCAGGTCGCCAACGCGGCCGACGTGAACATCCAGACGATCCGTTACTACGAGCGGCGAGGCCTGTTCCCGACCCCGCGGCGCACGCCGGCCGGCTACCGCCAGTACGCGGGCGACGCAGTCGCGCGCCTCCGCTTCATCAAGCACGCGCAGGAGCTCGGCTTCTCGCTGAAGGAAATCCAGGAGCTGCTCGGCCTGCGCGTCCGGCACGGCGCGGCGTGCGACGCGGTCGAGCGGAAAACCAGAGAGAAGATCGACCTCGTCCAAGAGAGGATCCGCGATCTCCACCGCATGAAGCGCACGCTGGAGCGGCTGGCCGCTGCATGCGCGGCCCGACAGCCGACCGACGACTGCCCGATTCTGGAGGCACTGGAAGACCATGGCGACGTCGACCACTAAGACTGTCGTCGCAGCCACGGGCGGTATTGCCGCCGCAGTGGCGTCGGCGCTCTGCTGCGCCGGGCCGCTCATCGCCGTCGCCCTCGGCCTGAGCGGCGCCGGCCTCGCCACGACATTCGAGCCGTTGCGGCCGTACTTCGTGGCTGCTACGGGGCTCGCCCTCGGCTTCGGTTTTGTCGTGCTGAACCGTGAGGAGCGAAAGGCGTGCGAGCCTGGCACGATGTGCGCTTCGCCGGTCGCTCGCCGCCGGATGAAGTCGGCACTGTGGATCGCGACCATCATCGCGATCCTGCTGGTCACGTTTCCGTGGTGGTCAAAGTTTGTGCTTGGCTAGGAGCTGCGAAGGGTAGGTTCACCGGATTGTCCGAAGGAGGTTGAACATGTTGCCATCAGTGAAGGCTGGGTTGTTGCTCCTCTGCCCGTTGTGCGGCGGGGGAATCCAGACGGCTGGCGCGCAGAACGCGCCGGTCGCCGCCCAAGCTCCGGACACCGCCACCGTGCGGCTGCACATCTCACGGATGACGTGTGGGAGCTGCCCCACGACGGCGCGCCTCGCCTTGAAGAAGCTGCCGGGGGTCTACGGTGCCACGGTCACGCTGGACGACAGCCTCGGCGTCGTACGCTACGACCCGCGCCAGGTCACCCCTGACCAGATCGCCGCCCAACTGACCCGGCTCACGGGCTTCGGGGCGACGGTCCAGGGGAAGTGAGCGTGCAGCACGGCGAGTTCGATATCGCGATCGTGGGTGGCGGCTCGGCGGGATTCGCCGCCGCGATCAAGGGGGCCGACCTTGGCGCGCGGGTCGCCCTCGTCGAGGCAGGCACGCTCGGGGGGACCTGCGTGAACGTCGGCTGTGTACCGTCGAAGACCCTCATCCGCGCGGCCGAGGCGCAGCACCGCCGGGTCCATCACGGATTTCGGGGAATCCCCGTGAGCGATGGACAGCCCGATTGGCCGACCGTGCGCGCCGAGAAGGATGCGCTTGTGGCCGAGCTGCGGCAGAGCAAGTACTGGAACGTGCTGCGTGCCTACCCCTCGATCACGCTGTTCCAAGAACGCGCCACCTTCGTCTCCAGTCGCGAGGTTCGGCTGCCCAGCGGTCGCACGCTGACATCGGGCAAGATCGTGGTGACCACAGGCTCCTCTCCCTGGGCGCCGCCGATCCCGGGTCTCGCCGAGGCCGGCTACCTGGACAACGCGTCGGCGATGGCGCTGGACCGGCTACCGCAATCACTCATCGTGATCGGCGCGAGCGCCGTGGGTCTCGAGCTTGCGCAGATGTGCGCGCGGCTCGGCGTGCGGGTGACCGTCCTTGAAGCGCTGCCCCGCGTCGCCGCCGCCGAAGACGCCGATATCGGCAACGCCCTCGCAGACTACCTCCGGTCGGAGGGGCTCGAGGTCTACACCGACATCAGGGTTGATCGAGTGAGCAGGGGCAGCGATGGCTACGAGGTCCAGTACCACGCAGGTTCTGCCGCGCGCATTGCACGCGCCGAACAGCTGCTGGTCGCCACGGGCCGGCGAGCCAACACGGCGGGGTTCGGGCTCGACACGATCGGCGTCACCCTCGGCACGAAGGGAGAAATCGTCGTCGACGAGTTTCTGCAGACGACGAACCCGAGCGTGTATGCCGCGGGCGACGTGATCGGCGACCCCATGTTCGTGTATGTGGCGGCGGATGGCGGTGCGCTGGCGGCTGAGAACGCTTTGACCGGGAACGAGCGCCGGTACGATCTCTCGGCGCTGCCCAAAGTCACTTTCACTGATCCCGTCGTCTCTTCCGTCGGTCTTACTGAGAACGAGGCACGCGCCCAGGGGATCGAGCCGCTCGTGTCCAAGCTGCCGCTCGAGTACGTGCCGAGGGCGCTGGCGGCTCGGGACACGCGAGGGTTCGTCAAGCTCGTGGCGGACGGCGCCACCCAGAAGATCATCGGCGCGCACATCCTCGCCGCCGAGGCGGGCGAGATGATCACAGAGCCGGCGCTGGCGATCAAGTTCGGGCTGACGATCGAGGATCTCACCGCGACCTTCCACCCGTACTTGACGCTCTCGGAAGGGATCAAGCTCGCCGCGCAGGCGTTCACGAAGGATGTCGCGAAGCTGTCGTGCTGCGCAGCGTGAAGACCCTAACCGCCCTCGCCTCCGATCTCCTTGCCCGGCTTGCCACTACATCTTCTTCTTCTCGGACCCGGAGATGGCTGCGGCGTGGACGAGCAGCCATCCCGACACTACGGTGATCTCGGTGCCGGATACCTTCGCACTCGGTCGCCAGATGGTTGCGGCGCGATGGCGTCCCACGGCCTCGGCCGGCTAGGCTACCTCCCCTTCGCCAGCGTCGCCCCTCCACGCCTCGATCCCTTCGCGCACGATCAGCGGCAGCATCCCCAACGCGGCGACCGGATCGGCCCACCACCAGCCGAGCAGGGCGTTCAGCCCAAGACCGAGAAGGGTCGTCGTGGAGAGCCATGCGCAGACGATGGTCTCGTGCGCATCGGCTCGGAGCGCTCGGCTCCCAAGGCTGGCCGCAAGGCCGAGCTTCGCTCGGGCGAGGAGCGGCATCACGATTAGAGAGAGCGCGGTCAGCACGATACCGACCAGGCTCGACTCGGGACGGCGGCCCGTCAGCAGGAGCCGGGCAGAGTCGGTGACGATGTAGACCCCGAGGGCGAGCAGCAGGAGCCCCGCCCCCCGCGAAGCCCGGCGCTCCACGATCGGTCCTAAGGGCGCCCAACCCAGTTCGGCACGGAGGCGCCACCATAGCAGGGCACCGCTCGTCACCTCGATGACCGAGTCAACTCCAAATCCGATCAAAGCCACCGAGCCCGCGGCAATGCCGGCTACGATCGCTACCATCCCCTCGAGGGCATTGTAGCCAACGGTTACACCCTCAAGCGCGATGCCGCGACGCAGCAACCCGACACGGTCCATGCTAGCTACTGAGCCCCCACCGTCGCCTTCGATAGTACAGCACTGGGATCACTAATTCTGCCGGGGCGGGCATCGGCTCGACCCCGTGCGGTAGTCCGGGAACATCCTGGCGCCTACGGGACGTTCCCGACGCGGCGTCTCGCAGCAAAGACATAACCATGGAGCAAGAGATGAAGCTCACGATCTTCGCAGCGACCGGGGGCATCGGTCGGCAAGTGCTCGAGCAGGCGGTCGCCGCAGGTCACGACGTCACAGCAGTCGTACGAAATCCGAACAACGTGTCCGCCAAGGTCCGCGTCGTCACAGCCGACCTGGCGGCTGCGGACCCGGCAGTGCTCGAGTCCGCCGTCGGCGGATCCGACGCGGTGATCTCCGGCCTCGGTGCACGGTCCGCGTCCGAGGCCGGAGTCGCGTGGCAGGGCACACGGGCCATCGTCCAGGCGATGAAGGCAAAAAACGTGCGACGCATCGTCGTCGTCAGCGCCGCGCCGATCGGGACCGTCCCGTCGCCGGCCCGCCCGCAGCCGCCGAAACACGACCCGGGCGACGGATTCTTCATGCGGCACCTGTTCAGTCCGTTCGCAAGAACGGCGTTCCGTAAGCATTATGCCGATCTCGCTCGGATGGAGGACGTCCTGCGCGACAGCGGCCTCGACTGGACCGTCGTACGACCGCCCAAGCTGACCGACAAGCCCCTGACGGGCACGTACCGGATGGCGTACGGGCAGAACCTCCGGGGCGGCTGGGACATTTCCCGGGCCGACGTCGCCCATTACATGCTTCGGGTGCTCAAGCAGCCCGAGACGATCAAGCAAGTCATCGGAATCGCTAACTAGCACGACGCGGCCAGGGGCAGGCTACGCGCTCGCCCGCTGGTACGTCACGCCCACCGCGCCGGTGCTGAAGGTATCCTCGAGTCCACGCAGCGCCTTGACAGGCCGCACGCGGAAGGCGTAGGTGTGTCGATTTCGGGCTCCCTCGTTCGACGCTTCCATGGAGCCGGGATGGGCCCGGTGCCGAACCCGAAACCTGAAGGAGCTGAGGACGATGCGCTTCATGATGCTGGTGATCCCGAAGGGGTACGAGAAGGCGGGGGCGGACTTCGCGCCCCCCGCAGACCTCGTCGCCAAGATGACGAAGTACAATGACTCCCTCACCAAGGCCGGCGTCCTGCTCGGGCTCGACGGGCTGCGCCCGCCCGCGACGGGCGCCCGCGTACGTTTCGCCGGCGGCAAGCCCAAGGTGACGGACGGCCCGTTCACCGAGGCGAAGGAGGTGCTCGGCGGCTACTGGATGATCCAGGTGAAGTCCCGGGCCGAAGCGATCGAATGGGCGAAGCGCGCGCCCATGCTGGACGGTGCCATCATCGAAGTGCGCCAGGTGCAGGAAATCTCCGACTTCCCGCCCGACGTCCAGAAGGCTGCGGGGAGGTAAGCGTGGGAAGGCGAGTGCGAGATTCGCGAACTGGTAGTCCTCGCTCCGTGACCGCCGCTCGCCGAGCTAAGGCACGGGCCTCGGGCCGAAGCGTTTGAGCGCACGCTGGTGGGCTTTGCGCTGCTCCGCTTCGCGGTCCCGCGGAGGGGCGCTCGTCCGCAATGAGTGGATCAGACGATGAGCGACCGTCGTCACCTCGTCCACCGCCCGATTGAACACCGCTTCGTTCGCCTGGGAGGGGCGC
>DASWCE010000239.1:0-19797 GCA_036390255.1 Gemmatimonadales bacterium | reverse complement strand
CGCGATGATCGAGAGGTCCTGGCCGAACATCCACAACGCGAGGAGCGCGCCCACCGCCGCCGAGGGCAGCCCCGCGAGGATCGTGAGCGGGTGGATGTAGCTCTCGTAGAGCACGCCGAGCACGATGTAGATCACGACGATGGCGAGTAGCAACAGGAGAAAGAGGCCCTGCTGGCTGTCTTGGAAGGCCTGCGCTGTTCCCGAGAACCCAGTGCTGATCGTCGACGGCAACGCCTGCCGGGCCGCCTTCTGGACGTCGTTCACCGCGGTTCCCAGCGAAACGCCGGGCGGCAGGTTGAACGAGAGGGTCACGGAGGGGAGTTGGCCGCTGTGGTTCATGCTCAACGGCCCGACGTCGTTTGAGGCGGTCGCCACGGAGGTGAGCGGGATCAGCGTCCCCTTTTGCGAACGCAGGTACAACAGCTGCAGGGCCGACGGATCCCGCTGGTACTCCGGCAACAACTCGAGAATCACCCAGTACTGATTGTTGGGCGTATAAATCGTCGAGACCTGGCGCGAGCCATAGGCGTCGTACAGCGCCTGCTCGATCTGCTGCACGGTCACGCCGAGACTCGTCGCGCGATCGCGATCGATGCGCACGCTGACCTGTGGGTTCTTAATCTGCAGGTCGGTGGTCACGTCCTGTAGCGTGGGGATGCCGCGTAGGGCACGCTCGAGCTTCGCCGCGTTGTCGTATAGGGCGTCGATGTCGGCGCTCTGCAGCGTGAACTGGTATTGCGTCTTGGTCGGCCGCCCGCCGATGCGGATGGAGGCAGGCACCTGCAGGTACGTGCGTATGCCCGGGACGCTGTTGAGCTTGGGATTCAGCTCCCGGGCCACCTGATCCGCCGGCAACCGCTGGTTGCGCGGCGTCAGCCGAATACTGAGACGCCCCTGGTTCATCGTGCCGCCGCCGACGAACGACATGAAGTGCGCCACGTTCGGGTCGTGGGTCAGGATGTCCGCGACGGCCTGTTGGTGGTCGCGCATGTTCTCGAACGAGCTGCCTTCGAGCGTCTCCGTGGTCCCCTGGATCTGGCCGGTGTCCTCCGTCGGGATGAATCCCTTGGGGACGAACACGAACAACACGGCCGTGGCGACGAGAATGCCCGCCGAGAAGACGAGCGCCATTGGGCGGCGATCCATGACCCAGGCCAGCGACCGCTCGTACCATGACAGACCGCGCTGGTACACGCGTTCCGTCGCTTCGTACCAGCGACCGTGGTGCTCTTCCTTGGCGGGGCGGAGGAAGCGGCTGCACAGCATGGGCGTGAGCGTCAGCGACACGAACCCCGAGACCAAAATGGCAACGCCGATCGTGACGGCAAACTCGTGGAACAGCCGGCCGATAATGCCGCCCATGAGCAGCACGGGGATGAAGACCGCCGTCAGCGACAGGGTCATCGACAAGATCGTGAACCCGATCTCACGGGCGCCTTCCAGCGCCGCCTGCAGCGGCCGTTTTCCCATCTCCATGTGACGGACGATGTTTTCGAGCATCACGATCGCGTCGTCCACCACGAACCCGACCGATAGCGTGAGCGCCATCAGCGACAGGTTGTCGAGACTGTACCCCATCAGGTACATGACGGAGAACGTGCCGATGATCGAGAAGGGCAGCGAGAGGCTGGGGATGACAGTGGCCGACAGGTTCTTCAGGAACAGGAAGATCACGAGCACGACGAGGCACAGCGTGACGAGGAGCGTCAGCTGTACGTCATTCACCGACTGCCGGATCGAGACCGACCGGTCGTACAGCGTATTCACTTGGACAGACGCGGGGAGCTGCGCCGACAGCGACGCGACCATCGCCTTCACCGCGTCCGCGACTTGCACCGTATTCGTTCCGGGCTGGCGCTGAATCGCGAGTACGACGGCGCGCTTGCCGTCGTACCAGCTCGCATTGCGCGAGTCCTGCACATCGTCGAGCACGCGCGCCACGTCCTGCAGACGCACCGGAGCACCGTTCTGGTAGGTGACGGCGAGCTGCCGGAACTCCGGCGCGCTCGAGATCGAGCCGTCGGCGAGCACGGTGTACGCGCGCTGCGGCCCCCACAGCGTTCCCGTCGGGAGATTGGGATTTCCGGCCGACACTGCCGCCGTCACTTCATCGAGCCCAATCCCGCGCGCCGCGAGCGCCTTGGGATCGACCTGAATGCGCACCGCGTATTTCGCGGAGCCGAACACCTGGACCTGCGCGACGCCACTGACCGTCGACAGGCGCTGCGCGAGGAATGTCTCGGCGTACTCGTCCAGCGCAGACAACTGGAGGGTGCCGGAGGTCAAGGCGAGGTACAGGATCGGCGAGTCCGCGGGATTCGACTTGTTGTACGACGGCGGCTGCATGCCCGGCGGCAGCTGCCGGAGGGTCTTGGAGATAGCCGCCTGCACGTCCTGGGCAGCGGCGTCGATGTTGCGCGATAGGGTGAATTGCAACGTGATGTTCGTGCCGCCGAGCGTGCTCGATGACGTCATCGCGTCGATACCGGCGATCGTCGAGAACTGCTTCTCGAGTGGCGTGGCGACGGCCGCCGCCATCGTCTGAGGACTCGCGCCCGGGAGTCCCGCCGAGACGGTGATCGTGGGGAAGTCGACGTTGGGGAGGTCGCTCACCGGTAGCAGCCGGTATGCCATCAGCCCGAACATGAGGATTCCGAACATCACGAGCGTCGTTGCGACCGGACGACGAATAAACAGTCCGGAGATGTTCACTTCGGGTTCCCCGCGTCCGAGCCGCCCCCCCCACCCGCGGTCTCCGTCGTTGGACCGCCGCGGATGTCGACTTTGGCGTTCGGCGTGAGACGCAACTGACCGTCGGTCACCACGAGGGTGCCAGCCGGCACGCCCGCAATGACACTGAGGCTGTCGAGCGTGCGTTCCACGGTCACGGGCTGCGTCGTCGCGGTGCCGTCGTTGTTGACGACAAAGACGTAGGTCCCCTGTTGACCCTGCATGACCGCCTGACTCGGCACCACGACCGCGTCGTTCTGGACGCCGAGCACGAGCGTGACGGTGACGAACTCACCGGGCCACAGCGCGCCGTCGCGGTTTGAGAAACGCGCCTTGAGGAGGACGGTGCCGGTCGCGGTGTCGACCTGATTGTCAATAAAAGAAAGGATGCCCTGGATCGCCGACGCGGAGTCGCGCGCCGGCAAGGCGATCACTTTGAGCTCTTGCCCCGCGCGCTGGCGCAGCGCGGGCAGATTGGTCGCTGGCACGGGGAAGCGCACGAGGATGGGACGCATCTGCACGATCGAGACGAGCGGGTCGCTGCCCGCGCGCACGAGATTGCCTTCATGCAGCAGGAGACGGCCGGTGCGTCCGCCAATCGGAGCGCGCACGGTCGCATAATCGAGATTGAGGCGCGCGATGGCGGCCGCGGCCGAGTCGGAGCGGACGGCTGCCGCCGCCGCTTCTGCTGCCGACTGTTTCGTCTCGTAGTCTTCCTGCGTGACCGTATTGGTGGTCGCCAGCGTCTTGTAGCGCGCCGCCTCGCGCGCGGCGGCAACGGCCGTCGTCAGATCGCGCAGCAGCGCGCCTTCCGCCTGCTGCAATGCCGCCTGATAGGGACGGGGATCGATCTCGAACAGCACCTGTCCGGGGGCGACCTCGTCTCCCTCGGCGAAGTGCACGTGTAGGATCGTGCCGTTGACTTGCGGCAGAACATCGACGAACCGGATGGGCTCGACCGTACCCGTCGCATCGAGCTCATAGGGCAGGGCGCGGCGCTCAACGCGTGCGACGCTGACGGGGACCTTAGGAGGAGCGCCGCCCCGGCTCGTCCCGCACGCCATGGTCGCCGCCAGCGCTCCCGCGAGTCCCGCGAGCAGAGATGTTCGAAAAGTCATCACCTCTATACGCATATCCTCCCCGTGGCGTCATTTAGACCCGCACGGCGGGTTTTGGGGTACGTGCCCGACGCAGCTAAACGTAGCCTGGGTGATGCTCGCGCGCGTCCGCTCCGCCGCCGTCCTGGGGATCGATGCGTACCTAGTCGAGGTCGAAACCGACATCGCCAGCGGTCTCCCCACGTTCGTCACGGTCGGACTGCCACAAGGCGCGGTCAAGGAAGGCCGCGACCGCGTTTCGGCGGCCCTCGCCAACACCGGCTACACGTTCCCGCTGCGGCGCATCACCGTCAATCTGGCGCCTGCCGATATAAGGAAAGAGGGTTCCGCCTTCGACTTGCCCATCGCGCTCGGGATTCTCGCCGCGACCGAGCAGGTGAAGGGGGAGCGGCTCGGTAAGATCGCCGTGCTCGGGGAGCTCGGCCTGGAGGGGGCCGTCCGGCCCGTGCGCGGCGCGTTGCCCGTGGCGCTCGCCGTTCGAGCTGCCGGCGTGGACGCGCTCATCTTACCTCGCGAGAACCTGTCAGAAGCAGGGGTCGTCGACGGCTTGCGGGTTCTGGGCGCGAGCTGCCTGGCCGAGATCGCGGACTTTCTCGACGGCAGGGCAGAGCTACAGGGCGCGTCGGTCGATGTGGCGCGGCTGTTTGCGGAGCGCGCCCGAGACGACGTCGACTTCGCCGAAGTGAAGGGGCAGCCGCACGCAAAGCGCGCGTTGGAGGTGGCTGCGGCCGGCGGGCACAACATGCTCATGGTGGGGCCACCGGGTTCGGGGAAGACGATGCTCGCCCGCCGCCTGCCCACTATTTTGCCGAGAATGAGTCTCGACGAGGCACTCGAGACGACGAAGATCCATTCGGTCGCGGGCACCCTGCCGCTGGGCGAGTCGCTTGTGGCACGGCGGCCGTTCCGGTCACCGCATCACACGATCTCCGACGCCGGCTTGATCGGCGGCGGATCGTATCCCCGGCCGGGCGAGGTGAGCCTGGCGCACGGGGGCGTCCTGTTTCTCGACGAGCTGCCGGAGTTCCGCAAGAACGTGCTCGAGGTGTTGCGCCAACCGATGGAGGATGGCGTGGTGACGATCGCGCGCGCGGCGATGAGCCTGTCGTATCCGGCGCGCTTCATGCTGGCGGCGGCGATGAATCCGTGTCCGTGCGGCTGGTTCGGCGATCCGCATCACACGTGCGCCTGTGGATCGTTGGTGGTGCAGCGTTATCTGGCGCGCGTCTCGGGTCCGCTGCTCGATCGCATCGACATCCATCTGGAAGTCCCGGCGGTGAGGTACAAGGCGCTCACGGCAGAGAGCGGAGGAGAACCGAGTGAGGCCATGCGGGAGCGGGTGGATCGCGCACGCACGGTGCAGCGTGAGCGCTTCGCCAATCGGCCTGGGATCTACGCCAATGCGCACATGGCGCCGCGGGACATCCGCACGCACTGCAAGGTGTCGGACGGTGCGGATGCGTTGCTCAAGACGGCGATCACCCGGCTCGGCTTATCGGCGCGCGCGTATCACCGCATTCTCAAGATCGCGCGCACGGTGGCCGATCTCGACGAGGCTGCGGCGCTCGAGCCGAAGCATGTGAGTGAGGCGATTCAATACCGGAGCCTCGACCGGCGGGGCGTGGGGTAGCCCCCGGAATCGCCCCGTTGCAGTGCCGCAACGACATCGAGCCGGGTCCACGGCCGACGCCGCGCCGCAGGCTCCGGGCACACGAATTGCCTCACCTAAAAGCGAAGGGAGCTCTGATGAGGCGCAGGTCGTTCGCGTGGTGGGAAGATGCGGTCATCGCCCTCGGCATGTGGCTGGCGGCGGTGCTCACCTTGAGCGCACGTCGTCGCGGTTGACGGCGCCCCGCTTGCCTACCTACCTATAGGAAGGCGCTTCGGAGGCGCAAGGCATGCCCGAGGTATCGCAATGGGCTCGTGTGCGCGGCGACCTGAACTGCCACGTGCGGCGGGGTGCGTGGTACGAAGTCCTGCGTCTCACTCCAGATGAAGTCATCCTCGAGGTAGTTAATCGGCCCTTCAGTGTGCCCAGGTCCTCACTGCAGATCGTGCCCCTGCGGCCCCAACAGTGGTCCGTCGTTGCTCGCCCGTCGGATGCGGTGATGACTCCGCTGAGTTGGGGCTCCCGTTACGCCGTCTGCCCGGGCTGTTGCAATCGAACACCGCTGCAGGGGCACCCGACCGAGATCCGGTGCTCGCGGTGCGATGGCGTGTTTGCGGTGGCGTGGGATGATGCTTAACCGCTCACCGTTCCAGCCGCGGCTCTCCGATCATCCCCAGCGGCTCACCCTGCGACATGGCGGGCGTCGCGACGACATACAGCATGATGCCGCCGAAGGGTGCACGGATCTCGGCTTGTGTGTTGCCGAAGAAGTCGGTCAGCACGCCGATGATGCTTCCCTTCTGCACGCTTTGCCCGCGTTCGACTCGCGCATGCCACACGCCGGTCGCGGGGCTGCGGAGCACTTCGGTGCGCTCGAAGAAGAGCGGCTGGCGGACGAGCTCGACGTCACCCGGCACCACATGGAAATACCGCAGTAACCGAAAGACACCGTCCACGTTCCGCTGCACCATGTCTTCCGCGGGAATGCCGAGATAGCCGGTCTCAGTCGTTATGGAGGGTTTGCCCCGCAATTGCGCCGTATTCTGCGTGTAGACAGATGCGCGGACGTCGCGTGGCCGCGCCGTGTCAACGACGATGTGATCGCTCCCAAAGGCCAGCGCCATCTCCCGCGCAATCGAATCAGCCCGTGCATTGAGGCCGAGCGGGCTCCAATAGCTGTAGGGCCGGAGCGACTCGTTCCCGTCGCCTGCATGCATGTCGACGAGGTAGTCCGCGCGCTCGATGATTTGATTCGTGATCGCGTACGCGATCCGCTCCGACACGGTGCCGTCCGCCTTCCCGGGATAGACGCGGTTCAGGTTTTTGCCGTCGATCGGGCTGTAGTAGATGGTGCGGCCGAGGAACGACGGCATGTTCGCGACGTGGACGATGAGCACGGTGCCGCGCATTGCCGCTGGATCGATCAGGGCACGCACGCGCTGGAGCGCGACAATCGGCGCGACTTCGGAGCCATGAGTGCCTGCGATTAACGCAATTGTGGGCCCCGCCTGCACGCCGCGGACAATCGAGATCGGAATGCGCGTCGCCGCGTCGCTGCCGGCTGGCACTTCGATGAACCCTGACGAGGCTTGTCCGGGCCGGGCGCTGGCCGAGCCGATTGTCAGTGCGGTGGGTTGTTGGAGTGCGGCGATCAGGAGAGCGGCAATGACGGCAACCATGGCATCTCCGCGGGAACGGGATGGCATGATCTTATCGCGTTATGGCCCTACGGGCACGTGCCTCCCGTGACGAACCAGCACTTGGTGAATGGCGAGGTCTTGAAGAAGGTCAGCAACATCGTGCCGACTTTCTGCTGGCCGCTCTGCGACGGGTGCGTCCCGTCCTGCACGAAATCGACGCTCTGCCACACGAGACCGTCGCCCTGGCGCGGCGTCATGCCGTCGGCCCAGAGGTACGGGCCCCAGGCGAGCCACGCTGCCCCGGTGTTGTAATTCAAATCGCCGGCACGCGGATCCGTCACGGTCCCGCCGTTGGACATTTGCTCGATTTGCGCCTGAATCAGCCACTTTACCGCGAAGCCCGACTCGTAGGCGAACGGCTCGGGGTTCAGCGTGGTCGTCGCGTAGCCCGCGTAGATCCGACTCGAGAAGAAGATGATCTTCAAATTCGGATAATGTGTTCTCAGCGCCCGCGCGATGTTGCCGAGCCGCGACTCGAGCTGGTACGCATCCGACTGTGCGGACGCCAATGAGTCGCGCGGTCCAGCGTCGGCCTGTTTGACCCAGACAATCTGGACCTGCCGCTCAGTGAGCCCCAGCGGACCCAATCGGTTGAGCCGGACGGTATCGTAATTGGCGTCAGTGGCGGCATCCCACGCTTGCGCGTCCTGGCCACCACGGGCGCCGTTGACGATCGCAAGCGTCGTGTGATTGACGGTGGGGTCGGCCGCGGCTTGCCCCATGAAGCTCCAGCTGCTGCAGTTCGTGGTTGTGGAGCTTCCGGAACAGAATTCCTGTGTCGTGTTCGACATTCCGAGCGACAACAACACGACTTTCCCGCCTGCAGTCGGCGTCCCTGAAGTGGCGAGTGGGGTTACGGCCTGCGCGCGCGACTGCCCGGCAGCCGCGTGTGCGGTGGGCTCGACGTTTCCTCCTGCAGGGTACAGCCCGCCTCCGAACCCTTTGTAGGTCTCCATGCCGAGCTCGGTCAACGGAACACGTCCCGCGGCGGCGGGACCTGTCCCCGGCCCCTTGTTGCCGCAACCGGCGATGGCGACCGCGAGACCGCAGAGCAATAGTCGGCAGAATGCGCCCATGATCTGCGGACGATATTGCGCCATCGCGTGTTAACCAGTGACGGTGCTCACGCTGCGCTTTAGCTAGGCTCGCCCCCTGTGAGCAGGCGGTAGGCGCTCTTGATCTGCTGCGGCTGCCCGACCACCACGAGGACATCGCCCGCGGCGAGCCGAAAGTCCGCGTCGGGGGTCGCCAGATCGCTCTCGCCACGCCGCAGCGCGAGAATCAACGCGCCGGTCTTCGAGCGGAGCGCCGTCTCGGCGATTGTCAGGCCGACCGTCGGCGCGTTGGCTCCGAGGACGATCCGCTCGACCTGCATTTGCGGCATCCGGCTGAGCGTGCCGGTCAGCGTGAGGCGCGGCCGGGCTCCGGGCCGTAGCGCCTGGTAGTGCGACGCGCGGATTTCGCTCACGAGGCGCTCGATCTCTTCCCGCGGCACGTTGTAATGCGCCAGCACCCGCGCGAAGATCTCGATCGACGTCTCGAACTCCTCGGGAATGACGACGTTGGCGCCGAGCCGCGTGAGCTCGGGAATCTCCACCACATAGCGCGTGCGTGCGATGATGTAGAGCTTCGGGTTGATCTCGCGCGCGACGCGCACGATGCGCCGCGTGGCCGCCGGATCGGAGATTGCGATCACGAGCATCCGCGCCCGATCGATCCCCAGCGCCCGCAGGATCTCCTCACGCGTGGCGTCGCCATAGAATGCCGGCTCGCCCTCGGTGCGCGCTTTCCGGATTGTCTGCGCATTCAGCTCGACGATGAGGTACGGTGCGTGGATGGAGCGCAGCGCGGCCGTGAGGTTGCGCCCGTTCAACCCGTACCCCGCGACGACGACATGATCCTTGACCTGCTCGTGCACGGGTGCGAGACCGCGCGGCCGAAATCCGGGGAGCAGCCGGTCGAGTGGCACGACGCTCTCGAGCGCATCGAGCAGCGCTGGACCGCCCTGCAGCAGGAACGGGGTTACGAGCATCGTGATCACGGCCACGCCGAGGAACTGCTGATACAAGGGCTCCGGCAGGAGCCCGGCGACTCGGCCTTCTTTCGCCAGCACAAACGAGAACTCGCCGATCTGCGACACGGCGACGCCCGCCAGCAGCGCGACGCGACCCGAGTAGCCCATCAGGGCAGGGCCGACGGCCGCCGACAGCGTCTTGCCGCCCATGATCACGGCGACCGCCATCAGGGTGAGACCGATGTGCGCCTTGATGGTATCGAGCTGGACCAGCATGCCGACGGCGACGAAAAACAGCGAAATGAAGATGTCGCGGAATGGCATCAGCTCGGCGAGCGCCTGATAGCCGTAGTCGGACTCGGAGATAATCAGGCCGGCCAGAAATGCGCCGAGGGCAAGCGATGCCCCGGCGGCAGCCGTCCCGAGTGCCGTGAGCGTGCCGATCAGAATGACGGCGATCAAAAACAGCTCGCGGCTGCGTGTCTTGAGAATCTCCGCAAGCGCGCGCGGCACAATGGTGCGCGCGGCAATAATGACCCCGACGACGACAAGCGCTGCCTTTCCCAAGGCCACGAGCAGCCCAACCACGCCGCCTTCCGCTTTGCCCGCGAGGAACGGTAGCACCAGCATGATCGGGACAACGCAGAGATCCTGGAAAATCAGGACGCCAGTCGCAAGACGGCCGTGTGGAGCGTCGATTTCGCTCGCGTCGGTCAGGACCTTGAGCACGATGGCGGTGCTCGATAGCGCGATCAGAAATCCGAGGAAGAGCGCTAACTGCCAGCTGGGCAACAACCCGATGCCAACCGCGAGCGTCGCGAGCACGGTGAAACTCATCTGGGCGAATCCGCCCGCGAGAATCTGCCGTCCCATCTCCCGCAGCCGGCTGAGCGAGAACTCGATGCCGATCGTGAACAGCAGCATGATCACGCCGACTTCGGCCAGTCCCTCCACGTCGTGCGGATCGTTGACGAGCCCGAGGGCGTTGGGGCCGAGCAAAATGCCCGCGACGATGAAGCCGGGCAGGGCGGGCAGCTTGAGGCGATAGAAAACCAGAATGACCAGCAGTGAGCCGGCGAAAATGACCGCGAGGTCGCGCAGGATGTGGAGCTGTTCCATCGGTGGCCTAAAAGTAGAAGGAGCCCTAGCTTTGGCCACCGTGCGCGACTGGCTCCAAACCCGCATCGGCTTGAGTCCAGAGGTCCAGACGCACCTCCTGGTCACGGTCATCGTGATCGTGGGGCTCTGGATCATCGAACGGCTGATCCTCGCGATCGTCTACCGGCGCGTCACCGATCCGTGGAAGCGCTACCGCTGGCGCAAGACGATGACGTACCTCACCCTCGGGATCGCCGTCCTCGTTATCGGTCGCGAGTGGCTCGAAGGCTTCAACTCGATCGCCACGTTCCTGGGGCTGGTCTCGGCCGGCATCGCGATCGCGCTCAAGGATCCGCTGTCGAACCTCGCGGCCTGGGCGTTCATCGTCTGGCGGCGGCCGTTCGACGTGGGCGATCGCGTCGAGATCGCGAAGCATCGGGGCGACGTCATCGACATCCACCTGTTCCAGTTCACGCTGAATGAAATCGGCGTGTGGGTCGATGCGGATCAGAGCACGGGCCGCATCATCCACATCCCCAATCAGCAGGTCTTCACCGAGCCCGTTGCCAACTACGACAAAGGGTTCAGGTATATCTGGAACGAAGTCCCGGTGTTGGTGACCTACGAGAGCAACTGGCGGAAAGCGAGGGAGATCCTGACGGCGATCGCATTCAAACACGCCGAGCATCTGACGGCGGAGGCCGAGCGCGATCTGCTGGCCGCCTCACAGCAGTACCTCATCAACTACAAGAAGCTCACGCCGATCGTCTACACCAGCACCGCGCCGTCCGGCATTCTGTTGACGATTCGCTACCTCATCGAGCCCCGCCGCCGCCGCGGCACCGTGTCGGCGATCTGGGACGACATTCTCACTGAATTCGCAAACGCCAAAGACATCGATCTTGCCTATCACACGGTCCGTTCGTTCAGCAATCCGATCGAAGGCAAGATCGTGGGTACCGCCGAAGAGCAGAGCTAGCGCGCGCGCAGTGCCGTGCCGGTGTCGACGACGGCACGCACCAGCAGATCGAAATCCTCGCGCCGGCTGCGGTGATTCGTGATGGCGACTCGAATGGCGAACTTGCCGTTGAGCATGGTCTGGGACGGGATCGCCAAGCCGCTCTCCTGAATCTGCAGCAGGATCTCCTTGTTCAGCGCGTTCAAGGCGGCATCGTCCGCGCCAGGCACGACCAAGCGAAAGCAGACCACGTTGAGGGGCGCGGGCGCGAGCAGCTCGAGCCGAGGGTGCTTGGTCACGAGCCCCGCCAGGTAGTGTGCCTGGCGCACGTTCTGATGAATCAGCTGCGCAAACGCGTCCACGCCGTGTGTCTTGAACGACATCCACACCTTGAGCGCTCGGAAGCCGCGCGACAGCTGCACGCCACGCTCCGCGAACGGGAAGCCGCCCGCCGCGATCCCGCGATCGAACGAGGCGAGGTACGCGGGGGTCACGTTGAAGGTCGCACGGTGTGCTTCTTGATCGCGGACGAGCGTGCAGCCCACTTCGTACGGCATGTAGAGCCACTTGTGCAGGTCGAACGCGACGGAGTCCGCTTGCTCCAGCCCGCTCACGAGCGGTCGCAGCGCGGGAACCAGCGCCGCCAGCGCGCCGAACGCGCCGTCGACGTGGAACCAGGTGCCGGCCTCACGACTCAACGCGGCCAGCGCGCGCAGATCGTCGGTCGCGCCCGTATTCACCGTGCCGGCGTTGCCCACGATGCAGATGGGTTGCCACCCGGCGGCTTTGTCGGCGGCGAGCTTCTCGCGCAGGGCAGCGATGTCGATGGCGTAATCGGCTGCCACCGGGATCGCGCGCAGGGCGTCGTGGCCCAGTCCGAGCAGCTCCACCGCCTTGCGGACGGACGAGTGGGTTTCCGTGGACGCATAGACGCTCAGCCGCGGTCCCGCGCCCCCCCCGCCCCCCCCGCCCCCCCCGTTCTGCAGCCCGCGCTCGCGGACGTCGAACCCGGCGCGAGCGTTCCGGGCTACGGCCAGCCCCACGAAATTCGCCATGGAACCGCCGGAAACGAGCAGCCCATGCGTGCCGGGGGGAAGCCCCAGTAGCTCGACGAGCCATCCAATGACCTGATTTTCTACGACTGCGGATGAGTCATCGAACTCCGCGACTTGCGGATTCATTCCGGACGCGAGCATGTCGGCGAGCATCGCGAGCGGCGTTCCGGTGCCGATTACCCAGCCCCAGAAGCGCGGATGGATGTTGCCGGTGGGGTAGGGCAACACGTCGCGCTTGAACTCCTCGTAGACACGCGCTGCCGGCGTGGGATCGCGTGGTGCAGGGCCTTCCCCTGCCAGCCGCTTGCGCACTTCAGCCGGAACCGGCCGCCACACGGGCCGCTCCCGAACGGTGCGCAGGTACTCGAGCATCTCGTCCACCATCAGGTGGCCGAGCTGGCGCAGCTCCTCCCACTCGCGGGCGTCAGCCGGATCGAGGGAGATCTCCGGCAATGACGTCGTAGTGCTCGACGAAGGGCTCGAGCTCGATGAGGAAGTCGCGGTCTTCCGGGTAGTAGCGGGCTTTCTCATAGTCCTCTCCGGCGAATTGCCGGATAGCGTCGAGGGATTCCCATAGCGACACGAACGTGAATTCGGCGCGGTCGTTTTGCACGCGGCGCAGGACGTACACGCCGCGGTTGCCGGGGATGGCGCGACAGTCGCGCACGCCAGTGCGGTCGAGATACGCGGCGTACTCGTCGGCCCGGTCGGCCGCGGTGACCCCATGCCAGATCCGCGCGATCATCGTGGCGTCCTACAGGCGATCGAGCTGTGCGACCGTCCGTTCATTCCGGACGTTTCCGGTGTTCAGCGTCGAGGTGGGCTCGAAGAGCACGACCTCGGTCTCCTCGTCGGCTACCGGCTTATGCTCGATGCCGTGAGGGATGATGATGAATTCGCCGGGGCCGACCGTCACCTCGCGATCCCGCAGCTGCATCCGCATGCGACCTTTGACGACCAGGAACATTTCATCTTCGTGGTCGTGATGATGCCAGACGAACTCACCCTTGAACTTCACCAGCTTGACGAGGCTGTCGTTCACTTCGCCGACAATTTTGGGCTGCCACTGATCTTGAAACCGCCCGAACATCTCGGCGAGATTGACTTTGCGGACACTCATGCCACCTCCCGCGCAGCTTGCCGCAGAATCGTCGCGGTGTCGACCACGGTAGCAAACTCGCCGTGCAGGTCAGCCAGCGCGACGTCGTGCAGCAGCTCGGAGGCATAGCGCTTCCCGTCCGGTCCGGTGTTGTCGAAGGTCGCCGTCGCGTCTGATACGACGTAGGTGGTGAACCCCAGGTTGCCGGCCATCCGTGCCGTCGTCGACACACACATGTTCGTCTGCAGCCCGACCATCACCAGCGTCGTTATGCCACGACGCCGCAAGTCGGCTTCGAGCGTCGTTCCGATGAACGCGCTGTTGACCGATTTCTGCACCACGGGCTCTCCGGGTAGCGGCCGCACTTCGTCCTTGATCTCGACGCCCGGTTGTCCGGGCCGGAGCGGTGAATTCGGCAGCTTGGAAAGGTGCTGCACATGAATCAACGGCCGGCCGCTCTCGCGCCACGCCTGCTGCAGCCGCGCGATGTTACGCTCGAGATCGGGATTGTTGCGGTGGTACTTCTCGCGAAAGACGTCCATGCCCTTCTGCACGTCGATGGTGAGGAGGACGGCGTCTCTGGGGAGCGGCGTCATGTGGAGGCCTCTGGTTCGGGGTCGACGCCCGGACGGCCGGACGGCCTGACTGCCTGATCGCTCGCTGTTTGTGGCCGTCCGGACGTCAGGCCGTCCGACCGACGCAGTTTATGAGAGAATTGAATCCACACCACCGCCACCAGGATCATCCCCATCGCGATGAACGTGCGCGCGTGGACCGCCTCGTGCAACAGCAGCCAGCCCAGCAGCACGGCAATCACGGGGTTCACGTAGGCGTACGTGCCGACGATCGTCGCCGAGGCGTGCCGCAACGCGTACGAGTACGCACTGTAGCCGACGATCGATCCGAACACGACGAGGTACGCGATTGCCCCAATACCCCGCGTACTCAGGTGCCAGGACGCCCATTCACCGAGCAAGGTGCCGACGAGAGCGACGGTGCCACCCCCAACGATCATCTGGAATGCGGCGCCCATGTACGGGCTCGCCTGCGTCGGATGGCGCTTCGCGTAGACGGACCCCAGGGACCACGACGCACTCGCCAGGGTGAGCGCTATCGGTCCGCGCTTGTCGGCGGCCAGAATCTCGGCCGGCGTCGCGCCGACCAGCAGCAGGCTGCCGAGGAACCCGAGCAACAGACCCGCGATGATTCGCCAATTCAGCTCCGAGGCACCGCCCGGGATGATGGCGTCGAACAGCGCGGTCCACATCGCCACGGTGACGACGAAAATGCTCGCGATCCCCGATCCGATATACTGTTCCGACCATACGACGAACGCGTTGCCGCCCGCGAGCAGCAGCACGCCCACGATGGCCAGCGTGCGCCAGTCAGTCCGGCGCGGTAGGGGATCGCCGAGCGCGCGGGCGATGACGAGGAGGAGCAGTCCCGCGACGAGGAACCGGAGGCCCGCAAACAGAAACGGCGGCAAATCCGTGACGCCGACTTTGATCGCGAGGTAAGTCGAGCCCCAGAAGACACAGACGACCAGATACGCGATGAGCGCCTTGCCCTTGAGCGTTGCCATCAGTCTGGCTCCGTGGGAATGAAGCCCGGCTTTTCGAACAAGGTCGACAAAACGATCGTCGTGCGCGTGTTCATTTGTGAGTTCGGGCCGCGCAAATCGCGGAGGATTTCCTGGACGCCCTCGAGATCTGGCGCCACGACTTTGAGGATGTAGCAATCGTCGCCGGCGATGTGATGGCACTCGAGCACGCCCGGATGTTTTTCCATCTCCCGCATGCGTGGCTCATCACCGACGTAATCGCTCGAGCCGTAGCGCACGGCGACAAACGCCGTCACAGGGAAGCCGACCTTGCGGCGGTCGAGCTGGACGCGATAGCCGCGGATGTAGCCGGATTCCTCCAGCCGCTTGACGCGCTCCATGATCGCGGGTCGCGAGAGACCGATCTCGTCGGCAACCGCTTGATAGCTGGCCCGACCATCCTGAGCGAGGATGCGAAGAATGCGTCGGTCAGTGGTGTCGAGCTCGTTCTTGGGGGGCATTTGGGAAGCTCTCCACTGGTTTGTCCGACTATCCGTCGCTGAAATGCTTTGTCGGTGAACGCATCATAAGTCTAACCGGTTCCGTCCTGACGTAATATCCGGTTTAGCCGCGCAAATTGTCCTTGGATTAGGACAATGGCTGGGGTACTATTGGGGCCATGGAGTCGCTCCGCGCCCTCGTTCGCAGTTTCCCCGCGGTTCTCCTTGGCTATTCGGGTGGCGTCGATTCGGCGCTCTTGGCTGTCGTGTTGCGCCAGGAGCTGGGAAAGAGCCGCATGCTCGCGGCGATCGGTCGCAGCGCGTCCTACTCCGAGGCCCAATGGCAGACCGCCGTTGACGTGGCGGCGCGATTCGATATTCCACTCGTCGAGATCCATACCCACGAGCTCGAGGACGCGAACTATCTCGCCAACCCGACCAACCGCTGCTTCTACTGCAAGACCGAGCTGTGGAACCGACTGGTGCCGCTGGCGCGCGAGCGCGGGCTCGCGATCGTCTGCGACGGCACCAATGCCGACGACCTGCACGAGCATCGGCCGGGTAAGGCCGCCGGCCTAAGGGCGGGCGTGCGTTCACCGCTCGCGGAAGTGGGACTGACGAAGGCGGAAATCCGCGCCGCATCGCGCGAGCTCGGGTTGCCGACCTGGGATGCCCCCGCAGCGCCATGCCTTTCGAGCCGCGTGCAATACGGTCTCTCGATCACGCCGTCGCGCTTACGGCAGGTGGAGCAGAGTGAGGCGTTTCTCCGCGAGCTCGGCGTGGACGGCGACCTGCGGGTCCGGCATCACGGAGACGTCGCGCGCATCGAAGTGGAGCCGTCCTGGATTGCCTGGATCGAGGTGCGACGCGCCGCGATCACCGATCATCTCACGAACCTTGGGTTCGCGCGGGTGGAGATTGACCAGCGCGGGTATCGCCGGGGGAGCCTGTTAGAGCGTTCGTCGCCCTGAATTTTCCGCAGGGCGTACGCCAGGAGCTCTGGGACGTGCTCGCGCCGCTGCGCCAGCGTCGTGAGAAACTCCCGGTGAAGTGGGTTCGTCCCGAGAACATACACCTCAGTCTCAAGTTTCTCGGTGAAGTCGAGGAAGCGCGGGAGCCGGAGCTCCGGGCTGCGCTAAAACAAGCGGCCGGGGGTGGCAGTGAGCCACGCCCCTTAACGCTGCAGATAACCGGCTTTGGCGTGTTTCCCGATTATCGCCGCCCGCACGTTCTGTGGGCGGGCATAACACCTGACCCCGGGCTTGAGCTGTTGCAGCATGGCGTGGAGCAGGCCTTTGCGCCGCTCGGGTTTCCGACGGAGGCGCGCGCGTTTCGGCCACACGTCACCCTGGCGCGGACCGCGCGCGACGCACGGCCGCGCGACTTCCAAGGCCTCGAAGAGATCCTCGCGGCGCTGGACTTCGACGAGACGGTCACCATAGCTGAGGTGGACCTGATGCAAAGCACACTCCAACAGGATGGCCCGGTGTATCAGGTCAGATATCATGGACGGCTGTCTTAAGGGCGTGCTCAAACTCGGCTGCGCGATCGCCATCATCGGCGCGCTCGCGCTGGCGTGGTGGTTCCGCGAGCCGATCATGTCCAATTTCGCACGCTGGTTCGGCCGTTCTACAGCGTTGCCGCCCGTTGCCGACACGGCAGTCGGCGCGCCGACGCCCAAGGCCATCGCGTCCGGCAAGGCAAAAGTCGGAACGCTGCGGACTGCCACCGGCCCCGATTCCGTCGTGTTGAACCCGAACGAAATGGCGTCACTGATCGGTGCCGGAATCGACTGGAATGTTCGCAAGATGTACGACTCATTGCGCGTCGAGCTCCAGGAAGGAACGCTGATCCTGCATGCACGTCTCGACACACGCGCTTTGCCGCCGGGAACGCTCGGACCGTTCGCCGGGATGTTCGGTGACCACGAGCCGTTGCGGATGGCGGGCACGGTCTCGATCGGGCGCCCTGGGACCGCGCTCTACGACATCACCGAAATCACCCTCCGCGGAATCGAGATTCCGGGGCCGTTTGTGAAGCAGCTCACGAAACAGATGGCGGGAGCGTCGCCCAACGGCGCGGTACCGGTCAAGGTGGATCCCGCCGTGACGGTCGTGAAGGTGCACACGACCGGCGTGGTGCTGTACAAGCGACCGAGGTCTGGTCCATGAGCCCGCGCCGCGTGATGATCGTCGACGATGAGAAAGGGATTCGCGAGGCCCTGAAGCAGGTCCTCGAGTACGAGGAGATCGAGGTGCAGGCATGCGCATCGGGGCACGAGGCCATCCGGGTCTACGCGGAATTCAAGCCGCATCTCGTGTTTCTCGACGTAAAAATGGAAGGGATGGACGGCCTGGAGACGCTGAAGCGGATCCGTCAGCTCGATGCCCAGGCGCAAGTCGTCATGATCTCGGGCCACGGGACGATCCAGACCGCAGTCGAGGCGACGCAGCTGGGCGCGTACGACTTCCTGGAGAAGCCGCTCGACACCGATCGCATCCTGCTGACGCTTCGCAATGCGCTGCAGCATGTCGTGCTGGTCAGCGAAAACGTGCGGCTCAAGCAGGAAGTGCGGGCACAGTACGAGATCGTGGGGTCGAGCAAGGCGATTCGCCAGGTCATCGGGTTGATCGAGAAGGTCGCGCCCACGCCGGCGCGCGTGCTGATCACGGGCGAGAACGGCACCGGCAAGGAGCTCGTAGCGCGCGCGATTCACGCGCTCAGCCCGCGTGCGTCGGGTCCATTCATCGAAGTCAACTGCGCGGCCATCCCCACCGAGCTGATCGAGAGCGAGCTCTTCGGCCACATGAAAGGGAGCTTCACCGGCGCGTTCGCGGACCGTGCCGGCAAGTTCGAGCTCGCCGACGGCGGCACGCTGTTTCTCGACGAAATCGGCGACATGAGTCTCTCGGCGCAGGCGAAGGTGCTCCGCGCCCTGCAGGAGGGCGTGATCTCGCGCGTGGGCTCCGGGAAGGCGCTGCCGGTCGACGTCCGCGTGATCGCCGCGACGAACAAGAACCTCAGCGCCGAGATTGAGCAGGGACGTTTCCGCGAAGACCTGCTGCATCGGCTCAATGTCATTCCGATCCAGGTACCGCCGCTCAGGGAACGCCGCGCCGATGTCGGGCAGCTCATCGCCCACTTCACCGCGGAGCTCACGAAGGAAGGGTTGGCAACGAAGGAGTTCGAGGCGGCCGCGGTGGAACGGCTGACGGCCCACGACTGGCCCGGCAATATCCGCGAGCTCAAGAACGCCGTCGAACGGTTACTCATTCTTGCATCGGGCCCCACCGTTACCCAGAGCGATGTCGAGCGACTTGTGGGGAAGGGAAACGCGGGACGGGGGAAGGGCACGGCCTCCGGCGCGGCAGGCGATGCGGCCTGGCTGCGTGCCGCGACATTCGAGGAGTTCAAGCAGTCGGCCGAGCGCGCCTTCCTGCTCGGCAAATTGCACGAGAATGACTGGAACGTGTCGGAGACGGCGCGCACATTGCAGATGCCACGCAGCAATCTGTATAAGAAAATCGAGCGTTACGGCCTGTCGCGCGGCGGCGAAGGAGGAGTCCAGTGAAGGAGAAGGAGAAGGATCTGAAAGAGCGCGACTGGGATCGCGAGATGCGCGAGGTCGACAGGCTCCTCTCGAAGTTGCCGGAGGCTGATCCGACGCTCGGTCGTGGCGTCCCGACCGTCCCGGTCTCGCCACGCCCCGGCGTAGGTGTCGGAGGAGGTCCCGTGCGCGGGCGAGCCTGGATCACGACGTGGATGCGCGTGGGTCTCGGACTCGCGTTGGCTATTGGGATGCTCGTGTGGCCGTACTCCCATGCGTGCGGTCTCAAGCTCGTTTTCTATCTTATTGGAGCGACTGCGGTGACAGTCGCCGGCGTGTGGAGTGCGCTGACGTCGTGGAAACGGCGCCTGGGCATCGCACACACACTATCGATCGTCCTGATGATTTGGGGGCTCGCGCTCGCTGGCCGCCAGCTGTTGCCGCGACTCTACGGGAAGACACCCATACCATTCTTCTGTCCCGAACCCTGAGATCCATGCCTCCTGAATTCAAGAATTTCATCGCCGGTGATTGGGTCGCCCCGTCCACAGGCGAATACTTCGACAATCGCAACCCCGCCGACTGGAACGACGTCATCGGTCGCTTTCCGCGCTCGGGACCAGATGACCTGAAGCGCGCGATCGCGTCGGCCAGGCGCGGCTTCGCCGTGTGGTCCAAGACACCTGCACCGATCCGTGGGCAGGTGCTGCAGCGCGTGGGCCAGCTGCTCGCCGAGCGCAAGGACGCGGTCGCACGGGCCATGACGCGCGAAATGGGAAAAGTGGTCGCGGAGACGGGCGGCGATGTCCAGGAGGGGATCGATACGGCG
>DASWCE010000238.1:0-8310 GCA_036390255.1 Gemmatimonadales bacterium | reverse complement strand
GGCCGCCACACCGAGGTCATCGCGTACCTCGGCGCGCGCGAGCCGACCGAGCTCGAGGAGTCGCCGGATCTCGCGTTGCTGTACGGGACCGCGTACGCACGGGTGGGGCGCCACGATGAGGGACGCCGGTGGCTCGAGGTGGCGCTGGACAAAGCGCGCATGCGCAACGAGCAGGCGATCGAAGGTCGCGCGCTCAACGCGCGGGGCGCCGTCGCCCTGGTCGGCGGGCGGCTCGACGAAGCCGCGGACTATTGCACGCGGGGCCTCATGGTGGCCAGCCGGGACGGCGAGGTCGGCACGGCCGGCCGCTGCTCGACGAATCTGGGAATCATCAGCCACCTGCGGGGCCGACACGCGGAGGCCATCGCGTCCTGGGAGATCGCCCTTGCCGCCTTCGACCGCGCGGGGTGGCGGCCGGGCGTGGCGCAGTGCCATCACAATCTGGGGCTGACGTATCGGGACCAGGGTGCGCTCGACCGTGCGCTGACGGAGGCGGACTGGGCCGTGACGGAAGGGGAGGCGTCCGGGGATCAGACGCTGTGGGCCTTGGCGCTCCGGGGTCGCGCGGAAATCCGCGTGGCGCAGGGCGAGCTTGGCCTGGCGCGGCGCACGCTGGACGAGGTCCGGGCGATCCGTAGCCGCGTGCCCGATCCAGCCGATGAAGCCGAGGACCAACGAGCGCTGGCGCTGGTGTTGACGGCGGAGGGCGAGCTGGTCGCCGCCGAGCACGCGCTACGGGACGTGATGGTGCGGGCGGAAGGGCACCGGCGGCCGCAGCTCTTGGCCGAGGCGACGCGGGACCTCGCAATCGTCCTGCGCCGTGCCGGCCGGAACGCCGAAGCCCAGGCGGCCGCGCGGGCCGCGCAGGCGATCTTCGCGCGGCTCGGCGCCGAAGCGGAAATCCGCAATCTGGCCAGTCAGGAATGGGACGGCGACTTCGGGGCTGAGCTGGGCCGCTCGCTGGCGCCGCTGCACGCGGCGCAGGCGCTGGCTGACGCCGGGGACTACGCCGAGCTGGTCACCTACCTCGGCGGGCGCACGCAGGACGAGCTCGAGCAATCTCCGATGCTGGCGTTGCTCTGCGGCATCGGGCACAGCCGGCTTGGGCGACTGGACGTCGGCCAGCAGTGGGCTATGGTCGCGCTGTCGCGGGCGCGAGTGCTGGGCGACCGGACGCTGGAGGTCCGGGGGCTGAACGTCTGCGGCGCCATCGCGCTGGAGCGGGGCGGCATCAGCGAGGCTACGAGCTTCTTCACGCGGGCGCAGGAAGAGGCGATGCAGGACAACGACATGGCGACCCTCGGGCGGTGCGCCAACAACCTCGGCATCATCGCGAACATGCAGGGGGACTATGGCCGCGCGGTCGGCGCGTACACCCGCGCGATCGCCGCGTACCAGAAGGCCCGCAATGACCGCGGCATCGCCGAGACGCAACACAACCTCGGGATTACCTACCGCGAGCAGGGGCGCCTGGACGACGCCATGCACGCCACCGACACGGCCATGCGGGAGGCCGAGCGGCTGAGCGACCGCCAGCTCAAAGCCCAGGCCCTTGCGGGCCGGGCCGAGATCCAGGTGGCCCGGGGCGACCCCGAGCTGGCCATCCGGGAAGCGCAGCGCGCCGTGGTGATCCACCGGGACTTGAAGGACGCGGTGCGCGAAACCGAGGATCTGCGGATCCTCGCCGTCGCGCTGGGCGCGGCGGGGCGCAAGCGGGAGGCCGAAGCCATGTTCCGCGAAGTCATCGCACGCGCGGCGAAGCACGAACGCCCGCTGCTCGTCGCGATAGCCCAGCGCGACCTCGCCTATCTGCTGGCTCGTGAGGGCAACATCGCGGCGGCTCGGGAAGCAGCCGAGACCGCCCGCGCGACGCTGGAGCGGCTGGGCGCGAAGGCGGAAGCCGAGAAGCTGGACGCGCTGATGAGCACTCCCGGCATTCAACCGACGGCGGCCGTGGCGTACGACCCGCCGCCCGCTGTCCGGCCCGATTCGTCCGCTTTGGACACGGGGCTCGCCGGGGCATGATTTGACCACGCGCTCCGCGGCTGACCTGCTGCACGAAGCTCGCGCCCGCGAGCGGGCGGTCGGGCTCACCGAGGCGGCCGCCGGCTACGAGGCGGCGATCGAGGCTGCGGAGCGCGCGGGCGAACGCGCGGTGCTCGCCGAGGCGTTGCGGCGGCTCGCCGTCGTCCGGCACCGCTGCAACCAATCCGTGGAGGCGCGCCGGCTGTGCGAACAGAGCTTCACGGTCGCGCGCGAGACGAGCAACGACATCCTCGCTGCCGAGGCGTTGAACACGCTAGGAGGAATCGACCTCGAGGCCGGTCCGCTGGCGGACGCGCGGAGGCATTTCCTGCGCGCGGTGCAGCTGGGCGGCGCGAGCCGCGAGCTGCGGGCGCGTGCCGAGCAGAATCTGGGAATCCTCGCGAGCATTCAGGGCGACTGCGAGGATGCGCTGGCCTGCTATGCGCGCTCTCTGGAGGCGTACAAGAGCTGCAACGACGAGCATGGGTCCGCCATCGCGTACCACAACCTCGGGATGGTGAGCGCCCAGCGACAGCTCCTCGACGAAGCCGATCGGTACTTCACCCAGAGCTACGAGATCGCCGTCCGTGTGGAGGATACCTACCTGCAGGGACTGTGCCTCCTCAACCACGCCGAGGTCTATTTCGCGCGGGAGCGATATGAGGAGGCGCGGCGCAACGCGGAGGCGGCGCTGGGGCTGTTCGACGGCGGCGTCCTCCGGGCACAGGCCTATCGCATCATCGGCATGGTGTACCGCGACACGGGACGGCCTGCGCTAGCCGAGGCCCGCCTGCGCTCGGCGCTCGAACTCGCGGTGACAACGGGCTCAGTCCTGAACGAGGCTGCCACGCGCCGGGAGCTCGCGATCCTGTACCAGGCGATGGGCCGCAATCAAGACGCGTTGAGGCTCCTGAACGAGGCCCACGCCCTGTTCCGCCGGCTCGATGCCCGCGGTGATCTAGTCTACGTCGACGGCAAGATGGCCGAGCTCGAGGCCACCTACCTCGCCGTGGTGAGCGAGTGGGGTCAGTCGATCGAGTCGAACGACAGCTATACCTTCGGACACTGCGAGCGCGTCGCGACCCTCGCCCTCGCCGTCGCCCAGGAGCTTGGTCTGGATCAGCACACCCAAACCACGATCCGGCTCGGCGCCTACCTGCACGACGTGGGGAAGGTGCGCGTACAACACGAGGTGCTCAACAAGCCCGGGCCGCTTACGCAGGCCGAGCGCGATGCGATGCAGATGCACCCAATCTGGGGTGTGGAGTTGCTCCTGGGCGTGGGATTCCCCTGGGACTTCAGGCCGATCATCCGCTGGCACCACGAGAAGTACGACGGCAGCGGTTACCCCGACCGTCTGCGGGGCGACGAGATCCCGCTGTCGGCGCAGATCGTGGGAATTGTGGACGTGTTCGACGCGCTTACGACCGACCGCCCCTACCGCCCTGCGCTATCGCACGAGGCGGCGATGGACGAGATCGAGCGCTGCGGCGCATGGTGGTCGGACGCGGTGTATGCCGCCTTCCGGAAGGTTAGAGCAGAAGCGCTTCCACGCGATACGCGTGCACCATGTGCGCCCGCGGTGACCAGCCAAACACTGTAAACCGGCCGTCTTGCGAAGCCACAAGCGCTAGAGAATCTCTTTGTTCGTGCACGAATTGCGCGGCGGAGAGATGGCGGGTGCCGCCGACCTCCGAGGCGGGCACCTTGATTGGTGTGTGACCGAGGATCGGCTCGCGGACCAGCACCTCTTCCACGAATGGGCCGGACTCGGTGCGCCCGATCTTCGCGCCAAAGGCCAGCACGTCCCACCGATCGCTCAACACCACGGCGCCATCCACCGCGGTCAGCCCGCCGATCGCGTCGGTTGCCTCTTTGAAGGCGACGTCGCGTGACCCTTTGCGCACCAGGTCGCCGAGCTTGGAGAAAGGTGGCGCGACGGTGTAGGGGACCGAGACGATCGACTTGCGCCACGCTTCCGTGCCGTGCGGCACGACCAGCAGTGAGCCGCCGTGTTTGTGCGCGCGCATCGAGAGCGCGAGCGGCAGCAGCACGTTGTCGGGCGTGGCCGAATCAAAACCCAGCAACACACTGACGAAGTCCGGGCACTCGGACGCCAGCGTGCCCTCCACGTCCACAATCTTGACCTCATCGCCCTCGAGCACCGCGACGTTCGCGAACTTGCCTTCGGGATCGGCGCGGCGGTGCTTGATCACGAGCAGCCCCGGCTCGATCACTTCGACCACGAAGCAGAACGGCGGGATCGTGCGCGTCGCACCCCAGACTGCCAGCCCCCCCCCATCACCGTTTTTCCAGACGCCGAGGTGAATGCCGGGCCGTTCGACCGCAGGGGCGAGGCGGGTGAGGATCGCGGCGTCGAGAGGTAATGGCCGCTCGACGTAGAGCGCCGTGCCGCCGGCTTCGCGCGGGAGATAGGCGAGCGAGATCGTCGGGGCGCGGCCTTCCTCACGGCGCAGGCTCGCCCAGAAGGCGGCGTTGATGATGCGCTCCATCGTGGCGGCATCGGGGATCTCGGCCTTGAGTCCCGTCCGCTCGATATGACGCCGGAAGTGCTCGGCGATGCTGTGCGCAACGGAGTGGGCGGGTGGGTAGGCTTGGCGCTCCATGGCACGAAACTTAGCCGCCAGAATCGGTCCTCGAATCCCTCAAAAATCCCCGTCCGAAAGCGGCGCGCACCCACCCAGATCCCCCGGTAAGGTGAAGCAACACCCCATCCGGAGGACCTCATGCGATACGTTTTGTGCGCGAGTCTCGCCGTCGCTCCCCTGCTAAGCTGCAGCTACGACCGCGAAGTGCCCTCGGACCCGCGCGTCTCGATGCTGCGCGACGACGTGCTCCCCGCCGCACGTTACACAGTCAGCTATCTCCCGACACTCGGCGGCTCGCGCAATCGCGCCGCAGGCATCAGTAACTCGGGACTTGTCGCGGGATTCGTCAATCGTCCCGGCAACGCTACACGCGTCGCCGCCTTCTGGCGCGCGGGTTCGCTCGACACGCTTGGCACACTCGGTGGCCCCAACAGCATCGTGCAGTGGCCAGGCATCAGCAACAACGGCATCATCGCCGGCATCACCGAGACCGCCGAGCTCGATCCGCTGCACGAAGAATGGAGCTGCACGGCGTTTCTCCCGAGCGTGACCGGCCACATCTGCGTGGGATTCGTGTGGCAAGATGGCGTGATGCAGGCACTGCCCACCCTGGGCGGCAAGCAAGGATTCGCGACCAGTGTCAACAGCGTCGGCCAGGTGGTGGGCTGGGCCGAGACGCCGGTGTTCGATCCGACGTGCAACCCACCGCAAAAGCTCCAGTTCCGCGCCGTCCTGTGGGACACCAAGAAGGGCACGAAGCGCGAGCTGCGGCCGCTGCCCGGCGACTCGACGTCGGCCGCGACGGGGATCAACAATCAGGGCCAGGTCGTCGGTATCTCCGGCGACTGCGACATCGCGGTCGGCCAGCTCTCCGCGCGCCACTCGGTGCTGTGGGAGAACGGCGTCCCGACTAACATCGGTGACCTGGGCGGCGACGCCTGGCACACGCCGATGGACATCGATGACGCGGGCGACGTCGTCGGCTTCTCGAACCCGCGCGGCGTCGTCGGGATCGACTTCAACCCGCACGCCTTCCTGTGGACGAAAGCGACGGGGATCCAGGACCTCAAGACACTCCCCGGCGATGACAACAGCCAGGGCCTTGGCGTCAATTCCAGCCATCAGGTAGTCGGTGTCTCGAGCGGGGCGCTGAACCGCGCGTTCCTGTGGGAGAACGGCGTCATGCAGGATCTCAACGGGCTCGTGGGCGCGGACTTCCCCGACTTGCTCATCGTGGCGCAGCATATCAATGAAGACGGCGTGATCGTGGGGCGGGCGCTGCTGCATGGCACGAGCATCCAGGTGCCGTTCGTGGCGACGCCGGTGAGCCAATAATAGGTTTCGACCATGGTTTCTGCCGTGGCGCCAAAGAATCCAGTCCACCGCGATGCCTATCAGCTCGCGGTGGACGCGCGCGATCCCCGTTTCGACGGCGTGTTCTTCGTGGGGATCACGACGACGCACGTGTATTGCCGGCCGGTGTGCAGGTCGCGGCTGGCGTACGATCGCCATCGCCGCTTCTTCAATTCCGCGGCCGCTGCCGAGCGCGCCGGATTTCGCCCGTGCCTGCGGTGCCGGCCCGAGTTGGCGCCTGGCCGGGCGGTAGTCGATGCCATATCGCGTCTCGCGTGCGAGGCGACGCAACGTATCGCGGCGGGAGCATTGAACGGCCGCAGCGTCGCTACCCTCGCGCGCGAGCTAGGTGTGAGTGAGCGTCATCTGCGCCGTGCCCTCGGGCGCGAGGTCGGTGTGTCGCCGCACGATCTGGCGCAGACGCATCGCCTGCTGCTCGCCAAGCGGCTGATCGTCGATACCGATCTGCCGATGACGCGCGTCGCGTATGCGAGCGGCTTTCAGAGCCTGCGGCGGTTCAATGCGGTGTTTCGCGCACAGTACCACATGCCGCCCAGTGCGCTGCGACGCGTGCGGCGCCCACCGGCTCCCGCGCAGGGGTCGCTGCGCCTGACGCTGGCGTATCGGTCGCCACTCGCGTGGGCGCCTCTCCTCCGGAGCCTGGGCTGTGAGGGTCCGCGTTACGACCGCGTCGTGGAGATCGAGGGGCACACGGGATTAGTGATCGTCGAAAACTCCCCGGCCGACAGTTACCTCGTTGCGCAAATCGCCGACTCGTTGGTGCCGGTGTTGATGCCGCTGATCGCGGGCCTGCGTCGTGTATTCGATCTCGACGCAGAGCCCGCGGTCATTGGTACCCATTTGGCGGAGCGCGGATTGGCGGAGCTCGTCAGGCGCTGGCCTGGGGTGCGTGTGCCGGGACGTCTCGATGCCTTTGCGTCGCCTGACGACTTTCCCGCCGCCGATCCCGCGCTTGAGCGCACCGCGGAGCAATGGCGCCCGTGGCGCGCGTATGCTGCGCAGCTGCTCGCACTCGAGGCTAGCGGCCCCGGCCTGCGCTGAGCGATTTTAGTCTCACCCCCCCTCAACGGAGATTGGGTCGTGTTGATGATCGTTCTGCGGTTCCTGCACGTCGTGTCCGGTGCCTTGTGGGTCGGGATGTTCGCCTTCATGACGTTTTTCCTGATGCCCGCCTTCGCCGAGGCAGGACCCGAGAGCGGGAAGGTGCAGGGCGCGCTGATGAAGCGCGGCGTGCCGGTCGTCATGCCTCTCATCGCGTTGATCACGCTCGTGTCGGGGATGTGGCTGTTCCAGCGGCTGTCGGGTGGCGCGGCCGGCGCGTTCCTGAAGACGCCAACTGGTCTCGCGTTCGGGATAGGAGGCTTGTCGGCGCTGCTCGCGTTTTTGTTCGGCATCATTCTGGGCCGGCCAGTGATGATCCGCATGGCAAAGCTCGGCGAGTCGCTCCCCAGCGCATCCCCCGCGGATCGGCCGGGGATCTCGGCCGAGATGCAGCGCCTGCGGGGGCGCAGCGCGACGCTGAACCGCGTGGTGATGGCTCTCCTGTTGGTGGCGCTGACGGCGATGGCTGTTGCCCGTTACGTCTGAGCGTTCACTCGGCGCCACTCGGCCCGCGTCAGGAGGATGACCGCCACATCCAGAACGGTGAGGGCGATGAGCCACGCCGAGGGCTCCACGACGTAGCGGTAGATCTGGTAGACGCCGAACGCGGCGAACACGCCGATCGCCCACGGAAACGCCCACAGCTTTTCCCGCAGCAGCGCATACACGAGGACGCCTTTCACGACGCCATGCGACGCCAGATAGATGGCGGCGAAGCGCTCGTCTTGTGGAGAGATGTGCAGCGCGATGGCGGGGTTATGAGAGAGATGGACGATGAATTCGCGAATCTCGCTCGGCGGGAAGATGAGCAGCAGAATGCCACCGATCAGCTCGAGCAGTCCGTTCAGACCTTTGAGAATGACGCCGATCTGGAAAGCGACGTGAATCCTGGAGTGCATCCGGCTCTCGTTCATAGCGTCAGCTCCCACGTCTGCCCCATGAGGTCATGCCCGAAGCTGTGGTGCTTCTCCTCCTCGACGAGCGTGTATCCCGCGTGCTCGTAGATGCGTCGAGCGGCATGGAGCACGCTGTTGGTCCAGAGCATGATCTTGCGGTAGCGCGTCTGGCGGGCGAAGCGCGTGCACTCATCCACGAGTCGCGCGCCGATGCCGAGGCCGCGCGCCTTCGGGTCGACGAGCAGGAGCCGCAGCTGCGCGACAGTGCGGGTCTTCTGCACGAGGAACACGCAGCCCCCGTTCAC
>DASWCE010000237.1:0-5824 GCA_036390255.1 Gemmatimonadales bacterium | reverse complement strand
CGGAATTCGGGTTGTCCTCGCGCTTGGTCATCTCGACCAGATGCGGCCGGACCAACCCCGTCAAATCAAGAGTCGTAATCACTTGGAATAGAGCTCGACGATTAACTGTTCTTGTGCCGCGAGCGGGATGGCGTCGCGGGTGGGTCGCTCGGTCACCTTGCCCAGCACTTTCTCGGTATCCACCTGGATCCACGAAACCGGTTGTCCACGCCCGAACTGCTCGAGCGCAACCTTCACCTGCACGAGCTCACGGCTCGCATCGGCGACCCTCACTTCGTCCCCGACCAACACGCGGTAGGAGGGAATGTCCACCGTGCGGCCGTTGACGAGGATGTGGCGATGCCGGACGAGCTGCCGCGCCTGCTTGCGCGAGGTCGCAAAGCCCATGCGGTACACCAGATTGTCCAGCCTGCTCTCGAGGGCCACGAGCAGCGCTTCGCCCGTTACACCCGGCTCCTTGATCGCCCGCTCGAACAGGTTGCGGAACTGGCGCTCGGAGAGGCCGTAGATCCGCTTCACTTTCTGCTTTTCGCGCAGCTGCTTCGCGTACTCCGACGCCTTGCGGCGCCGGCCCGTCGACTGGCCATGCTGCCCAGGCGCGTAGGCGCGACGCTCGACGGCGCATTTCTCCGTCAGGCAGCGCGTGCCCTTGAGAAACAGCTTGGTGCCTTCGCGGCGGCACAATCTGCAAACGGGACCCGTGTAGCGTGCCATCGGTTATACCCGCCGCTTCTTGGGCGGGCGGCACCCGTTGTGCGGAATCGGCGTCACGTCGCGAATCGAGCGGATCTGAAGTCCGGCGCTCGCGAGCGCCTGGATGGCGGACTCACGACCGGAGCCGGGACCCTGCACGCGCACGTGCACACGCTTCACGCCGAGGTTCAACGCCTCGCGCGCCGCCTGCTCGGCGGCGACGGTCGCGGCGAACGGCGTGGACTTCTTGGAACCCTTGAAGCCCGCCTTACCCGACGAGCCCCACGTGATCGCGTTGCCCTGCAGATCGGTGATCGTAATGAGCGTGTTGTTGAACGTCGCGGTGATATGCGCGACGCCTTCCGCCTCCACGACTTTCTTGGTCCGCTTGGCAGCGCCCGCGGCGCGAACCGGCGTCGGCTTCGCGTCCGGTTTTGCCTCGGGCTTTGCGTCGGGTTTGGCTTCCGCTTTCGCTTCTGGTTTGGCGTCCGCCATGTGCCTCTACTTTTTGAGGACGGGCTTTTTCTTGCCCGCGATCGCGCGCCGCGGCCCCTTCTTCGTGCGCGCATTGGTGTGCGTGCGCTGGCCGCGCACTGGCAGATTCTTGCGATGACGACTGCCGCGATAGGTCCCGATGTCCATCAAGCGCTTGATGTTCATCGCGACCTCGGTGCGCAGGGCGCCCTCGACCTTGTAGTCCCGCTCGATCACTTGCCGCAGCCGGGCGACTTCGGCGTCCCGCAAATCACGCACGCGCGCGTCAGGGCTGATGCCCGTCTCCGCGAGAATCTTGACCGAATTGCTGGGACCGATGCCGAAGATGTACGGAAGTGCGTACTGGATTTTTTTGTCGCGCGGCAGATCCACGCCTGCGATACGAGCCATGCCTCTCCCTAACCCTGCCGCTGTTTATGCTTGGGGTTACGCTTGCAGATCACGCGGATCACCCCCCGGCGCGTCACGACTTTGCAGTGCTCGCAGATGGGGCGCACGCTCGAACGTACCTTCAACAGGCTGCTCCGGAAAAGTGAAAATTATTCTGGCTGAGTCTTGAACTATAGACGGGGTGGGACCTTCACGCAAGGGGCCGCACCACAATCGATTACGGCGCACTCCGCAGTTCCACGAGATGCCAATCGCGACCCTCTAACCGGTAGCCCAGAAACAACGTTTCGTGTCGCAATTCCGTAGTTCCCGCCACGACGTAGCGCCGGGTGATCTCGACGAAGCCCTTCCCCGGCTCGACCTCGCGAATCGCTGTCACATCCAGGCCCCGCTCCTCGGTGGGCCGAAAGTAGCGGCGCAAAAGCTCGATCGCCTGCGAGCGCCCGAGGGGTGAGGACGGGTCGGCACCGGGGATCTGGAGCACGAGGTTGGAGCTCGGCCCGACCAAGGCCTCGGGGTCATGCGCGGACAATGCCTGCTTGGCGCGCATGGCCGCGTCAGACAGTGGGACTTGGCCATACGCCGGCAGCGCGGGCACCGCGGGCAGCGCCACGATGGTCAACAGCCAGAGCGTCCTCATAGTCTGCTTGATACCCTCAATCGAGCGCTTCGACCAGACGCCGGTACGCCTTCACGGGGTCGGGAGCAGCGGTGATCGGCCGGCCAACCACAAGGTGTGTCGCGCCGCGCCGCACGGCTTCAGCCGGCTCGACGGTGCGGACCTGGTCGCCAGGGGCTTCCCCAGGCGCACGAACGCCCGGAACTACGATCCAGGGATCAGGTCCGAGTGCCTCGCGCAGCAAGCCGAGCTCCTGGCCGGACGCGACAACGCCCCGCAGCCCTGCTTGCAGGGCCGCACGCGCCAAGCGCTCGGCCTCGAACCCCACGTCGGGGACGCCACGCCCGAGAACACCTTCGAGCTCGGCGGCGTCGTGTGATGTGAGCACGGTGACGCCGATGACCGCCAGGTTTGCGTCGCCACCCGCCGCGCCTGCTGCGGCCGCCAGCATCGCACGTCCTCCCAGGCAGTGCACCGTCGTCATCGCTACGCCCAGCTCCCGCGCGGCAGTCACGGCACTCGCCACAATGTTGGGTATGTCATGCCACTTGAGGTCTAGGAACACGCGAATGCCCCGCTCGCTGAACTCCTTGACGAGTGACGGCCCTTCGCGGTTGTACAGCACGGGACCGATCTTGGCCCATCGCAATCCCGGGAGACGCCCCGCAAGCGCCAATGCCTCGCGACCACTGGGTAGGTCGAGCGCAACGATCAGCTCAGCCATGCGTCAGCTCCCGCGCGATACGCTCCGGGACGCGAGGGTCTGCCAGCGCGGCGGTCCCGATCGCGACCAGCGCCGCACCCGCTGCAAGATACTCGCGCGCGTCAGCCGTCGTCCGCACCCCGCCGACGCCGATCACCGGCACGCCCGCCTGCTCACGCACGCGCCGTGTCGCCAAAACGCCGATGGGCAGCAGCGCGGGTCCGCTCAAGCCACCGCTGCCGTTGCCGAGCCGCCGGTCGAGCAAGCCGGGCATCGTGTTCACGAGCGTGACCGCGTCGGCCCCTGCATCGCGCGCCACGCGCGCCATGGCGGGGATGTCGGGCAAGACCGGCGACAGTTTGACGGCGAGCGGTCGCGTGGAGACCTCCCGGCACGCCCGGACGAGCTCCTCCAGGCAGCGCGGCTCCGCGCCGAACTCCAAGCCACCGGCACTCGTGTTGGGGCAGGACGCGTTGATCTCAAAGGCGGTGATTGGCTCGAGTGGGGTCAGGCGTTCGATCACCTGCACATAATCTCGGACGCGCGCCCCTGCGACGTTCACGATGACGCGCGCGCGTTGCAAGCGTTGCGCAAGCCACGGCAGCTCGTGCTCGGCGACATGGGTGACACCTGGGTTCGCGAGACCTACCGCGTTCAGCATGCCGCCACGAAACTCCGCGACGCGCAACGGAGCGTGTCCCTCGCGCGGCTCCGGCGTGACCGCTTTCGTGACGATCCCCCCCAGGACGTCGAGATCGATCACGTGATCGAGCTCGCGCCCGAACCCGGCGGTACCAGCAGCAAGCAGAATCGGATTTTGGAACGTCGTGCCGAACAGCTCGATCGGACTCAAGGCAGCGGGCCTCGGGGTCCCGGCGACGGGACCCCGAACCTCGGTACAGCGAGAGTGGGCACGATTCGCGCCGTCGGAACTCCGAGTGCTTTGGCCAGCGAGTCCTCCGCGGCAGCGTAGGCGAGGCTCGCCTCGCCGCGGAACGCGCGCGTGTACGGCGACTCGCCATAGCGCGCGTCCAGCACGGCAACGATGGAATCACGCCGGTCTGGCCAGACCGCCAAGGCGGCGATCAGTGCTTTAGGCGCATAGAGCGAAGCGGGCTCGCGCGCCGCAGCGGCGAGAAACATCTGCGCGGCCAGTGCAGGTGCGTGGAGCGAATCGCGCGCCACTTCGGCGCGGCGGAAGCGTGCCGCCGGGGTCTCCGCATCGGCCATCACTTGCGTGAGCAGCGAGAGCAAGTGCTCCGCTTCGTCACCATGCTCGGTGCGAAGCTGTAATGCGACCGGCATGAGGTCGCGGGGCGTGCTGGCCTGAGCGATGCGCGCTCGGTATTGACTTACGAGCGCCCTGTCCCGCGCGGAAGCCTCGGACGAGCGACTGAAATGCTCCACCGCGCTCGCGTAATCCATTCGCAACAGGGCAGCCTGGCCCGCGAGGTACTCGGCGCGCGAGCGGCGCCCGGGGTCTCTCGAAACCAGGGACGAGGTGAGCACGGCATCTGCCGCCAGTGGATCACCGCCCGCGAGTGCGCATTCCGCCGCGGCGAGATCGACTCGCTCGCGCACCGCTCCTCCCTGCACGCGCACGCGAGCGCGCGCGAGCGGCTCAGCGGCATCGTGACAGGCGCCCGAGCGTGCCAGCGCTTCGACCTGCAAGACCAATGCCTCGTCGGCCCAGCGGCTGCGCGGATGACGCAGCCTCACGACCTCGGCTTTGCTTGCCGCCTGCGTCCATTCCGCACGCGCCTCGGACGCCTGGCCGCGCTCCTCCAGACGCCGCGCTTCATTGGCATGATGCTCGGCACTCCACATCGCGTTGTAGTACGCGCAGGCGCTCGCCGCGGCCGCGGTCGCCATGAGCACCACGCAGCGACGCCAGGTCATCGCGCTTGTCCGCTCCCTCCTCCAGCCGCAATCTTGCGCTCAAACTCGAGCAGGTACGCCACGATGCCATCCGCGATCGCGGTGGCGATCTTGTGCTGCCCCGTGGCAGAGGCGAGAAATGCGCCATCGGAGCGATTGGTGGCGAAGCCGGTCTCCACCAGGATGGCGGGACGCCGGGCCGCGGCCAGGACGAGGAACGGGCCCTGCTGCACGCCGCGGTCCTCGCCGGGATGGATCGCTGCGACTTTCCCTTGCACCAGCTCGGCCAGCCGCGCCGACTCACGGAGATATTCGTTGAGCTGCAAATCGCGGAGAATGAAACCGAGCGGCCCGTCCACTACCGGCGTCGCCTCGAAGCGCAGGGCATCGTTTTCCATCTGCGCCACCCGCTTCTGATCCTCCGTCTTTGCGTCAGACAGGAAATACGTTTCAACGCCGTTCACTGCTGTCTGCCGTCTTCCAGCGGGCATGGCATTGACGTGAATGCTGACGAACAGATCGCAGACCGCCCGGCAGAATGTCGGACGACTCGCGAGCTCGATGAGCGTGTCGGTCGATCGCGTGAGGACGACGTTCAGTCCGCGTCGCACCAGCTCCGCCCGGAGCAGCTTCCCGATGCCGAGCGTGATGTCCTTCTCGGTCAGCCCCCCAGGGAAGTTCAGACCGGGATTCCCCGGGTCGATGCCGCCATGCCCCGGATCCACGACGATCGTATGGGCAAGCCGCAAGCCCGTGATCGGATTCGGCGCGGCCGGTGGCGGTGGTGGCAGCGGTGGCTGCGGAGCGGTGGCGATCGGTGCTGGTGGCACGGGCGAGGTCGCCACGACTGTCGCCGGCTGCTCGTCCAGGCGTGACAGCCACGGATTCCAGCGGTACCGGTTCGGCAGCAACCGGGGCACGTGGCCGGTCAGCCAATGGAGCGGCAGGAACAGCGTATCGCGCGCGACGTACGGCGCACCCACGAGCGGGTACGTGGCGCCATCGAAACGGAAAAATGGCGATCCGACATCAAAGTCGAACACGCG
>DASWCE010000236.1:0-1872 GCA_036390255.1 Gemmatimonadales bacterium | reverse complement strand
ATGCGTCCGTCTTCAGACGCCATACGCCGTGGTGGCGGCGGGCCGGCCGCACTCTGGACTCAGGGGATTTCCGGCGACATCCCGATCGTTCTCGCGCGGATCGACAACATCGAAGACGTCGCCATCGTCCGCCAGTTGCTGCGAGCCCATGAATACTGGCGGATGAAGCATCTCGCCGTCGATCTCGTGATCCTGAACGAACGGGCATCCTCCTATATCCAGGACCTTCAGATCGCCCTGGAGACGCTGGTTCGGACGAGCCAGTCCCGACCGCAGATCGGAGCGGATGTCGCGCGTGGCTCCGTGTTCGTGCTGCGTGCAGATCTCATTTCAGTGGAGACACGTGCCCTGTTGCTCTCCATGGCCCGGGCCGTGCTGGTCGGACGACACGGAACGCTATCGGAACAGCTCAACCATCTCCAGGAAGCGGACACGATTGCAGCGCCGCCGCCGAGGCGCGTGCCGCCCGCGGACGTGTCGCAGACCCTTCCGGCGCCGCAGAACCTTGAATTCTTCAACGGGCTCGGCGGATTCGCCGCGGCCGGACGGGAGTATGTGACGATGCTCGGCGCCGGACGGTCGATGCCGGCCCCTTGGATCAATGTCATCGCCAATCCCTCGTTCGGCTTTCAAGTCGCGGTCGAGGGCAGCGGCTACACCTGGTCGGTCAGCAGTCGCGAGAACCAGCTCACGCCCTGGTCGAACGACCCGGTCACCGATCGGCCGGGCGAGGTCCTCTATCTGCGCGACGAGGAGTCCGGCGAGCTGTGGGGACCGACGGCGATGCCGATCCGTGACGAGGCCGCGCCCTATACCGCCCGGCACGGCCAAGGCTACAGTCGATTCGAGCACACCGCACACGGTATCGCGCTCGATCTCCTCCAATACGTGCCGCTCGATGATCCGATCAAGATCTCCCGGCTGACGATCCGGAACACGTCGGGCCGATCCCGGCGGCTTTCGGTCACGGCGTATGTCGAGTGGGTGCTCGGCCCGTCCCGCGGCGCGTCCGCACTTTCGATCGTGACGGAACTCGATCCGCAGACTGGCGCGATGCTCGCGCGCAATCCCTGGAATATGACATTCGGTTCCCGTGTCGCCTTTGCGGACCTGGGAGGACGACAGACCGCCTGGACCGGCGACCGGCGGGAATTCCTCGGGCGCAATGGCACGCTCGACAACCCGGCCGCGCTTGCGGGGGAAACACGCCTCTCACAACGGGTCGGTGCCGGCCTCGATCCCTGCGGCGCTCTGCAAACCTCGTTCGAGCTCAAGGCGGGCGGCACAGTGGAAATCGTTTTCTTCCTCGGCGAGGCAGCGACAACGACCGATGCGCAATCCTTGATCGCTCGCTATCGGGCGGCCGATCTCGATGCGGTCCTGCGCGAGGTCGTTGGGTTTTGGGACGATGTGCTCGGCACGGTTCAGGTGAAAACGCCGGACCGGTCCATGGACATCATGCTGAATCGCTGGATGCTCTATCAGACGCTCGCCTGCCGCATGTGGGCGCGATCGGCGTTCTATCAGGCGAGCGGTGCTTACGGCTTCCGCGACCAGCTCCAGGACGGAATGGCGCTCGCCCTGTCGCGACCGGCGCTGACGCGCGAGCATCTCCTGCGCGCCGCGGCCCGACAGTTCCTCGAAGGCGATGTCCAGCACTGGTGGTTGCCGCCCTCCGGCCAGGGCGTCCGCACACGCGTTTCAGACGACCGGATATGGCTCGCCCACGCCGCCGCACACTATGTCGAGACGACCGGCGACATCGCGGTGCTGGACGAGCCAATTCAATTTCTCGAAGGCCAGGCGCTGCAGTCCGGCGAGCACGATGCCTACTTCCAGCCCATGATCGCGGACGAGAGCGCAACACTTTTC
>DASWCE010000235.1:0-2269 GCA_036390255.1 Gemmatimonadales bacterium | reverse complement strand
CTGAGTCCAAAGGCGCCGTCGTGGATTCCCTGGCGCACGACCGCACGCATGCGCTCAAGCTCCGCAGACGTCGTGGCACGGTCAGCCATACCGATCACTGACTCGCGCACAGCGCCCTGGCCGATAAAAGTTCCGAAGTTTACCGACCTCGGGGTCGCCTCAAGCCGATCGAGAAACGGCTTCAACGGCACCGGCAAGCCGCCGAAAACCCCGGAACCACCCCCATCGGCGCCTTCCATGAGCGTAGTCACGCCTTGGCGCACGTAGTTATCGGCGGTTGGCACCTGGAGAATGTCGCGCGAAGCGTGCGTGTGAATATCGATGAAGCCAGGTGCGACCACCATGCCATCGAGGTCAATCACGCGGGCGGCGGGCTCGGTGATCGCCGGCGCGATGCGCACGATGGTGTCTCCTTGTACCGCGAGATCCGCGCGATACCACGGGCTGCCCGTCCCATCGACGATGCGGGCCTTGCGTAGAACAAGGTCATACCGTGAGTCGGCTGCATTCGCGGAATTCGACGCCGTATCGAGACACACCGCGACTAGAACAACGAAACCCAGGGCGAATACCGACTCGGTTCTAGTCATCTCGTGCCTCCCTAAGAAGCATCCGCTGCGACTACCGGGTGCCAGATCATCGCCGTCATCATGCGACCCATGCTTTCAAACAGCTAACGAATGAAAGGGACTTCCCCTACTCGAAGCGGGTTTTGGCCCGCACGGCATCGAAGTGCCAAGATTGAGTTTGCAGGTTCAATCTGATAACGAGAGGGGAAGTCATGGAACAGATTACTACTGCGGGGATTGATTTGGCAAAGCGGGTGTTCGCGCTGCACGGGGTCGACGGTGCGGGGCGGGTGGGGATGAGGAAAACCGTGAGACGCGAGCAGCTGATGCAAACCGTAGCGGCCTTGCCGCCGTGCCTGATCGGCATGGAGGCATGCTCGGGGGCACACGAATGGGCACGGCGGTTCCAGGAACTGGGACACACGGTGCGACTGATGGCCCCGGTGTTCGTGGCCCCGTACAGGAAGAGCGGCAAGAACGACGGCAACGACGCGGAGGCGATCTGCGAGGCGGTGACGCGGCCCAACATGAGGTTTGTGCCGATCAAGAGCCCCGAGCAGCAGGCAGTCCTATCGCTGCACCGGGTGCGCCAGGGGTGGATCGAGGAGCGCACGGCGACCATCAATCGGCTGCGCGCAGTGTTGACCGAGTTCGGCGTGGTGCTGCCCAACCGTGCCCCGCACGTGCGCCGCGGTGCGATGGCGGCAGCCGAGGCGTTGCCTGTGCTCGCGCGCCGAGCTCTGGAGGATCTACGCAGCCACCTCGGGACGCTCGATGAGCGCATCGCCGCTTACGACCGGGAACTGCAGGCCCAAGCTCGGCAAAGCGAAGCGGCACAACGCCTGATGCAGATCCGTGGCATCGGGCCGATCACGGCGGTGGCGATCGTGGCCACTGTGGGCAACGCGCGCGACTTCGAAAGCGGCCGGCAGTTCGCAGCGTGGCTGGGACTCACCCCGCGCCAGCATTCCTCCGGCGGCAAGCGACGTCTCGGACCTATCACCCGGCGCGGCGATGCGTACTTGCGTTGTCTGCTAGTGCAGGGCGCACGCTCGGTGCTGTACACCGCGATGCGTCATCGCGACCGCCTGTCGCGCTGGGTGTGCACGCTGCGGGCACGACGCGGAGATCATAAAACCTTGGTGGCGATCGCCGCCAAGAACGCGCGCATCGCTTGGGCGCTGCTCGCCAAGAATCAGACGCTGCAAACCGTTTGACGAGGAACACTTCTATCCGCCAAAGACTGCAAACGTTGATGACACACAGGTCAGACCGGCGCCCGGACACTCCGATGGGCTCGGCGGTGGCAACACGATGCCGACTAACGTATGGGAACCGGGCGCGCGGCTTTCATCAGGGCCAGAGCACTCATGCGCTCACCAACAGGCCGGTTATAGTCACGCAGTCCTTCCTGTGCTCATCCGCCTTGCAGTTCCGGGGAAGTCCTTATAGTTCGCGTTCAGCGGAGCGCCGCTTGCGGCGCATCCGGTGCAACGCGTGGTTGGGCGACTTTCTATTCATTCTTGGAACTCAGGCCCGCGACCAGTGGGATATTGGGTCTCCCACTCTTGGCCATTGAACTTGGTGACCACCAGTTCCTGAACGGTCCCAGCGTCGAGGCACCTAGCGTTGACACTGAAGCCGTCAGGGTGTGAGCGCGGAACATAGAACGACTTGATACCACAGGTCGAACAGAACAG
>DASWCE010000234.1:0-1573 GCA_036390255.1 Gemmatimonadales bacterium | reverse complement strand
GCCTTGCCGGCACAGCCGCGGCTCGCCGTGTTCTTTCCAGCATTTAGGCCGAAAAAAACGGCCACCGACGGCGACGCTAACGACGTGAATCGCCTGCCCGATGCGGATGCCCCAGAAAGCGCGGCCGCGGCCTGTGATTCGGCGCGCAATTTTTTGACCCCGTAAGCGGTCCCTAAAGGGTATCGGCGCCCAAAACCTGTTGAAGTTAGGCCTGATGCGTTCGAAGCGGGCCGTTGGGAGTGCTGATCGTGGAGACGATTGGCCGGATACGCCGGGGGCCTTTCCTCAACGGGAGCTCGACGAAGGTGCGAATCAGATACCCTGGCTGGTATGGCGACAGTCGATTTGGCGGACCAATCGTCGGGGGGCGCGTGTCGAGCGTAGCTCAGCCTGGGCACTCGTTTCGTTTTCGCGGTCGCTCTTTCTTGGCGTTCGCGCTTGCCCCGGAGCTGCCCATTGCTGATTGGCTTGGGGAGTTGGATCGCTGGCTTCGACGTTCCGAAGGCTTTTTCGCCGGGAGGCCGGTTGTCCTCGACCTATCGGGAGTGAAGCTGACCAAGTACGATTTCGCGGGGCTGATGGCGGAGCTCGAGGCACGCAGCATCCGCCTCATGGGAATCGAGGGAGCGGATCCGTCCTGGCTCGGCCCCGGGCTGCCACCGCTGCTCAAGGGCGGCCGCACGGCCGGTGGCATCGAGGTGCTCGATCCTCCAGCTCCTGGCAGTGCAGCCGTCGAAAAGGGGGCGCCCAAGCCGCAAGCAACCTCGCTGCTGCTCGACGGTCCAGTCCGCTCAGGTCAAACCGTAGCTTTCCCCAACGGCGACGTGAGCGTAATCGGTTCCGTGGCTTCGGGCGCCGAGATCGTCGCCGGCGGTTCGATTCATGTCTATGGCGCGCTTCGCGGCCGGGCCATGGCAGGTGCGACCGGCAACTCGCGGGCACGCATCTTCTGCAGCAAGATCGAAGCCGAGCTTCTCGCCATCGACGGCCTGTACAAGACTGCCGACGACATCGAAGCGGACCTTCGCGGCCGGCCGATCCAGGCTTGGCTCGACGGCGACACGATACGGGTGGTGGCACTCGACTGAAACAGGGGGTGACAGAGATGGGAAGGGTCGTGGTGGTGACATCCGGGAAGGGCGGCGTCGGCAAGACGACGTCGACCGCCGCCTTGGGTGCCGCGCTGGCGCGAACCGGCCAGGCCGTCGTCGTGATCGATTTCGACATGGGCCTGCGTAACCTCGACCTGGTCATGGGAGCCGAACTCCGGGTGGTCTACGACTTCGTCGATGTCATCCAGGGAGCTGCCAAGCTTCCGCAGGCCCTCATCCGCGACAAGCGCATCGAAACGCTCTTCCTGCTTCCCGCCTCGCAGACCCGCGACAAGGACGCACTGACCGAGGACGGCGTCGCGCGCGTCATCGAGGAATTGCGCCCGAAATTCGACTGGGTGATTTGCGACAGCCCCGCGGGCATCGAGCGGGGGGCCACGCTTGCCATGCGCCACGCCGACGCGGCCGTCATCGTCGCCAATCCGGAAGTGTCCTCGGTGAGCGATTCCCATCGCATCATC
>DASWCE010000233.1:0-4036 GCA_036390255.1 Gemmatimonadales bacterium | reverse complement strand
GCGTCGCTCAGGCGCAGATCCCGGCCTTCGCCGCCACGTCCCGGGTCCCGCCGGCCAAGGGTGAGCAGATCGCCGTGCTCGCGGGCGGATGCTTTTGGGGAGTGGACGCCGTGTTCAAGCACGTGAAGGGCGTGTCGGGCGTGGTGTCCGGCTACTCGGGCGGAGGTGCGGCCACCGCGCGCTACGGCGTCGTAAGCAGCGGCGTGACCGGGCATGCCGAGTCGGTGCAGATCACTTACGATCCGTCGCAGATCTCATATGGCGAGCTGTTGCGGATCTTTTTTTCGGTGGCGCACGATCCCACCCAGTTGAACCGCCAGGGCCCCGACGTGGGGAGCCAGTACCGTTCGGCGATCTTCTACGGGAACGAGGCCGAGAAGGAGACCGCACAGGCCTATATCGGTCAGCTGAACAAGGCCCAAGTCTTCTCTCGTCCGATCGTCACCCAGGTGGCGCCGTTCGAGCACTTCTACCCCGCGGAGGAGTATCACCAGAACTATCTCGCCCGCCACCCCGACCAGCCGTACATCGTCTTCAACGACCTGCCGAAGGTGCAGCGACTGCAGCAGCAGTTCCCCGCGCTCTACAAGCAGTAGTCGGAAGGCGCGAACGCATCGAGGGCGGTCACTCCTCAAAGAACAAGAAGGGGCCGGATTCGGACCTCGAATCTCCCGCGTCCTAGAATTTCCAGGGCCGGATGCGGCGCGCGCGCCGCTGAGTCGCACGGTATGGTGAAGACTCACTCCTTCCCATGCCGGAGGATTCCATGCGACACATCTCGTCGGCCATCTTGATCGCTGGCCTCTGGGCCTGTGGTTCCGAGCCACGGGCCACTGCACCGCTCAACGCACTGGTGCAGCTCTCACCGACCCTGCACTACGACGTCGTCTACCTCACCACACTCGGCGGCACGCGCACCCGGCCCACCGGCATCAACAACCGGGGCTGGGTGGCCGGCTTCGCTAACCGGCCGGGCAACGCGACCCGCGTAGCGGCCCTGTGGCGCGCCGGATCGCTCGACACGCTCGGCACGCTCGGCGGGCCGAACAGCGGCGTGCTGTGGCCCGGCCTCAACGACGTGGGCATGATCGCCGGCATCGCCGAGACCGCCGAGCTCGACACGCTGCACGAGGAGTGGAGCTGCACGGCGTTCTTCCCGAGCGTCACCGGCCACATCTGTCGCGGGTTCTTCTGGGAAAACGGTGTGATGACGCCGCTGCCCACGCTGGGAGGCGATCAGGGGTTCGCCACCGGCGTGAACAGCCGCGGACAGGTCGTCGGTTGGGCCGAGACGCCCGTGCACGACCCGACCTGCAACGCGCCCCAGGTCCTCCAGTTCCGCGCGGTCCTGTGGGAGCCCAAGCAGGGCCGGAAGCAGGCGCTCCCGCCGCTGCCCGGCGACTCCACGTCCGCCGCCACCGCGATTAACGAGAGGGGTCAGGTCGTCGGCATCTCGGGCGATTGCGACATCGCGGTCGGCCAGCTCAGCGCGCGCCACTCAGTCCTCTGGGACCACGGCACAGTGAGCAACATCGGGGACCTGGGAGGGGACGCATGGCACACGCCGATGGACATCAATGAGCAGGGTGACATCGTCGGGTTCTCGAACCCGGCCTACGTCGTCGGCATCGACTTCCTCCCGCTCGCCTTTCTATGGACCAGAGAAGCGGGGATCAAGAGTCTCGGCACACTTGCCGGCGACACGTCCAGCCAGGCCTTGGGGATCAACGGACGGCGTCAGGTGGTAGGCGTGTCCAGCAGTCTCAGCGGCAACCGTGCCTTCCTCTGGGAAAACGGGGTCATGAGGGATCTCAACGATCTCGTGGGGTCCGGGTTTCCCGACCTTCTCATCGTCGCCCAACACATCAACGATGCCGGGGTGATCACGGGGAGGGCAGTCCCGCAGGGGACCAGTATCCAGGTCCCCTTCGTGGCGACGCCGATCGCCGACACGCCGTAGCTTTGGGTCTCAATGGTGTCCGCCGTTCGTTTACTGTCCGGTGCGCCTGTCCACCGCGAGGCCTACGCGCTCGCGGTGGACGCCCGGGACCCGCGCTTCGACGGGGTGTTCTACGTCGGGATCACGACCACGCGGATCTACTGCCGCCCGGTGTGTCCGTCGCGCCTGGCCTACGACCACCACCGCCGCTTCTTCGACTCGGCGGCCGCGGCCGAGCGCGCGGGATTCCGCCCGTGCCTGCGCTGCCGTCCCGAGCTCGCGCCCGGGCGCACGGTCGTCGCCGCGTTGTCGCGACTCGCACACGCGGCGGCTCAGCGCATCGCCGCTGGGGCGCTGAACGGCCGCAGCGTGGCCGACTTGGCGCGTGGACTGGGAGTGAGCGAGCGCCACCTGCGGCGCGCGCTCGAGCGCGAGATCGGCGTCTCGCCCCTCGACCTCGCGCAGACGCATCGCCTGCTGCTGGCCAAGCGCCTGCTCGTCGATACCGACCTCCCGGTGACGCGCGTCGCGTACGCGAGCGGCTTCCAAAGCCTACGCCGCTTCAACGCGGTGTTCCGCGCGCAGTACGGCATGCCGCCGGGCGCTCTGCGGCGCGGAGTCTCAGCGCCGCGCAGGGCGGCGGTGTCGCGCTGCCGCGCGGAGTCCCTGCGCCTCACGCTGGCCTACCGCCCGCCGCTCGCGTGGCATTCGACTTTAGCCCGTCTCCGTTCGGAAGCTATTCCCGGCGTCGAAGTCATCGCGGGGGGCCGCTACGGTCGCACCGTGCGGATCGACGGACAAAGCGGCTTCGTCTTCGTCGAGGATCGGACTCCCGACGCGCACGTCGCCGCGGAGGTCTCGGCGTCGCTCGTTCCCGCGCTGATGCCGCTCATCGCCGGCCTGCGTCGTCTGTTCGACCTCGACGCGGAGCCATCGGTGGTGGACGCGCACTTGGGACAGGGCGGGCTGGGCGCGCTGGTCGCGCAGCGACCTGGCGTGCGCCTCTCGGGCGCGCTCGACGGCTTCGAAGTCTGCCTGCGCGCGCTGCTCGATGGCCGAGGATGCTTGGGACGCATGGTCGAAGCATTGGGCGAGCCGCTCGAGACCGGGGTCCCAGGGCTCACCCATCTGGCGCCGAGCGCTGCGCGGATCGCTGAGGCCGGCGCGGGCCGGCTCGTGGCGTGCGGCGTGCCGCCGCGGCGCGCCGAGAGTATTGCGGCAGCCGCCCGCGCCGTCGCGAGCGGCGCGCTACGCCTCGAGCCCGGGAGCGACGCGGCGGCGACGGGGCGCGCGCTGGTCGAGATCGATGGCGTGAGCGAGCGCCACGCGACGGTGATCGTGATGCGCGCTCTGTCCTGGCCGGACGCGTTCCCCGCGAGCGACCGCGCGCTCCAACGGGCGGCGGGCGTATCGGGCGCCGGCGCCCTGCTCGCGCGCGCGGAGCAGTGGCGACCGTGGCGCGCCTACGCCGCGCTGCACCTCTGGTTGCAGGACGCTCAGCGCTGACCCCCGGCGAACTCCTCTGATTGGGGTCGATGCTCAAGAGTCGTCGCCTCGTCGCCGGGCGATTCTCAGCCGCCGTACGACGTGCTCGATGCCATCGAGCGCGACCATCGCGACACAATACGTCAGGCCCATCAGCGGATAGGGCGGACGAGGCCGCTCCCTCGAGTTCCGGCGCGTGTACGATGGAGCGGCGGTAGATTGATGACTCATGCCGAGCCAGGGACCCGCGGACGCACGCGCGCCGGTCGCGTTCATTCCGTCGGACACTCTCGAGCGGGGGCCCGAGGACGGCGTCGCGTTGTGCCTCTCGGGTGGCGGCTATCGCGCCATGCTGTTTCACCTGGGGGCCCTCTGGCGGATCAACGAGCTGGGGCTCCTCCCCCGGCTCGCCCGGATCTCCAGCGTCTCCACGGGATCGATCGTCGCGGGACTCCTGGGACTCAAGTGGCAGGCGTTGCGCTTCGATGCCGCGGGCGTCGGCGCGGCGTTCGACGCGGAGATCGTCGCCCCGGTCCGCGCGCTGGCGAATCGAACAATAGACCTTCCGGCCATCGTGCTCGGGATGTTCCTCCCCGGCGGCGCCAGCGCTCG
>DASWCE010000232.1:0-1503 GCA_036390255.1 Gemmatimonadales bacterium | reverse complement strand
CACCGTGCCCAGTGACGTGATCGAAGTCGAGCGCGACGAGCTGCTCAAGCTGATCCAGACCGATACCGAGCTGAGTGACATATTTCTGCGCGCGTTCATCTTGCGCCGCCTGCAATTGATCGACCGCGGCTACGGTGACGTGGTGGTGCTGGGGTCCGAGCATTGCTCGGGGACGCTGCACATCCGCGAGTTCCTCACCCGCAATGGACATCCCTACACCCAGCGCGACCTGGATACCGACGCGGAGAGCCAGGAACTGCTGGACCGATTCCACCTGACGGCGGACGACGTCCCGGTGGTGATCTGCCGCGGCAAGACGGTGCTCAAGAATCCGACGATTCAGCAGCTCGCCGATTGCCTGGGGCTGAACCCCACCCTCGATCGCACCCAAATCTGGGACGTCGTGATTATCGGCGCCGGCCCCGCGGGGCTGGGGGCGGCGGTGTACGCGGCGTCGGAAGGACTGAACGCCGTTATCATCGAAGCGAACGCGCCGGGCGGGCAGGCCGGCACCAGCTCCAGGATCGAGAACTACCTCGGCTTCCCGCTCGGTATCTCGGGTCAGGAGCTGGCATCGCGTGCCTACGATCAGGCGCAGAAATTCGGCGCCCGCGTGTTGATCGCGAAGCGCGCGATGCGACTCGGTTGCGACCGGAAGCCCTTCCGCGTGCTGCTCGATGGCGGGGACGGTGACGCGCTGCTCGCACGCGCCGTCATCATCGCCACCGGTGTCGAATATCGGAAGCTGGCGATGGACAACCTGCACCGGTTCGAAAACGCCGGTGTGTATTACGCCGCGACGCAGATGGAGCGGCGCATGTGCGCCGACGATGAGGTAGCCGTCGTCGGCGGCGCCAACTCGGCTGGCCAGGCTGCGGTGTTCCTCGCGGAGACGGCGAAACGCGTGCACATGCTGATTCGCTCGGATGCCCTCTCGAGCACCATGTCCCGGTACTTGATCAGTCGCATCGACGCGCATCCCCGCATCGAGCAACATACCCGGACCGAGATTGTCGGCCTCGAGGGAAATGGGCATCTCGAGCGGGTGTCCTGGCGAACGGAGCCGGGTGGACGTGTTGAGACGCAGAACCTTCGACACGTGTTCACCATGACGGGCGCCGAGCCCAGCACGAAGTGGCTGGCGGGGTGTCTGACCCTGGATGCGAAGGGGTTCGTCAAGACGGGCGCCGCGTTAACCGTGGATGCGCTGGTCGCCGCCAAGTGGCCCCTGCGCCGACAGCCCTACCTACTCGAAACCAGCATTCCCGGCGTGCTCGCGGTCGGCGATGTCCGCAGCGGCAGCACGAAGCGGGTCGCTTCCGCCGTGGGCGAGGGCTCGATCGCGATCGCCACGGTGCACCAGGTATTGGCCGAATAGTCGCCGCTTAACGCTGCGCTGATGCCGGCAAGGCGAGCGCGCGCTCTGTCGCCGTGTCTCCGAGGTCCGAACTCACCGCCCCCTCCTGCGCGATGACGGTTTCGGTGACGGTTTCGGGGTTAACT
>DASWCE010000231.1:0-15714 GCA_036390255.1 Gemmatimonadales bacterium | reverse complement strand
CGTGCTGGCCACCGGCGGCATCGGCAAAGCCTGGCAGATCACCAGCAATTCCTGGGAGTACACGGGCGACGGGCACGCGCTGGCCTACGAGGCAGGCGCTGAGCTGATCGACATGGAATTCGTGCAGTTTCATCCGACGGGAATGGTCTGGCCGCCGAGCGTGCGCGGGATTCTCGTCACCGAGGGCGTGCGTGGCGAGGGCGGCGTCCTGAAGAACGCCACAGGCGAGCGGTTCATGTTCCGCTACATGCCCGACCTGTTCAAGGGCGACTTCGCCGAAACGGAGGTGGAAGCCGATGCGTGGGTCAAGGGCGAACGGAAGAAAAACCGCCGGCCACCCGAGCTGCTCACGCGCGACGTCGTCGCAAAGGCCATCACCAAGGAAATCGCCGAGGGCCGCGGCACACCGCACGGGGGTGTGTTGCTCGATATCGCCTCGAAGCAAAACCCCGACTACATCAAAAAGAAGCTGCCGAGCATGTACCACCAGTTCAAAGAACTGGCGCACGTCGACATCACCAAGGACGCGATGGAGATCGGACCGACCACCCACTATGTGATGGGCGGGGTGAAGGTCGATGCGGAGACGCAGGAGTCGACTGTGCCCGGGCTCTACGCCGCGGGCGAAGTGGGCGGCGGGATGCACGGCGCGAACCGGCTCGGCGGCAACTCGCTGAGCGATCTCCTCGTCTTCGGACGGCGGGCGGGACTGCACGCGGCAGAAAAGCGAGGGACCCCACCCCATATCCCCGACGCCGACGTGGACATCGCGATGAAGGAGGCACTCGCGCCGTTCGATCGTCCTGACGGCGAGAATCCCTACGCCGTGCAGTCGGCGTTGCAAGCTGTGATGCAGCGGCATGCGGGGATCATCCGCGACCGTCTGGGTCTCGAAACCGCGCTCGCGGAGCTGGACAAGCTGAAGGTGCGCGCCCTCGAGACCGGCATCACCGGAAGTCGCGAGTACAATCCCGGGTGGCACACGGCGATCGACCTACGGTCGCTGCTCGTCGTCTCCGAGGCGACCGCGCATGCCGCGCTGGAGCGGAAAGAGAGTCGTGGCGCCCACACGCGGAGCGACTATCCCGACTCGGACGACAAGCAGGCACGCGAGCAGATCGTCATAAAGGAGGAAGGCGCCCGCATGACGGTCCGGCGTGAGACGCAACCGCCGCTTCCCGCCGATCTCATGAACCTCATTAAGGAAGGGAAATAACCGTGGCTGAGCAGCGGCGGTTTCGGCTGTTCCGCGGTACGCGGGAGCGCGGCGAGCTGAAGGAGTACCAGGTCGCCGCTGGCGAGGGCATGGTCGTGCTCGACGCGGTGCACATGATCCAGGCGGAGCAGGCGCCCGATCTCGCGGTGCGCTGGAACTGCAAGGCGGGAAAGTGCGGCTCGTGCTCGGCGGAGATCAACGGCAAGCCGCGGCTCATGTGCATGACGCGCATGTCGGACTATCCGGCGGACGAGACGATCACCGTGACGCCGATGCGGGCATTCCCGGTGATCAAGGATCTCGTCACCGACGTCTCATGGAACTATGAGGTGAACAAGCGCATTCCGGCCTTCAGGCCACGCAAGCCCGATGCGCCCGACGGCACGTGGCGGATGTATCAGTACGAAGTCGAGCGGCCGCAGGAATTCCGCAAGTGCATCGAGTGTTTCCTGTGTCAGGACGTATGTCATGTGCTGCGCACGCACGAGAAGCACGAGCAGTTCATGGGGCCGGCGATGCTGGTGCGGGCCGCCGTCTACGAGATGCATCCGCTCGATGAGGCGGACCGCCGCGACCACCTGCGCCACGTAGGCGGGATCGGCTTCTGCAACATCACGAAGTGCTGCACTGAAGTGTGTCCCGAATCGATCACGATCACCGATAACGCGATCATCCCGCTGAAAGAACGCGTCGTGGATGCGAACTACGATCCGCTGGCCGCGTTGTGGAGAAAGGTGACCGGCAAGGCGCCGTGACGTGAAGCGCCGCGAGTTCGTCCAAACTGTCATCGCTCTCAGCGCACTCCCCGAACAAGGGAACTGGCAGAGCTGGCGCGTGAACGGCGCGCGCGTGAACCAGCACCTCACCGACCTCGCCCAGTTCGGCGCGAATCCGCAGGGCGGCGTCAGCCGTGTGGCGTTCAGCGATGCCGACGTCACCGGTCGCCGCTTCATGATGGACCTGATGAGGGAAGCGGGCCTCACGGTCACTGTCGATCCGGTCGGCAACATCCTCGGCGTGCGACCCGGTTCTCGATCCGGTGCGCTCCCCATCGTCTTCGGCTCGCACATCGATTCCGTCCCCGAGGGCGGCAACTACGACGGCGATGTCGGATCCTGCTCGTCCGTGGAGGTCGCACACATCCTCGCCGAGCGTGGCTACCGCAATCGTCACCCGCTGCACGTGGTGATCTGGTGCGATGAGGAAAGCGGTCTCACGGGAAGCCGCGGCTTCATTGGTGACCTGCCACAGGATGAAATCGACCGGCCCGGGCGCGACGGCGTGGTGCTCGCCGAGAAGATCCGCCGCATTGGCGGCGATCCGGCGCGCATCGCCGAGGCGCGCCATGGACCAGGCTCCATCGCTGACTATGTCGAGCTGCACATCGAGCAGGGCGGGATTCTCGACGAGCGCGGCATCAACATCGGGATCGTCGAAGGGATCGTCGGAATTCATCACTACGACGTGACGCTGCGGGGATTCGCGAATCACGCCGGTACGACCCCGATGAATCGCCGCCAGAACGCGATGCTGGCCGCCGCCGAGTTGGTGTTGATCGTCGATCGGGTCGTACGGTCGGTCGAAGGACGGCAGGTTGGCACGGTGGGACGGCTGCTCGTGAAACCGGGGGCGCCCAACGTCATCCCGGGACAGGTCGACCTGACGGTCGAGCTTCGCGACCTCTCCACGGAACAGATCGAGCGACTCTGGACACAGATCCATGCGGAGGCGCTTGCCAGCGGAAAGAAGTACGGCGTGACGCTCGACTACACACTTCAGCACACCAACCTGCCGGCGCTCTCCACACCGGCCGTCCGCGCCGTCATTGCCGACGCGGTGCAGGGGCTCGGTCTATCGAGCCTGGTGATGCCGAGTGGAGCGGGTCACGATGCGCAAGACCTGGCGCGCATTGGCCCGATGGGAATGATCTTCGTGCCGTCGGTGAAGGGCATCAGCCATTCGCCGCTCGAGCTGACGCGACCTGACGATGTGACGAACGGCGCGAACGTATTACTGCAAACGATCCTGCGGTTGGACGAGCAGTGACGCCAACGGTCGTCATCGTCGGGGCGGGATTCGGGGGGCTGAATGCCGCCCGGGCGTTGCGCCGTGCGCCGGTGCAGGTCGTGCTCGTCGATCGCAACAACTACCACCTCTTCCAGCCGCTGCTCTATCAGGTCGCCACCGCGGGGCTCGAGCCCGAGGAGATCGCGCGACCGGCGCGGGCGATTCTGCGCGGCCAGAAGAACTTTGACTTTCGCATGGTGGACGTAACGCGCGTCGACTTTGCCGCCAGGCGTCTCGAGACGACCGGCGGGCCGATCAGCTACGACTTCCTGGTTCTCGCTCCCGGTGGAGAGACGAACTTCTTCGGGCTCGAGTCGATGCAGCGCCATGGCCTGGGACTCAAGGACATCCCCGACGCGATCGCGATTCGCAATCACGTGCTGACCTGTTTCGAGCAGGCGATGCTCGAGCCCGATCCCGAACAGCGTCGCACGTTGCTCACGTTCATCGTCGTCGGCGGGGGACCGACCGGCGTCGAGATGGCGGGCGCGCTTTCCGAGCTGATCCGGCTCGTTTTGGTCAAAGACTACCCGCGGCTGAATATCAAAGACGTCCGCATTCTGCTGCTCGAAGCAACCGACAAGCTGCTCGCCGCGATGCCGGAGCGGCTGCGCGAAGCGGCGGTCAAGACATTGTGGCGCAAGTGGATCGATGTGCGGTTCGGCGCGCAGGTGGCGGACTACGACGGCAAGCAGATTCGACTCAAGAGCGGCGAGATCATTCCCGCGCAGACGGTGATTTGGGCCGCTGGCGTGCGCGCGTCCCCGCTCAACGCCACACTCGGTCTCCCAGCAAGCCGGCAGGGCCGCATCTCCGTCGAGCCCACACTCCAGGTGACAGCGCATCCGGAAGTCTTCATCATCGGGGATGCGGCCTATCAGGAACACAACGGTGAGCCCCTGCCGATGGTCGCGCCCGTCGCGATCCAGATGGGGCGGTTTGTGGCCCGCAACATCAAGCGCCGGCTGCGCGGCCAGCCGCTCGAGCCGTTTCGGTATCGCGATCAGGGCACGCTCGCCACCATCGGCCGCAATGCGGCGGTGGCGAACGTCTATGGCATCAAGGCCACCGGCTTCGTGGCGTGGGTGATGTGGCTCGGGATTCACATCATCCAGCTGATCGGGTTCCGCAACAAGCTGTTCGTGCTGATCAACTGGGCGTGGGACTATTTCTTCTATGAGCGCGCTGCCCGCCTGATCACCCGCGACTGAACCTGGCGCACCACGCCGCTCCAGCCGCAATCGAGACACCAGCGGTGCTCGATCATGGGGAATAGCCGGCGCAGGATCGAGTGCTGAATGAGCGCCAAGGGCGCACCGCAGAGGGGGCACACGCGCTTCACTGGAAGCATGAGATACACGAAGGTCAGCACGATTCCGGCGCGCAGCAGCACAGTCGCAAACAACACGACCACCACCAGCATGTTATGCGGCCTTCTCGCGCACGAACGCGGCAATCCGCCGTTCGAGCTCGGCCAACTCCACCGGCTTCACGAGGACGCGATCACGCGACACCTCGGCGAGCCCGCGTCCCGCCAGCTGGGTGATATCGCCCGACAGGAACAGCAGGCGCTCGGCCAGCGCCGGTCGTTGTTGCTGGAGATGCTGGTAGAACTCGGCGCCGTCCATCCTCGGCATCCGCAGGTCGGCAAGAATGACCTGCGGCTCGAACCCTTCGGCGAGTCGTTCGAGCGCCGCCAGCCCATCAGCCGCCTCTTTGATTTCCGCGCCACGCTTCGCGAGGAACCGCGCCATGGGCCGGCGAATCAGCTCCTCATCGTCCACCAGCAGGACGCGAATGCCGGTGAGCGTTCCCTTGGGTGGGGGCGCCGGCGCGGCCTGCGGTGCTGACGCCGGTGCCGTGGGGACAGGCGCACGCGTACTCGGCAGCCACACGAGAAAGCGTGCGCCCCCCCCCGGTTCGGAATGCTTCACCACGTCGAGCTCCCCCTGGGCTTCCCGCACCAGCTGACGCGAGATGTAGAGTCCCAGACCCGTGCCGCGCATCCCTTTTGTGCTCGCGAAGGGGCGAAATAGCCGTGGCGCGATCTCGGGCGCCACCCCGGGCCCGTTGTCCGTGACGGTGACGCACACCCGCCCACCGGTGTCGTCCGTGAAGGAATCGACGATGAGCCGGCGGGGGGCGGGGGCTTTCACGCTGCGCAAGGCATCGAGCGCGTTGCTCAACAGGTTGACGATGACCTGCTCCAGACGATTGGCATCCCCCACGACGGTCGGCAGCTCGGGATCGAGCCGTCCCTCGATGGAGATCTCGTCGATACTGAAGCGGTAGGACACGAGATCGATAGCGCTACGGACGACGTCGTTCATGTTCACGGTCGCCGAGCGCTTCTCGCCGGCGCGCACGAAGCGGAGCAGCCCGCGCAGGAGCTTCGCCGCGCGCTGCGCCTGCCGCAGGATGCTCTGCATTTCGTTGCGCTGCTCGGCCGGAAGGTTCGCGTCGGCGAGACGCAGCTCGGCGTGACTGGCGATCGCCATCAGCGGGTTGTTGACCTCGTGCGCCACGCCGCCGAGCAGCTCCCCTGCCGCCGCAAACCGCCCCTGCTCCTCGGCGCGATCGCGGAGCACTCGCGTCATCTGATTGAAGTGCGCCGTGATGTTGCCGAGCTCGTCGTCACGATCGACGGGGACCTGCGTGGTGAGATCACCTTCGGCCACCTGCTGGATGCCCCTCCTTAGCGCCCCGAGTGGACTCCAGAACCGGCGTCGCAAGATGAACAGCGCGATGGGCAACAACACCGCGCCGGCGACCACTGCGACGATCGCAGTGGTGGAGCCGAGATTTCCGGTGAGCGCGAGGGTGAGCGCCGCTCCGTAGGCCATCGCGGCGACGATGACGACGGCCACCAGCACGCGCAGACTCCTCGTCATGCAATCAAAATGCCTCTAGACGGATTGATTTGCACGGCCTAATCTCCCCGTTCTTCCAACAGCCAGGTCGCATCCGATGCGTGCAGCGTCCGTCTTCGTGGCATTCGGTGTCCTCGGCATCGTCGCGTGCTCTCGTGCCGCGGCGCCTGCCCATCAAGCCCAGGTCCCCAGGCCGGTGCAGCAAGATACGACACGCGGCGCGACCGGACGTCAGCAGGCGCCCGACGCGACGGCCCCGAAACCCTACAACCAGGTCATCGCTCCAGGCACAACCACCGACTCCGGGGTGTTCAGTGTGCACCGCAGCGGCGAAAAACTGTTCTACGAGATCCCCAAAGCGATGTTCGGCCGCGAATTCCTGCTCGTGGCCGACCAGCGCGGCACCATCCGTGGCGTGCGCTACGCGGGCGAAGAGATCAGCGACCGCATCGTCGTCTGGGAGCGCATGGGCAACAAAGTTTTCCTACGTATTGTGTCGTACGCGATGCGCGCCGACAGCACGCAGCCGGTGTCACGCGCCGTGCGATTGTCGAACATCGCGCCGATCATCATGAGCTTCGATGTCGCTTCGTGGCACGTGCCCGACAGCAACGCCGTGATCGAAGTCACGAAGCTCTTTACGACGGATGTCGCGGAGCTGAACCTGCACCAGTCCGGCATTCGCATTCGCCGAATGGATCCGGCGCGCTCGGTGATCGACCGGGCACGCTCGTTCCCACGCAACATCGAAGTGAGCGCATTGCAGACGTTCGAGGTGGACTCGGTGCCCGGGCCCGCGGGCGGCCCCCCCAACCGGTCGCTCAGTACGATCACGATGCTGATGAACTACTCGATGGTCCTGCTGCCCGACCAGCCGATGATGGCCCGGCTGTGCGACGATCGCGTCGGATACTTCAACATTTCCTTCGAGAACTACGACGAGGACCGCGTCTCGGGGCCGCGGCGCTGCTTCATCAAGCGCTTCCGCCTCGAGCCCAAGGACCCGAACGCGGCCGTGTCCGATCCGATCAAGCCCATTGTCTGGTACATCGATCCCGCCACACCGGCCAAATGGGTGCCGTGGCTGATCAAGGGCGTCGAGATGTGGGAGCCGGTGTTCCGCGGAGCTGGATTCAGCAACGCGATTACGGCGCGCCTGCCGGCGGCGGGCGACACCGATTTCGATCTCGATGACGCGCGCTTCTCGACGATCCGCTGGCTGCCCTCGACGATCGAAAACGCGTACGGTCCGAGCGTGAGCGATCCTCGGTCGGGCGAGATTCTGAATGCCAACATCGGTTTCTACCACAACGTCGCGAGCCTGGTCGAGGCGTGGTACTGGACGCAGGCCGGCGCCGCCGATCCGCGCGCTCACACGCTGCCGTTCCCCGATTCGTTGATGGGCTTGATGCTCGCGTACGTCGCGAACCACGAGGTGGGACACAGCCTCGGACTGCGTCACAACATGGTGGCGTCGACCTACTATCCGGTGGACTCGCTGCGCAGCAAATCCTTTACCTGTCGGATGAAAGGTACGAGCCCGTCGATCATGGACTACGCGCGTTACAATTACGTGGCGCAGCCGGGGGACAGCGCCTGCCTGATGCAGGGCATCGGGCCGTACGACTACTTCGCGATCGACTGGGGATATCGTCGCATCCCGACGGCCACCGCGCCTGATGCCGAGCGTCGGGTGCTGGATTCGCTCGCGCGACTGCAGGATGCGAACCCGTACTTCCGGTGGATCGGCGACGGCGATCCGGTGGACCCGCGCATCGTCACCGAAGCGCTGGGCGATGATCCGGTCAAGGCGAGCGGCTACGGCGTCCGCAATATCAAGCGGCTGGTGCCGATGCTGATTCCGGCGACGACGAGCGACCGGCTCGACAACTACGATCGCCTCGACGACATGTACGGCGAGCTCATCAACCAATGGGCGCGGGAGATGAACCACGTGGCGGTCGTCGTCGGCGGCGTCTATCAGTTCACCAAATACGCCAGCCAGTCGGGTACGGTCTATCAGCCGGTGCCGCGGGCCAAGCAGGCCGAGGCGGTGCAGTTCCTCAACGACAACGTTTTCACGACCCCGGCGTTCTTCTTTGACCCGGAGATCCTACGGCGTATCGAGCCGACCGGATTTGTCGAGCGCGTGCGAGCGCGCCAGACCACGATCCTGAATACGTTGTTCCAGGACGCACGTCTGTCACGTCTCGCCGAGCAGCAGGCCACGCAACCGAACGGGTATACGATCCCGGATCTGTTCGGGGATGTGCGACGCGGCGTGCTCTCGGAGTTCGGAGGCGGGGCGGTGCGCGTGGATGAATACCGGCGCAATCTGCAGCGCGCGTTCGTGGATCAGATGGAACGGCTCATCAACACCCCGCTGGTGACGCCACCACCTCCTGGATTTACGCCGTTCCCCGGCTTCACACCGCCACCCCCGCGTCCCGCCGACGCGCGCGCGCAGGCACGCCTTGAGCTCCTGGATCTGCAGGGCACGTTGCGCGCCGCGCTGCCCAGGGCGGGGGATCGCGCGACCCGCGCGCATATCGTCGATCTGCAGGCGCGGATCAATCAGATATTGAATCCACGGTCATGAAAGGCGTTACTCTGGATGTGCATTTCCGCTCTTATACGGAAGCCACCCGCCGGGGAGCACGTATGGTCGGCCGTCTGATCGCCGCGGTGCTGCTGCTGCAGGTCGGCGTGTCGGGAGGTCTGTACGCCCAAAGCTTCGAGCAGCGCCTGCTCGCCATCCCCGACACCGCCAGCGTGCGCCAAATGTCGCGGGACCTCTCCGCCGTGCCGCACATGGCGGGTACGCCGGCGCAGGCGACGACGCGCGATTACGTCCTCGATAAGATGAAATCGTGGGGCATCGACGCCTGGAGCAAGGAATACACCGTCTACATCCCGCAGCCCGACACCGTCGCGGCGTGGATCTTCCCCGGCCCGCGCCGGTCGCCCGTGCGACTCAACCTGGCGGAGCCGGGCACCGGGGGGGGCCCGCAGATCCCGCCATTCAACGGCTACACCGGCGACGGCGACGTCACGGCCGACGTCGTGTACGTGAATTACGGCCTGATTGAAGACTACAAAACGCTCGACTCCCTCGGCATCAGCGTGAGCGGCAAGATCGCGCTCGCGCGCTATGGCCGCTCGTTCCGCGGGATCAAGGCGCGTGAAGCGCAGAAGCGCGGCGCCGTGGGCCTGATCGTTTACTCCGATCCTCAGGAGGACGGTTACTTCCGCGGCGACGTGTATCCCAAGGGTCCGATGCGCAATGCCGACGGCATCCAGCGCGGCAGCATGATGAACGGGAACGGCGATCCCACCACGCCGAGCTGGTCGTCCGTCGAAGGCGCCCACCGCCTGGCCGAGGACTCGCTGGACATTCCAAAGATCCCCATCATCCCGATGAGCTACGGCAACGCGCGGCGCTTCCTCGAGCCGATGGCCGGACCGTCGGTGCCACAGAGTTGGCAGGGCGCGTTGCCGTTCCGCTATCACGTCGGACCGGGGCCGGCGCGCGCGCGACTCCACGTGAAGACCGAACGCGGTGCGCGGGGATTCCACAAGATCTGGAATACGATCGGAATGATCCGCGGCGAGCGCTGGCCCGATGAGTGGGTCGTGGTGGGCGGTCATCGCGACGCCTGGGGCCCCGGCGCCCGCGACAACGTCAGCGGCACCGTGTGTGTGCTCGAGACCGCGCGCGCATTCGCCACACTCGCGCGCGAGGGTCTGAAACCGGCGCGGACCGTGGTGTTCGCGACATGGGACGCCGAAGAATGGGGCCTCGTCGGCTCGACCGAGTGGGTCGAAGAGCTCGAGGACACGCTGCGGGCGCGAGTAGTCGCCTACATCAACGAAGACGGGACCTTCTCGGGACCGAACTTCGGCGGCAGCGGCTCGCCGTCGCTCAAGCCACTCCTGCGCTCGACGACACACGTCGTGCCGGACCCGGTCGGACCGGGCACGGTCTACGACGTCTGGCTCAAGGCTAAGAACGGCGACACGACCGCGTTGACGATGGGGAATCTGGGTGGCGGCTCGGACTTCTCCGGCTTCTATCATCACCTCGGCATTCCCGCGGGCGGCATTGGCTTCGACGGGCCCGATGGGATCTATCACTCGATGTACGACTCATACGACTGGATGTCGCGGTTCGGGGATCCCGCTTACAAGGCCCATCGCGCCGGCGCGCAGCTCGTCGGCGTGATCATGAGCCGGCTCGCCAACAGTGACATCCTGCCGCTCGATTACGCCGCCTTCGGGTCCGAGATGAACGGCTTGGTCGCGCAGCTCGACTCCGGCATCGCGAAGAAACAATGGAAGGAGACGGTCAACACGCAGGCACTGAAGGACGCGCTCGATCGGTTTACTGCCGTAGGCCGCGCCTTCAACGCGTCACGCGACAGCGCGATAGCACGGATCCCCGGCGTGGATTCGGTGCGCGCCCGACGCGTGAACGCCGCGCTCATGCTCGTCGAGCGCAGGTTGACACGACCCGAGGGCCTCGTGAGTCGGCCCTGGTTCCGCAGCCTGCAATTCGCGGCCGATCTGGACAACGGCTATGCGACGATGGCCTTTCCGAGCGTGAACGAAGCGATCCGGTACGCGGACGCCGCGGCTGCCAACAAGGAGCTGGCGGATCTTGTGAACCGGATCGACCAGGCGCGTGCGGCGCTCGTGGAGGCGGCGGTGGCGCTGCGCTAGGCGCGGCGATAGTCTAGGGACGAGGAGGAGCTGTATGGAAGACTCAAGGAGTCGCATCATCATCTACTACTCGATCTGGGCGACGGTCTGCGCCGCGGTCGCTGGATTCACGGTGGCGCTGATCCATACCTGGTTTTTCAGCTACCACCCCGGCCGGTCGGCGGTCATTGAGACGCTGTTCAGTGGGACCGTGGCAGCGGTGGCGATCGCCGCAGCCCAAGGCGCGGTCGCGCTGCTCACGGGTAGCGTCCTCGCGCAGCTCGGACGCTCGTTGCAGTACACGGTGCTGCTGGGCCTCGTGATCGGGCTGTTTGACTTCGTGATGTATTTTCTGCAGATGACGGTTCCCGCCACCGAGTTCGGGTGGGTCCCTGATGTCGTCATCATCGTCGCGGTGACGGCCGCCATCACCGCCGCCGGATCGCGCAGGGCAGCCGCCGCCGTGTGACCGACGAGCAGAAGGAAGCCATCGAGCGGCTCGAGCGCCGGGTGGCGACGCTCGAAAACATGGTGCGCCGCCTCACGTTCGGCGCCAATGCATCGCCTCAAGCCTCGGCGATTCGCGCGGTAACCCTGCCACCGCCGCCGGCGCCTGTCTCAATAGCGCCCCCCGCTGAGAAGACCGATCTCGAACAATGGTTTGGCCAGCGCGGCCTGCTCGCGATTGGTGTGGCCGCGCTGCTCATCGCGGCGGCGCTCTTCCTCAAGTACGCGTTCGATCGCGGCTGGATTCCGCCGATCGTGCGCACAGTCAGCGCGATCGTGGCCGGCATGGCGATTGCCGCCTGGGGGCATGAGCGGATCGGACGCGGCATGCGCCGCTATGGCGCGGCCATGATCGGGGCAGGGGGCGGACTCGCCTATCTCGGCTTGTGGGCGGCGGCGGGGCCGTACGCGTTACTGGAGCGCCGGCTCGGCATCCTGCTGCTCGCGGCGACGACGGTTGCCGTCACCATGCTCGCGCTGCACCACGAGATCGAAGGTCTCGCGATCTGGGCGCTCGGGGGAGCGTACCTGGCGCCCGTGATTCTGCAGACCGCCCCCAACCCTAGAGGGTTCCTCCTCTATCTCGAGGTGATTGGACTCGGCACGGGCATCCTGGCCTACAGCATGAGCTGGCGCGCGACGTTCAATCTCGCGCTGTTCGGGTACCTTTTTCTTGCCGCCGCGGGAGCCGCACCGGCGATCGCAGCGCCCCTCGGCGCCTGGCTCGTGGCGGCCGGGGCCCTGCTCACCTTGCAGGTGACACTGCGCCGCTCTTGGCCCGAAGCACGGCTCGGTGTGCTGCTGATCGCCTGGCCAATCCTGGGTACTGGCCTGGCCGGCTTGGCGGAATCGGACGTGACGCGCTGGCTGGCCTTGGGCGCGGCGACCGCCGTCACGGGCTTGCTCTGGTGGCAACACTTCCAGCGTGACCCGTTCAGCGCGGAGATGCCGTCGGGTCGCGATATCACCGACGTCGCCGTGGACCGTCTGCTCTTCATCGTGAATCCGATGGCGTTCCTGATCCTCGCGGCCGCGGCCCACCCTCGCCTCATCGAGGACTCTTTTCAGATCGTTCCGATCGCACTGGCCGCAGTGTATCTGCCCGCCGGCTGGTTCCAGCGCCGTGCATCGCACCTCATTGCGGGTTTTGCGCTGCTGGCGCTCGCCCTGCCATTTGCATGGCCGGCCACGAGCGTCGCGGTGGGATGGACTTTCCTCGCATTCATCGCCCTGGCCGCCGAACGGGAAGGCGCGAGGCCTGGCGGGCGCCACACCTCCATCGCGCTGGCGAGCTCGGCGTGGGTGACGCTGTTCTCCGTCGCGCTGTTCGAGCGGGCCTATCAGGCTCCGATCTTCACGGACAGCTGGGCGCTCGCGCTGTACGCCGTCATCGCCGGCACCGCACTCACAGCCTGGCGGTGGGGAACCGAAGGCAAGCTGCTACTGTGCATGTGGAGTCTCTGTGGCGCCGCGGTCTTCCTCGGCGGATCCATCGAGTTCCGGCAATTCTTCGGCCGCATGACGGCTCTGGCGGGTGATCTCGCCCTGAGCGTCTGGTGGCTCGTGTTTGCGGGCGCGCTCGTGTTCCTGGGTTTTCGGTTGAACGGAAAGCTGATCCGATCGATGGGGCTGGGAGTCGCCGGGTTAGCGGGACTCAAGATAGTGCTGTTTGATCTGGGGAATTTGCAGGCGTTGTATCGGGTCGGATCGTTTTTTGCGTTGGCGATGATAGCACTGGCCGTTGCTTACGCTTACAATCTCAGAGCCAAGCAAACCGTACGATAGAAATGCCTACAACTTTGGCAAGGTGATCCCTCGCTGAGCCTGATACTTCCCCTTCTTATCCTTGTACGAGACCTCGCACTCGTCCCCTTCGGCCGCCGTAAAGAAGAGCACCTGCGCAATCCCCTCATTCGCATAGATGCGAGCGGGGAGCGGCGTCGTATTACTGATCTCTAGCGTCACGAATCCTTCCCACTCCGGCTCGAATGGCGTCACGTTCACGATGATCCCGCATCGCGCATACGTGCTTTTGCCGACGCAGATCGTGAGGCAATTCCGCGGAATCCGGAAGTACTCCACCGAGCTCGCGAGCGCGAAGGAATTCGGCGGCACGATGCAGACGTCGTCCGTGAACTCGACGAACGATTTCGGATCGAAGCGCTTCGGATCGACGACCGCCGACAGCGCATTCGTGAAAATCTTGAACTCCGGCGCGACCCGCATGTCGTAGCCGTAGGACGAGACGCCGTAGGAGATGACGCCCTCACGCACTTGGCGGTCCGCGAACGGCTCGATCATCCCATGTTCCCGCGACATCTTCGTAATCCAGCGATCGGACTTGATTGACATGGGGGCGCAATGTAACGGCGCCAACTTGACTTACGCCACACCGCCAATAGTTTCCATACAACACTTAGTGAATTTTTTCACGAGCGCCATGCAGCCTTATATCCAATTCCTGATGCTGCTGGGCATGGCCATCATCGCCGGTACGACGATGATCGTGGCGTCGCATTTCCTCGGTCCCCGGCGGCCCACCGACGTGAAAGAGCGGCCGTACGAGAGCGGCATGCCGCCGCTCGGCAGCGCGCACGAGCGCTTCTCGGTCAAGTTTTACCTGGTCGCCGTGCTGTTCATTCTCTTCGATATCGAGACCGTGTTTCTCATCCCGTGGGCGGTGATCTTTATGGGGAATAGCACCGTCTCCACCGGGTTTCTATTGATAGAGATGCTGGTATTCATGCTGGTGCTGTTCGTGGGATACGTCTACGTCTGGAAGCGCGGAGCGTTCCAGTGGGATTGACGGCATGAAACACGTCGGTGAAGTCCAGAGCTCGAATTACCTGCTCGCCAAGTTTGAGAATCTCGTCGACTGGGCGGTGAACTCGTCGCGCGCCAACTCGCTCTGGCCGATGCCATTCGGGACCGCATGCTGCGCCATCGAGTTCATGGCCACCGCCGCCAGCCGGTTCGACTTCGCGCGCTTCGGCATGGAGCGGCAGGCCTTCTCCCCACGCCAGGCGGACGTGCTGATCTGCGCCGGTCGCCTGCCGTTCAAGCTCGCGCCCGTGATCCGGCGCATCTACGACCAGATGCCGCAACCCAAATGGGTCATCTCGATGGGCGCCTGTGCCTCGACCGGCGGAATCTTCGACAACTACGCGATGGTGCAGGGTATCGACACGATTGTCCCGGTCGACGTGTATGTGCCGGGCTGCCCGCCGCGCCCCGAAGGGCTGCTGTACGGCATTCTGCTCCTGCACAAGAAGATCAAAGGCGAGTCGCTGTTCGACGCCGTGAAGCGTCGCGAGGAGCAGCCGCTCGACGACAAGGGTCTGCGCCTGCCGCCCGAGACGATCGACGAGATCTCCGAGCCGTTCGGCAACTCCGTCCACCAGTTCCGTTCGTCGTGATTCCGGGCGCTGTGCGGGAGGCCGTGGCGCGCGACGGCGAGCAGATCGTTTACGTCGCGCGGGACCGGCTCCTCGAGGCCATGCGCTGGCTGAAGGAGACACCGGGCCAGGAGTTCGATTATCTCGTCGATGTGACGGCCGTCGAATTCCGCGATCGCGAGCGGCCGATCGAAGTCGTCTACTTCCTCCGCTCGCTGCAACGCCGCGCCGACATCCGGATCAAGGTCGAGCTGCAGCCGACCGACGAGCTGGCTGTGGATTCGGTCTGGAGCCTGTGGCACGGCGCCGATTGGCTCGAGCGGGAAGTCTTCGACATGTTCGGCATCACGTTCAAGGGACACCCCGATCTGCGGCGCATCCTGATGTGGGAGACGTACGCCGAGGGTTATCCGCTCCGCAAAAGCTTCCCGTTGCGCGGACGCTTCTCGCGGGCCGAGCAGGTCCGTCAGGCGCTGAACGCCAATCCAGAAGCGCATTACTCGCTGGAAGAGCTGTCGATCGCCGAGGCCGGCGGCGACTTGCCGGACGATATCCGGGAACGGCTGCGGCTCGGCCAGCGGGGTGTCGTGCCGGAGCCGCCCCCGTCCAAGCCATGAGCAAGCGCACGGTCAAGCTCGACCTGGCCACACCGGGCGTGGATGCCAAGGGACATCCCACACGTGTTCCGTTGACCGCAACCTCCGCCGAGGAACCGGCCCTAGGGGACGAACACCTGCTCGTCAACATCGGGCCGCAGCACCCCGCGACGCATGGCGTGCTGCGACTAGTGGTGGAGCTCGATGGTGAGACGGTCGTACGCTGCATCCCACACCTCGGCTACCTGCACTCGGGGTTCGAAAAGCTCGGCGAGTACCGCCATTACAACCAGATCATCCCGCTGACCGACCGCACCGACTACCTGTCGCCGATGGCGAACAACGTCGGCTTCGCGCTCGCGGCC
>DASWCE010000230.1:0-70885 GCA_036390255.1 Gemmatimonadales bacterium | reverse complement strand
AACTTGTCCCGAAACCGGGCCTCGAGCTTTGCGGGATGCACGTTCACATCCACCGCGTCGCCCGGCAGATCGAGAAACAGCAGCAGCGAGGGCCGGTCACCCGGCGCAATCGTCGAGCGATAGCCTGCTTCCGCCGCCCGCAAGGTGAACGGGTCGCGAATCGGCCGGCCGCGCACGAAGACGTAGCCCTTGCGGCCGGCGGGACGTGCCTGCGCCGGTCGTTGCACGAGCCCTGTCACTTCCAGCGGCCCCGCGCGATGCGAGACCGCGACCAGCGTGTCGGCCAGCTCGCCACCCCACAACGCCCGCACGCGATCGATCAAGCGAGTGGCCGGTGGGCAGTCGAGCAAGACGCGACCGTCGCTCGTCAGCGAGTACGCGACGTCGGGGCGCGTCAGGGCGAGCACGGTGAGCGCCTCGACTGCGGCGCGGGTCTCGGTCGCGGTGGCGCGCAAGAATTTTCGCCGCGCGGGTGTGTTGTAGAACAGGCCGCGGACCGTGACGGTCGTGCCCCGCTGGCGCGCGGATTCGTCTTCGCCATCCAGCTTGCCGCCGATCAACCGGAGGCGCGTCGCTCCGCCTTCGGCGTCGTTGCTCGTTTCCAGCTCGACGCGCGAGACGGAGGCGATGGCCGGAAGCGCCTCGCCGCGGAAGCCGAACGTCGCCACGCCGATCAGATCGGTCGCCGTTCGGATCTTGCTGGTGGCGTGGCGCTGCAGCGCGAGCCGCGCGTCCTCGCGGTCCATGCCCGCGCCGTCGTCGCTGACGCGAATCAGCGTCTTGCCGCCGTCCTCCAGGTCCACGCGCACCGCCTGCGCGCCGGCATCGAGCGCGTTCTCGACCAGCTCCTTGACCACAGATGCGGGGCGCTCGACGACTTCGCCAGCCGCGATCTGATCCGCAACGTGCCCTGCCAGCAACTGGACGCGCGCGCGGGCGACGACGCTCACAATCCGATGATTTCCTCTCCGAGCACCCACCCGTGAATTCCGTCCGAGCGATACACTTCCCGCCAGGGACCATAGCTCCGGTCCACGAGGAACGCACCACCGGCCGGGACTGTCGCCGCGGCGCTCGCCGCACCGTACGGCGCTGCTCGGACCGGCGCCGCGTCCACGGCCACCACGGCGACAGGCCGATTTCGCCGCTGCCACTCTATCGCCCCGAGGACCGTGGCCGCCGCTGCGACGGCGCCGATCAGCACGAGCGGCACGCGGCGGCGGGCACCCGCGGCGACGGCGAGCCACAGAACCACCCAACTCGCCGCGCCCAGAAATCCCCATTCGATCGGTGTGGCCCAGCCGACGCGGAGGAGCTGTTCGGTCACAGGATCCGGTGCCGGCAGCAGCCGCAGCGCTCGGCGAATCGCCTCATTACGCGGCGCCAGTCGCGCCGCACGAATCCATGCCGCCGTGGCCTTGCCGTCCGCCCCCGCGCGATACAGCGTGGCGCCGAGATTGTACCAGTGCGCTGGATCGCGCGGGTCGCGCGTGGCGCGCGCGGCGAACGAGTCGGCCGCGGCCCGCAGGGCCCCGGCCTCGAATAATGCTTCCGCGCTGGCGGTCTGCTGCGATTCGACCCGTGGAACGAAAACCAGCAGCAGCAGCAGCCCCGTAGCCACGAGCGGGTGCGGTCGCCTGGTCCCACCCCCCGTTGGTCCGTCCGCGCCCAGGACGCGCAGCACCTGTTGGATCTCGGCCGCGAGCTCGGCCGCGTCGCCTAAGCCACGAGGCCCATAACGCGCGGCACGCAGCCGGTCGCGCAGCCGTTTGACGTGATCGGCAACGGCGCTATCGACGCCGGCGGCGCGTAACGCTTGCGCCAAGCCATCCCCATCGCGCGCGAACGGATCTGAGACATGACTCGCGAGCACCGCAAGAAACTCACGCTCAACGCGACCCAGCGGCGTCACCTCCGGTCCGACAGTCGCGATGGACGGCGTGCCTGCCCGCGAGCGGCGCCGCACCATCCACGCGAACAGCGGCGGCACAAACAGCACCAGTAGCCAGCCTTCCCACCCGAGGCGCCGGCCCAGGCGTTCGCTGGAAAGCTCGCCGCGGGCCGGCAGCAGCGGTGGAAGCACCCGCGCGGCACGCGGCTCGGCCCCAGGCGCCACGGCGAGCGCTTGGGGCGACGATGTCGCCGTCTCGTAGCGCCCGGTTGTGGCATTGAAGTAGGGGTACCGCACTTCGGGCAACTTGAAGTTGCCGGCGGAATCCGGCACGGCCAGGAAGTGGAATGTCTTGCCACCGGCGACCCGCCCAGCCACCGGCGCGACACGGACCTCGGTCTGCGCCGGGTAGACACGAAACCCGGTGGGCCAGCGCAGCGCGGGCTCGGGCCACAGCGCCACGTTGCCGATGCCGGTGACGGTGACCGACGCTTCGACCGGCTCGCCAACACGCGTCGTCGCGGGATCTACCTGCAGCTCGAGACTCAGACGTTCGCCGACGACGTTCGTCGCCGGGATGCTAGGGGGCAACGGCAGGACCGTAATGGCAATTGAATCACTGCGGAGCGCGTACCGCTCCTCACGACTGAAGAACGAGAACGTCACGGGAAGCGCGTATTCGACGGAGGCCGGCGGGATAATCAATCGGCCAGGCGTAAGTGGGAACACGACCTGATGTGCAATGAACAGATCCAGCCAGCGACCGCTCACCTGTCGTGAGAGCGCAACGCCAGATGAGGTGGCGGCCGGATATGCCCATACGCCTTCCGGCGTGACGAGCGTCAGGAAGGGCGGGCGGCGCATGCGCTGACCCAAGTCACGTGGGATCCAGGCAGCGGCAATCACATCGACCTGCTGACCGGCGAACACCGTGTCGCTCGGCACGAGCATGGTGAGCGCGACGCGATCGGCGCGCCGCGAGACGGGCGCGCGCGTGGTTTCGAGCAACGAGCGGGCCAGCGGGCTCAGCGTCAGCGCGGTGCGATCGGCGGCACTGTCCACGGTGACGAGAATCGGATCGGTCGATACGATGCTGCCCCCTTGCCGCGCCCGCACCGGACCGATGAGAAGCGCGCCAGGCTGCTGCGCACGCAGCTGCAGCTCGCGGACGGTCGTCCGCGTAGATCCGGAGGCGCCGTTGATCGCGACTTCCGTCATATCGCGGGAGCCCACGATTGCGAATCCGTTCATTGAAGGAAGCACGATCTCGACGGCATCGGCGGAGCGCGTGCGCGCGCGCACCGTCAGCGTCAGTTCTTCGCCGACGCGCAGCTGCGTGCGATCGACGCTGGCGGTGACTTCGGCCCCTTGTAAAAGGGCCAGGACAGCGACCAGCGAAAGCGTCACCAGTCCTTCACTCCCGCGGGCGCGGCGCGCCGCGTGCGACCGGTGCGATCACGCCGCGTGCGCAGCTCTTCCTGCCCGATCGACTGCAGCACCTGATCCGCTTGCGACTCGCTCATGCCGCTTCCGCCACGCGGCGGCGGTGGCGGCGGTTGGGCCGCTCCGCCTCCCCCACCACCAGACGGCGGAGGTGGAGGATTGGGCGTGTTCTGTCCGCCGCCGCCACGCAGCCGATTGACGAGCTCGAGGTTCCATTTGGCGCGGATGTGGTGCGGCTGCAGCAGTAACGCCTCGCGATAGGCACGCTCGGCGTCCGCCAGATGCGCCTCGCGATTGACGCTGTCCGCCTTCGCTTCGCGCAACCCGAGGAGACCAAGATTGTACAGCGCCCGGAACCGCAGGTCGGGATCGAGTGAGGAGGCCGCCCGGGCAAGCGCCGCGCGCGCCAGCGCCGGATCGCCCGCGGCGAGTGCCGCGGTGCCGGTGTTGTACCATGCCGTGTCATCGTCCCCGTGTGACTTCAGCTCGGCCAAGTACGCCGCGGCCGCGGCGCGCGAGTCCCCCTTGTCCCACGCTTTCTCGGCGGGTGAGCGCGGCCGCTGCGCGTGCAGCGCAGGCACGACGCACAGCAACAGACCAATCAGCGCGGCGGTGCGTCGGGTGAACGTCTGGGCAGCCAGCACCAGACCGGCCAGGAGCAGTGGAATCCAGGCGCGCGGCCGGCCGTGTTGCGTGCGACTCTCAGTCGCCGTGGCCCGCTTGTACGAGGCGACGAGATCACGCACAGCACCGGCCTGATCCGGCAGCTCCGCCGCGACAATCGTTCCCTGCGCCGCGTCCGCGATCGCACCCAGCACATCGTCGCGCCGGCTCGTGAGGATCTGATTCCCGGATTCGTCCTGCTGCCACGAGACCAGCGTGCCCCGATCGTCGCGCACCGGGATTTTCGTCGGCTGCTTTCCGCCTTCCGCCACCAGGATCAAATGAATGCCGAGTCCCGCGAGCCGGCGCGCTTCCTGAACCGCCTGCTCCAGCGAGTCGTGCGCTTCGCCATCGGTAAACAGCACGAGCACGCGATCGGCGATTTCGGGACTGGCATGCAGGAGATCGATCCCCTGAGCCAGCGCCGGTGCCAGCGACGTCCCGCCTTCGGACGCGACATCCGGATCCAGGGCATCGAGATACAGTGTCAATGCCGAGCCATCGACCGACAGGGGCGAGAGGATGTAGCTTGTGCCCGCGAAGGCGGAGAGCCCAAGGCGATCGCCGTCGAGGTCCTGCACGAGGCGGCGCGCCTCGCGCAGCGCCCGCCGCAAGCGGCTGGGCTTGACGTCTTCCGCCAGCATCGAGCGCGAAATGTCGATCGCGAGCACGAGGTTGAGCCCGCGCGTCTCGGTGACGATCCGCTCTTCGCCCCAACGTGGTCCCGACAGGGCGACGGCGGCGAGCCCCGCGGCCAGGCCCAGGGCGGGAGCGCCGAATTGACCCGCCGAGCGCGCGATGCGGGCCGTTGCCTCCGACCAGGCCGCCGCGCGCCGCAGCCGGATGCGGCGCGCCCAGGCCCCCGCCGACCACACCGCGGCGGCGACCACGGGGGCGAGTGCCACGACGACCGGCGCGTCGAACGTGATCACGGGACCCGCACCGCGAAGGTGCCGGCGAGCACCAGCTCGAGCGCAAGCGCCAGCAGCCCAATGCCGAGCGGCCAGCGATAGGCTTCCTCGTAGCGATGGTAGACGAGATGCTGCACCGGCGTCTTCTCGAGACGATTGATCTCACTGAAAATGTTCGAGAGCGACGCTGCGTCGGTCGCGCGGAAATAGCGGCCGCCGGTCGTGTGCGCGACTTCATCGAGCAGCTGCTCGTCGATTTTCACCGGCATCGTCTCATACCGCAGACCGAGCGGCCCCTGCCCCGTCGGCACGGGCGCCTCACCCTGCGTGCCGACGCCAATCGTGTAGATCTTGATGCCGAATGCCGCCGCGGCCTGCGCCGCGGTGCGCGGATCGACCGTGCCCTTGTTGTTCTCCCCATCCGTGAGCAGCACCACGACCTTGCTCTTCCCCGGGGCGCGGCGTAACCGGTTCGCGCTCGTGGCGATCGCGGTGCCGATCGCCGTCCCATCCTCGAGAATGCCCACGCGCAGCTGACGAATCGCTTCCTCCAGCACCTCGTAATCCGTCGTGATGGGCACCTGCGTCAACGCCTGCCCGGCAAAAGCGACGAGCCCGATCCGATCCGACGACCGCGCGCGCACGAATTCGGTCGCCGTGCGCCGCGCGACATCGAGCCGGTTGGCGGGCGAGAAGTCTTCCGCCAGCATGCTGCTGGAGATATCGACCGCCAGCACGATCGAGATCCCCTCGCTGCGCAGCTCCGCGCGCGCCGAGCCGAGACGCAGACCGGCCGCGGCGACGATCCACGCGGCGAGGCAGAGCGATCGCAGCGAGACGGGCAGGCGAGCGATCCACAACCGCTCCACCGGTCCGAACGCCGGCCGGACATCGCTCATCGGCGCGCCCGCGAGCTTCGCGAGCCGCCGGCGCCGCCACCACCACCACAGCGGGAGCGCCGCGAGCAGCAACAGCAGCAGCGGCCGTCCGAAGCTCATGCCGACGATCCGTTCGAGCCGAATTCGCGCGCGAGGGCACGGGCGCGCGCGGCGAGTGGCGCGATGTCCACTCCGTGGGCCGTCGCAAACGCGACCTGATCGAGCGCCTGCAGCAGCTCACGCAGGTCGCGCAGCGGCGCGTTCGGCCGGGCCCGTTCGACGGCTTCCAAGCATTCCGTCGTGCTGAGCGCCTCGTGCGCATCGGGAATCGCGCGCGCCACCGCTCGCCGCAGACGCTGGGTCGCGCGCGCCGCCACCGCCTTCGGCTCACCGGCAGAGAGCCAGCGCGTGTCCGGGACCTCCCCATCGACCACGAGCCCCGCTAGGGCACTGGTCGCGATGACGCGTGGGCCGCGGCGTCGCCAGACAATCAGGAGCAGCAGCGCACCGCCGGCGACAATCACCCCCACAAAAGCGGGAATCGGGCTGGTTCGCGCAAGCCGGAGCGGTCCGACGGCGGGTTGCGGCGCGGGCGCCTTCACGCTGTCCGGGATCACACTCGCGATATGGAACGCGGCCGTACCGCCCGGCAGGGAGTCCGCCGTACCATCAGGACCCAGTCGCCAGATCGGCGGCATGTCGAGCGTGATCTCGCCCGGCCTCCACGCCACCACCGTATAGCGCACGACCCAGTAGCCGGCAGCCGTGGCGACCACCACCGGATCGCCGAGCGGCTCGGCAACCATGCTGGAGGCGAGCTTGGCCGTGCGCACGCGCCAACCGGCGGGCGCGGGCAATGTGCGCTCGAGCCGGATCGTATCACCGACCGTCGTCCGGCTCGGCGAGGCGGTCCAGCCATCGCCTTGCAGCAGCAGCACGACGAGGGTCAGAGCGATCATCGGCTCAAGCGCTTTGCGCGCTCAGCGAAGGCACGCCGCAGCGGCACACCGTACGGGACGGTCGTGGAGAGCGAGACCCGATCCACCCCGGCCTGCACGAGCTTCCGGCTGCGCTCCTGCTGCATCCCTTCAGCCGCGACGCGAATCCGCGTCCGCGTCGGCGCGTGGCTCGTGTCCACGAGCAAGCGTTGCCCCGTCTCCGCGTCTTCGAGCTCGACCCACCCCGCGTCCGGGAGATCGTACTCGCGCGGATCGTCGATGGTGATCGCCACCACTTCGTGGCGCGCGGCGAGTTGACTGAGCGGGACTTCCCACTCTGCCGCCCTGAAGTCCGAGAGGACGACGATGATCGCCCGGTGCCGCAGCAACTTCGCCGCATACGTCAGCGCCCCACCGAGGTTCGTGCCCCGACCGCGTGGAGCGAACGCCACGAGGTCGCGGATGACCCGGAGCGCGTGCGCGCGGCCCTTCGCGGGTCGCACCACGTATTCCGGTGCGTCGGCGAAGAGCAGCGCGCCGACGCGGTCGTTGTGTCGCGCGGCGGCGAGCGCCAACACCGCGGCGACCTCTACTGCCAGGCCGGCTTTCGTGTAGGGGTGTCCGAAGTGCAGCGAACCGGACTGGTCCACCACGAGCAGGAGTGTGAGCTCGCGCTCCTCCATGAACGTCTTGACGAAGGGATGTCCCATCCGTGCGGAGACGTTCCAGTCGATTGCCCGGAAGTCGTCGCCCTGCTGGTAGGCGCGGACCTCCGCGAACTCGATGCCCTGACCACGGAAGACCGACCGGTATTCGCCAGTGAACAGCGTGTTGACCAGGCTGCGGGCGCGAAGCTCGATCCCCTTGACGTGCCGCAAAACTTCCGCAGTCACGGCCCGCCGGCGCACCCGGTGGGCTGGAGTCCCGCCGCGCCGACGATCCTTGCCCTCGAATGTCACGGCACTCCCACGGCCTCCAGGATCTTCGCGATGACCTGGTCGGCGGTCATGTCTTCCGCTTCGGCCTCGAAGGTGAGCAGCACGCGATGCCGCAGCACGTCGAAGGCCATCGCCTTCACGTCTTCCGGCACGACGAACGCGCGCCCGCGGAGATAGGCGTGCGCGCGGGCAGCCTGGGCGAGGTAGATGGAGGCGCGTGGCGACGCCCCGAACGCGATCAGCGGCTTGAGCTCGGGCAAGCCGACGGCCTGCGGCTCGCGCGTGGCCCGCACGGCATCCACGATGTAGTCGACCACCTTCTGATCCATGAACAGCTCAGCGATCGCGCTCCGCGCCGCGAGGATGTCCTCCGCCTCCGCAATCCGCTGGACTTCGATGGGCCGTCCCGATGCCATCCTGCCGACGATCTCCTTCTCGGCGTCGCGCGTCGGATAGCCGACACGCACCTTCAGCATGAAGCGGTCGAGCTGCGCTTCCGGGAGTGGATACGTCCCTTCGTGCTCGATCGGGTTTTGCGTCGCGAGCACAAGGAACGGCTCGCCGAGGTAGAAGGTCTCGCCGCCGATCGTGACCTGTTTCTCCTGCATCGCCTCGAGCAGCGCCGACTGCACCTTCGCAGGCGCGCGATTGATTTCGTCGGCGAGCACGAGGTTGGCAAAGAGCGGACCCTTCTTAGGATAGAACTCCTGCGAGCGCTGATCGAACACCATCGTGCCGATCACGTCCGCCGGCAGCAGATCGGGCGTGAACTGAATCCGGGAGAAGCTGATGCGCAGGCATTCGGCGACCGTTCGCACCGCCAGCGTCTTGGCCAGACCCGGCACGCCCTCGAGTAGAATGTGTCCCCCGGTGAGCAGCCCGATCAGCAGCCGCTCCACCATGACCTCCTGCCCCACCACGCGCTTCGCGACTTCGCGCGTGATAGTCTGCGCCAACACCGCGTCGGTCGTTTTTGCCGTGCGTGTAGTCATCGGAGCGACGCCTCCGCGGCGCGCTTCACCGTCGGTTCCTTGTCCCGCGCGTAGAGCTCGAGCAACGCTTTTGCCTCCATTCGATCCAGTCGCGCCAGTCCTTCGATCGCGGCCGCGCGCACGAACGGCGTGCGGCGTGGTCTTCCACCGGGCTCGGCGTACTTCGCCAGCACTTCCAGCGCCTCCTTGGCGCCGAGCTGGCCGATCGCCTTCAGCAACGCAGCCAATACCCCTTCGTCCTTTTCCTGCTCCAAACGGCGCACCAGCACCGTCGTCGCCCCCACGTCGCCGGCAGCCGCAATCGCGCGCGCCGCGGCGGTGCGGACCAGCACCGATTCGTCTTTCAGCGCGGGCATCGCGGGTCGCGCGATCTCCCACCCTCCCAGCTCGGCCAGACCAAGCAGCGCCGCTTCGCGCACGCGCTCATCGGCGTGCCGCGTCAGTCCGACGAGCGATTCGGTGACCGCCGGGCTCCCGCTCAACCCTAAGAACTCCGCCGCCGCCGCGACCACCTCGGGAACTTTGCTCGCAATGCGGCTCTGCAAAAGCTCTATGCTGCGCTCGCCGGCCGCGCGCACGGCGGCGCGATACGCTTCCCGCAGCTCCGGCGCCGCGTGCAGGTACGCGTCCACCACGAGACCGGCGGAGACGGCGCCCAGCGCGCCGACCGCGTTCACGAGATGCGCGCGCTCGGCAGGCGGGACCCGGGGCTCGCCCAGCCGCGTCACCATACGCTCCACAATAGCTTCGTCCGCAAGCGCTCCCGCCACCTCCCCGATGGCTTCCTGAATCTCGGGATCCTGAATCTTGCTAAGTGACCGGTCGAGTCCGGCAACGACTTCGGCTACCGCACCAATGTCGCGTAATGCAATCACGTCCGGGGTGAGACGTCGCAGTTTCTCGATGATTGTGCGCTGATCTTCCGGCCGTGAGGCAGCTTGCAACGCGATAACCGCACGTCGTGCTTCTACATCGGCCGGCAGCACATCCGGCCGGAACGCCCCGGTCTGTCGCGCCGGCGCCACCGTTTCGGACCGCAGCGGCGGCGCGGCGGCGACGAAGACGGGCGCCGATGGGACGACCGTTGGTGGAGGTTCTGGAGGTGCGGGGGAAGGTTGCGGAGGCGGTGCAGCCGGTGGAGCTGCGGCTGGTGGCGCTTCACCGAGCACGCGCGACGCCGACAGCCGCTGGCTCGCGCGACGTCCCAGCAACACGGCGATGCGGCCCAGGATCGCGTCGTCAGGCGCGACGGTGCCGACGGCGACGCCGAACAGCCCGAGCCACTGCTCCGCGGTGACGCCGGGATTGATCTGAATCGCGCGCACGCCGCGCGCGAACAAGAGTCCCGCGATCTCAGCCACCTGGGTGTTGCGTGGCAGCAGGTGTTGGCCGTGCCAGTGCAGTCCCGTCGCGCCGATCTTCCATTCGACCGTCCCGAGCGCGGCGAGCGCCGGCAAGCAGGAGCTGATCTGGCGCATGGCTTCCAGCACCGCCGGGTGCGACGGCGGATACAGGCGCGTCAGCCGGAACGTCGTGCCGATCGCGCCGAGCGCGCGGTCCACTGCTCCCGTGTCAATCGCCATCAGCGCTTGATACGCGTCCCCTTGTCCTCGACCGTAAACACCCATGTTGCGAAGCGCGAGGGCTCGATCGGATCATCAGGCTCGATCGCGTTCCACTCCACGTCGCTGCCGGAGCTTTGGGGTCCGGCGGCGCGCGCGTCCGCGTGCTGCACCATCGCGCCCGCCCGTTTAATCCACACGCCAAACTGCTCGGGACGCAGGTCGACCCACCCGCGCGGCGCGGCACTCAGCAGATCACCGGCCCCGCCGCCCCAGCCGCCCCCGCCGCCCCGGCCCGCCTCTGGTGCCACGACGACACTACTGCCACGGTAGAGAGTCTTGCCGTCCGGCGCCACGATCGGCAACCCGACCGAGATAATCTGTTGCCGCAGCGCAGCGTCCGTGGCGAGCAGACGGCGAGGCGGCGGTGTCGCCGCCAGCACCCGGCGCGCGACGGCGTAGCCGACGAGGCCACTCCCGCCCAGCAACATTACCGTCCGGTCAGCGAGATTCATGCAGTCGCTCGATCGCTCCGATCTCTTGCCGGGTGAGCTCGCGCCAATGACCCTCCGCCAGCTTCCCGAGGCGGACCGGGCCATAGGCCACACGATGCAACCATTCGACCTTGAGACCCAACGCTTCCGCGATGCGGCGCACAATCCGCTGCCGGCCCTCGGCGAGTGTCAGCTCGATCTCGACTGACTTGCCTGCCGGGCGAACACGGGAGGTGAGGATACGCACCGCGCGCCCTTCGATCACGATGCGTTGCGCCAGCGCCTGTCGAATCGCGTCCGTCCCCCCGCCCCCCGCGGCGCCGTGCACCGCGAGCCAATACGTGCGCGGCACTTCGTAGCGTGGATGCATGAGCCGGTGCGCCGCGGTTCCATCCGTCGTCAGGAGCAGCAGCCCTGAGGTCATCACGTCCAGCCGTCCAACGTACGTGAGGCCGGGAATCTTCGGGAGCAACCCGAAGACGGTGCGGCGCCCCTCAGGGTCGGAGCGGCTGACCACGTAGCCGATCGGCTTATTGAGCGCGAGCCAGGCGGTGCGCGTCGCGCTCCGTACCGCACGGCCGTCGACCGTGATTTTCTGCGCGCCTGGATCGACGCTCATCCCGATCGTCGCCGGTGCACCGTCCACGCGCACGCGACCGGCGCGGATCAAGTCTTCCGCCTTGCGGCGTGACGCGACGCCCGCGCGCGCCAGGGCGCGCTGCAGGCGCATGAGGGTCATTCGGGCTCGTCGACGGGGGTGGGACGCCGGAGGGCCACGGTCAGCTCTTCGAGCCGCGGCAAATCCTCCAGGTTCTTCAAGCCGAGAATCTCCAGGAATGAGGGCGTGGTGCCATACAGCAGCGGGCGGCCCAGACCTGCGCCGCGCGTCACGACCTCGATGAGACCGCGCTCGAGCAGCTTGTCGATGACCGCCCCCGAGTCCACGCCGCGGATCTCGTCCACCTCCAGCCGCCCCACCGGCTGGCGATAGGCAATGATCGCCAGCGTTTCGAGCGCGGCCGGTGACAAACGGCGCGGCCGCAGCGCAAACTGCGCACGCTCGATGGTCTCGGCGTATTCGCGGCGCGTAAGGAACTGCCACCCCTCCGCGATCTCGACGAGCTCGACGCCGTGCTCCTCACCGTACATCGATCGGATTTCGTCGATGGCAGCACGCACTGCGATTTCTCCCGCGCCCTGGTCGAGCGACGCGAGCTCTTCGAGCGTCAGCGGGCGCGACGCCGCAAACAGCGCGGCTTCAAGCAGCTTCGCGAGGGGGCTGTTGGGCCGCACGGGTGATGACTATCGGGCCGAAGGGTTCGGGTTGCGAGAGCGTCAGCGCGCTGCGCTTGGCCAGCTCGAGGAGGGCGATGAACGCCGACAGTACGTCGACGATCGTGGCGCCCCGGCCCACGATGTCGGACCAGCCGAACTGCTCCCGCGCCGCCAGGAGCGCGTTGATCCGGGCGGTCGCCCCTTCGACGTCGAGCGGGCGCGGCACGACGCGGTGGAGCATCGGTTCTGGGATGAGCGCGATGACGCGCTCTGCGGCGGCGAGCAGATCGTTGAGGTCGATCTGGAGCGGTGCGGGCGGCGCATCCGGCGGCGGTGCCTCATAGCCGCGGCCAAGACGCTCAGCGCGAACGTCCGCGGCATGTCCCAGCCAGTCCACGAGCTCACGGATCTGCTGGTATTCCAGCAGCCGGCGGACCAGCTCGGCCCGCGGATCTTCCCATTCGTCATCGCCGAGCCGGCGCGGCAGCAGCAACTGCGCCTTGATGCGCAAGAGGCGCGCGGCCATTTCGAGATAATCGGCGGCCTGGTTGAGTCCGAGCTCGTTGATCACTGAGAGGAACTGGTCGGCGATCTTGGCGATGGGCAGATCGGTGATGTCGACTTCGTCTTCGCGGATGAGATGCAGCAGCAGGTCGAGCGGACCGGAGAACTTCTCCAGCTCGACGATAAAGCCGCTGTTGCCGGGATCGCGAAGGATAGGCGTACCCGTCATGAGGGCAGCCCGTGCGGCAACGCGACCGGAATCACCATGGTCAGGGCAACGCGCATCAGCTTCACCGCGGGCCAGAGGAAGAACTGAATCACCCCCGGCAACACGAAGCTGACGAGCATGATCGGCAGGAAGCCGAAGCGCTGCAGCTGCCGGTACTGCATGCCGGCGCCGGGCGGTAACAGATGATAGAAGACGTGGCTGCCATCAAGCGGCGGGATCGGAATCAGATTGAAAAACGCGAGCACGAGATTGAGCCACATGCCGTAGTACATCATGCGCTGGAGAATCTCGAGGGTCGGGCCGAGCGCCGGTAACGCTTCGGCGATCGTGCCGACGGTCGCAAACAGCGCCGTGAAAATCAGGAACAACACGAGATTGACGACAATGCCCGCGAGCGAGACGATGACGTCCCCCCTGACGTACTGCCGGTAATTGCGGGGGTTCACCGGCACCGGCTTCGCGCCGCCGAAGGTGTAGGTGCCGTGCGATCCGAACCACAGCACTAACGGCAGGATCACCGTCATAAACGGATCGATGTGCTTGAGCGGATTGAACGTCAGCCGCCCGAGCATGTAGGCGGTGGAGTCACCCTGCCGGTAGGCGGCCTCGGCGTGGGCATATTCGTGGGCGATCATCGAGAACAGCAACACCGGGGCCCAGACGAAGAACTCGAACGAGATAGCGTTGCTCGGGTAAGCGACCGCCAAAGATATGTATAGTCTTGACCCGACGCAACTTACCGTCTACTTTCCGCGCCATGCCGAAGATCAAATCCGCGAAGAAAGCGATGCGCCAGGCGCGCACGCGCACCATCCGCAACCGCGCCCAACGCTCGTCGCTGCGCACCGCGCTGAAGCACGTGCGCGCCGCCGCCACCGCCGACGCTGCCGCCGCGGCGTACGCCCTCGCCGCCAGCGTCCTCGATCGCGCCGCGCGCAAAGGACTCATCCACAAAAACAACGCCGCGCGGCAGAAGTCCCGCCTCGCGGCGCTCGTGAAAAAGCTGAAGGAAAAAGCTTCGGCATAGGCTACATCGCGGCCAGCTCCGCGCCGCAGTTTTCGCAGTACCATTCCGTCGCCAGATTCATCGTCCCGCATTGGCGGCACTTGAGCGTCTTCTCGACGGGCGCGTCTTCGTCGACCGGGGCGTGGGGTGTGGCATCCTGCGGATCGTCGACCTGATATTGCGCGCCGCTCGCCCGTCGCGGCGACGGCGCGTTCTTGTCGTCTTCCGTCACCGACTTGAGGAACGCGAGTTCGTCCATCGGTGTCTTGCGCTTCTCGGATTTGGGCGGCGGCGAAGGAGTGAGCGTGAGCTCCGCTGCCACGCCCCGGGAGGGGGGGGTGGGTTTGGCTTTCACGAGCGCGTCGAGCTCCTCGAGCCGGGTGATGTCGCGCTCGGCATCCAGCAGCTCGTCGCGAACCGCACCGAGGTCCGCGAGCGCGTCCTTGTGGACCTGCGCCCACTGCGTTTCGTCGTATTCGCCGACCTCATGCCGCAGCTCCGTCTCCGCCAGGCGCTCGGCGGCCGCCTTTTCTTTTTTCTGGAGCTCGAGCAGCATTTCCTTCCGCTGGGCGATCAGCTGGCGTGCGGCATCGGCGTGGGCTCTCAGCTCTTCAGTGACCGCCTTGAGTCGCGCCTCGTAGTCGGCTTTCACACGCGTACGGACGTGCTCGGGTGCCGCGTCGGCCGTCGCCTTGATGCGCGCAAGCCACGCCTCGTACTGGCGGCGCTCTTCCAACAGCCGCTGAATCGCCGCGGCACTCTTGGACGATCCCTTAGGCATCCTTCTCCCGCTGCACTTGGGCGCGCAGTACTTCGAGTCTCTCGACGGACAGCGCGGTCAGGGGTTTCGGCTCTCCGATCGCGCGCGCCGCGGCGATGATGCGCGCCGCGTGCTCGAGACTCTCCATCCGAATCCAGGCCTCGTCGAGCGTCTTGCCCATCGTCACGGCGCCATGATTCGCCAGCAGCAGCGCCTGGTGACGTGTGGCTGCGATGTATGGGACCATGCGATCGCCAAGCTCCGGCGTACCTGGCATCCCGAAGGGCACGAGCGGCACCGGTCCCACCACGAAGATAAGCTCCGGCAACAAATTGCCCGGAATCTCTTCGCCCGCAACGGCAAATCCTGTAGCCACAGGCGGATGCGCGTGCACCACGGCATGCACGTCCGGGCGATGGCGCAGGATACGCAGGTGTAAGTCCAACTCGCTGGTAGGCTTGCGAGTGCCGCGCTTGCGCGGCTTCCCGGCGAGATCGACTTCGACCATGTCGGCCGGCTTGAGCAGCGATTTGATGAATCCGCTCGGCGTGACGAGGACGCGATCGGCGCCCAGACGCACCGACAGATTCCCGTCCCGCCCCGCAATCAGTCCCTGCGCTGCGAGCTGCCGGCAGCACAGCGCCATGCGCCGGGCTACCGCACTCGCGTTCACAGGTCGTGGGCGATCGTGCCGGCGACGATGGTGAGGACCGCGCGTCCCGTCAGTGCGCGACCGGTGAATGGGGTGTTGCGGCTCTTGGAGTGAAATGCGGCCGGGTCGACGGACCACTTCGCCGCGGTATCGAAGACAGCAACGTCCGCGACCGAGCCTGGCGCGAGGGTGCCACCGGGCAAGTGAAAGGCGCGCGCCGCATCCGTGCTCATGCGGCGAATCAGCTCGGGCAGCGTGAACAGGCCGCTCTCCACCAGCTCCGTATGCGCCACGCCGAACGCGGTTTCGAGGCCCACGACCCCGAACGGCGCATCGTCGAAGGCGGCCTCTTTTTCGTCGTACGCGTGGGGCGCGTGATCGGAGGCGATGCAGTCGATCACGCCCTCCTTGAGCGCGCCGCGGAGGGCGGCGACGTCGGCGGCCTCGCGGAGCGGCGGGTTCATCTTGGCATGCGTATCGTACTCCTCACACGCGTAATCCGTGAGCGTCAAGTGATGCGGCGTCACTTCGGCCGTCACGCGGATGCCGCGCTCCTTCGCCTCGCGAATGATTGCCACCGAGCCGCGGCAGGACATGTGGCACAGATGCACGTGCCCGCCGGTCAGCTCGGCCAGGACGACATCGCGCGCCACCATGATCTCTTCAGCGGCCGACGGAATCCCCTTGAGACCGAGGCGCGTGGAGACCAGGCCCTCGTGCATGACACCGCCGGCCGCCAACGTCGGGTCTTCGCAGTGATCGGCGACCGGGACATTGAACGTGCGGGCGTACTCGAGCGCCGTCCGCATGAGATGGCTCGAGACGACCGGCTTGCCGTCGTCGGAGACCGCGACGGCGCCGGCACTCACCATCTCCCCGAACTCCGCCAGTCGTTCGCCTTTCTGGCCGATCGAGACGGCGCCGATCGGATGCACGCGCGCGAGGCCGGCAAGACCGGACTGCCGCACGATGAAGCCGACGGCCGCTTGATTGTCGGTCACGGGATCGGTGTTGGGCATCGCGCAGATTGCGGTGAACCCGCCCGCGGCAGCCGCACGCGCGCCGCTCGCGACCGTCTCTTCGTCTTCATTGCCCGGCTCGCGCAGATGGACGTGGAGGTCCACGAGACCCGGTGCGACGACCTTGCCTTTCACATTGCGGACGACGGCACCATCTGGCGCCGTGAGGCTTCGCCCGACCGCCGTGATCTTTCCGTCCTGAATGAGCACATCGGCGGGATCATCCAGGTCGCGGCTCGGATCGATGACGCGACCGCCCTGCAATAGGATGGGCCGGCTCACTCCGTCCCTCGCTTCGCGGCATCCGCGAGCTCCGCGCGGCCGCCGGCGAGCAGGTACAGCACCGCCATCCGCACCGCGACGCCGTTGGTGACTTGATCGAGGATGATGCTGTGCGGCCCGTCAGCCACGCGTGAGTCGATCTCGACGCCGCGATTCATCGGTCCGGGGTGCATGATCGTGATCGGTTTGGGCGAGCGCTCGAGCCGCTCCGCTGTCACACCGAAGACGCGATAGTACTCGCGCAGACTCGGGATGAATCCCGTCTCCATGCGCTCGAGCTGCAGGCGCAAGACGTTGAGCACGTCCGCTCCCCACTCGATTGCCGCTTCGACGCGCCCGAACACGCGCACGCCCAGCTCTTCGATCCCCCGCGGCATCAGCGTCCAGGGGCCGCAGACGGCGACTTCGGCGCCGAGCTTCGTGAGCCCCCAGAGGTTCGAGCGCGCGACCCGGGAGTGCAGCACATCGCCGACCAGGCAGACCTTGAGACCGGCGATCTTGCCGTGCTTGTCGCGGATCGTCAGCAGATCGAGCAGCGCCTGGGTCGGATGCTCGTGCTTGCCGTCGCCGGCGTTGATGACGTTCGACGCGATGCGATCGCCGAGGAACTCCGCCGCGCCCGAGGAGGGATGGCGGATCACGACCATATCGATGCGCATCGCCTCGAGGTTCCGCGCCGTATCGACCAGGGTCTCGCCCTTCGAGACGGAGGAGCCAGTCGCCGCCACGTTGACGGTATCGGCCGACAGCCGCTTCTCGGCGAATTCGAAGGAGACGCGTGTGCGGGTAGAGGCTTCGAAGAACAGGTTGACGATCGTCTTGCCGCGGAGCGCCGGAACTTTCTTGATGGGGCGCTCGGACACTTCCTTGAATGGCTCGGCAGTGTCGAGAATGAGCCGGATCTGCTCCGGCGTCATGTGCTCGAGCCCCGTGAGATCCTTGCCGAGAATCGAACTGGTCATTGGATCAAGTCCACCTCGTCCCGGCCGTCCAGCTCTTCGACCTGCACGTCGACGCGATCCCCGCTTCTCGTCTTGACCGACTTCCCGATGATATCGGCCTGAATCGGAAGTTCTCGACCGCCGCGGTCCACCAGCACGCACAGCGAGATGCGTTTCGGGCGTCCGAAATCGGCCAGCTCGTCGAGCGCCGCGCGCGCGGTGCGGCCCGTGAACAGCACGTCGTCCACGATGACCACGTGTTTGTCGGTGAGGTCGCCCGGAATGTGCGTCTCACCGATTACGGGTTTGGGACCGACCGTTTCGAGATCGTCGCGGTACAGCGTGATGTCGAGCGCGCCGCGCTGCACCTCTGCGCCTTCTTCCTTCTCGATGAGTTTGGCGAGGCGTTCGGCGAGCTCGACACCGCGACGCTGGATGCCGATGAGCACCAGGTCGTCCGTGCCGTGCGCCTGCTCGGTGATTTCCACGGCCATACGCTGCAACGCCCGCGACATCGCGCGGGCGTCGAGGATTTGGGTGCGGATCTCGGTGCTCAAGGTAGCTAAGAATATACCGGGGTTAAAGGCGGTTTGCCGCTCAGGACCGACTGGACGTTTTCAATCGCGATCGCAGCCATCTTGCGCCGCGTCGCCTCGGTCGCGCTGCCGATGTGGGGCAACAGCACTGTCCGTGGCGCCGCCCGCAGTCGCCGATGGATGTGGGGTTCATCGGCATACACGTCGAGACCCGCCGCGCCGAGATGGCCCAGCTCGAGCGACTTGGCGAGCGCCTCCTCGCGAATCACATCGCCGCGCGAGGTGTTGATCAGAATGGCACCGCGTTTCATCCGTGCGAGCGTCTCGCCGTTGATCATCCCCTTCGTTTCGGGCGTCGACGGCACGTGGATGCTCAGGATGTCGCTGTCGGCGAGCAGCTGGTTGGTATCCACGCGCCGCGCTCCCGTCTCGCGCTCGAACTCCGGCTTCGGCGTGCGGGCCGTGTAGAGGATCCGCAAGCCGAATGGCGGGGCCCGCCGGCCGACCGCCTGCCCGATCCGCCCGGCGCCGAGCAACCCGAGGGTCCGCCCGCGCAACTCGAGGCCAAGCAGTTGTTCGGGGTGCCAGCCGGTCCACTGGCCGCTCCGCACGAGATCGACGCCTTCGACGAGCCGACGGGCCAGGGCGAGGATCAGCGCCCACGTCAGGTCGGCGGTCGCTTCCGTGAGCACGCCGGGAGTGTTGGTGACGAGAATCCCACGCATCTCGGCGGCCACGAGATCGACATTGTTGTAACCGACGGCGCAGTTCGCGACGATCCGAAGTCTGGGCATGTTTTTGAATTCGGTACCGCCGACCCAACGCGACAACAACGGGACGATTGCCACCCAGTCGCCTTTTGGCGTAGGCTGATCAGCCGCGAGCCAGGTGATGTCGAGATCTACGAGCTGCGTCGGCTCGAGGAGATTCTTGAGCTCCGCAGCGACCAGTACGGGATGCGCCAAGTCTTATGGGATCGGCGTCTGTTGCATCAACACGGCCTGCCAGCGTCCGTCCCGGCGAACGAAGACTCGCGTGTATCGAATCTTCCCGCTGAACGGAAAGCCGTGAAACGTGCCCGTATTGTTCGCGATGCCCGTCAGCACCGCGACATCACCGTAGAGCCTTACGGTGAGACTGTCGTAGTTGATCGCCGTGAGATGCAGGTCACCGCTTGCGATGTCACGAATATTGTCGGCACGCGTGCGGATCGCGCCCAGGCGAGAGATCTCGACGAAGTCGGGAGCCAGCATGCGCGAGAGGGCCACCGTGTCAGCTGCGAGCAGTGCCTGCCGCCGGCTCATTTCTACGGCGCGCACCGAGTCCTCGACCTGGGCGAGCCCTCGCGTGCTGCAAGCAATCAAGAGCAGTGCAACGAGACGACCGGTCATGACGTGCCTCCCTTCACTCTCAAGTCTCGCGGCCCGATGTACTCCGACTGCGGACGGATGAGATGGTCTTCCGCATGCTGCTCGATCACATGCGCGCACCACCCTGCCACGCGTCCACAGGCGAATGTCGCCACGAACGAGCGTGGCTCGAGACCCAGCGCCTGCAGCACCAGCGCTGTGTAGAACTCGACATTCGTCCGGAGGTTGCGCCCCGGCTTCGCCTCCTCGAGCACTCTGAGAATCGTCTGCTCGGCGGCACGCGCCAGATCGAACAGCTTGCGGTTCTCGAGCGCCGCCGCACCCAGCTCGTTGGCGACCTTGCTCAACACATCCGCGCGTGGGTCACGCACCTTGTACACGCGATGCCCGAATCCCATGATGCGCCGGCCCGCCGCCAGCTCAGCGCGAACCCACTGCTCGGCACGATCGGCCGACTCGATGTCCTTGAGCATGTCGAGCACCGGTCCGGGGGCACCCCCGTGGAGCGGGCCCTTCAAGGCCCCGATGGCGCCGGTGACCGCGCTCACCATGTCGGAGCGCGTGCTGGCGATCACGCGCGCGGCAAACGTCGATGCGTTCATCCCGTGATCGATGACCGTCACCCAGTAGGTGTCGATCGCGCGCGCCGCGATCGGGTCGGGCTCTTTGCCGTGCACCATATAGAGGAAGTTCGCGGACAGCGGCAGATCGGCGCGCGGCGCGATCGGCTGCTTGCCAGCGCTCAGCCGTGTGTGAGCCGCGACGACCGTCGGAAAACGCGCCGTGAGCAGCTTGGCCGCTGCCATGTCGGCGGAGGGGGAAATGTCGTCGGGATGCGCGAGGTCGAGCGACATCGTCGCGCAGGCCATGCGCAACGCGTCGATGGGCGGCGTCTGCGCCGCTGCCCGCACCACCCGCATCGTCTCGTCCGGTAGCGCGCGCAGCTCGGCGATCTCGCGCCGCAGCGTCGCCAGCTCGTCCCGAGTCGGCAGCGCGCCGCACCACAGAAGGTGCGCTGCTTCCTCGAACGCGACACGGCCCGCCAGCTCCTTGAGCTGGTAGCCTCCGATGATCAGCTCACCCGCCTGACCATCGACGTGACTGAGACGCGTCTGAGCGGCGACGACGCCGTCGAGACCGCCTTTCTTCACCGTTGTGCTGATGAGACCGCCTTCACGAGTTGATAGATGTACTCGGCGCCGTCGTAGAAATCCTGCACTCCAACGCGCTCGTCGCGGCCGTGGGCGCGAATATCGGTGACGTCGATGAAGACCCCCGAGACGCCGTAGACGGGAATGCCGGCGTTGCGCAGATACAGCCCATCGGTGGCGCCCGTTTCCATCACCGGAACGACCGGGATATTCCAGAGGCGTTTGGTCACGTGCTCGATTGGGTCCATGATCGCCGGGGTGAGCGACGACGGTGGACTCGGAGTTGCCGCGGTCACCACGCTGACCTTCACGGCTGTGTCGGCGACAACCCTGCTCAGCATCCCCTGGACCTCGTCCGACGGGGTCCCGGGCAGCATCCGGCAATTCACCGTCGCGGTCGCGGTCTGCGGCAGCGCGTTTTCGGCGTGACCGCCGGAGAGCTCGGTCGCGACGCACGTCGTGCGCAGTTGCGCGTTATACAGCGGGCTGACGTCCGACAACCGGCGGATCGCCGCTGCATCGGGTGTCGGCCCCGCCACCCCGGCCATGTCGGTGGCGAGCTGTCCCTGCTGCAGCGCGGCCATCCGCTGGAAAAAGGTGCGCGTGATCTCGTTGAGCTGCGCCGGAAATTCGTACGCGCTCAACCGGCCAAGAGCGGACGCCAGGCGGTAGATCGCATTGTCTTTCGTCGGCAACGAGCTATGCCCGCCGGGATTGTGCACCTCGAGCTTGAACGTCACGTACACCTTCTCGCTCGCCTGCACCGGTCGCATCAAGCGCTTCCCGTTCATGATCACTGGATCACCGGCGTCCATGTTGAGCACATACGCCGCATCGATCAGCTCGCGGTGATGCGCCAGCAACCACTCGATACCGTTGTAGTCGCTCCCGCCTTCTTCGCCCGTTGTCAGGGCGAGGATCAAGTCGCGGTTTGGCCGATACCCCTCCTGCTTGAGTCGCACGAACGTCGCGACCAGGATGGCCCCGCCATCCTTGATATCCTGCGTGCCCCGGCCGTAGAAGTAGCCATCACGCTCGACGAATGTGAACGGGTCCAGCGACCAGTCCTCGCGCTTCGCCTCGACGACGTCGAGATGCGCGAGCAACAGAATCGCCTTCTCCCGACCCGTACCGCGAAATCGTGCGACGAGATTGTAGTTCTTCGAGCCTTCGAGACCCATGACCTGCACATCGGCCGCGGGAAACCCGGCCTCGGTCAGGCGCTTGGCCATCGCATTGGCGGCGATCGTCGTACTCCCGCTCGACGCCGTGGTGTTGATGTTGATGAGCTGCTCAAAAATGTCGTGCGCGCGCTGATCGTTTGGGGAAAGCGCCCGCGGGGTCTGCGCGCAGAGCTGCAGCGGCTGTGTCATGAGCAACGCGAACAAACTAACGCGCTTCATGTGGATCTCCCGGGCGCACGGTTCGTGTAAGCGATCTTCAACGCCTCACGCACCGCTGCTTTCTTGGCCGTCTTGAGCAGGACGTGTGTGCTGCCTTTTCGTCCCCACCCTCCCGGCACCGGTTGGAACGTGTTCGGCTCGGCGCGCACGAACAACTCCTGTTGCTCCGGAGTCAACTGTACCAAGCGCAGCGCCATGCGCCGGAATTCGGTGCGTGTCATCGTCTGCGCAACTCCACTTCCGACATGATGAACCCGAACGCCGGCCATCCGCCGGAGGCGATCGATCGCTCGAACCACTTGCGCGCTTGCGCCGTATCGCCGCGCACCAGATACCAATTGCCGATCCCATAGCTCAGCGTTGCAACCTGGATGTCGCTGGTATCGGCGGGCGCAAACACCGAATCGGGCGAGACCTCGCCACGGTAGAGCCGAAGCCGCTGCGTGTATGCGTTGCCCGCGGGCGGTACGTCCGGATGACGATCCAGCAAGCCTCTCGCCTCCGCCGTGCGACCGGCACGCGACAGCGACATCCAGAGCCAATCGGTGGAGCCGGACCGCTCGCCGGAATCAGGCGCCATTGGTAGGGCGCGCGTGAAGGCGTCGACCGCGCCGGCGAAATCGCGCCGCACGAAGCGCACGATGCCGAGGTGATACCAGATGCCGTAGATGGTGCTGTCGAGCCGCGCGCCGCGCGTCAGGTCGTCCATCGCACGATCGAACTGGCGGGTCGAGAGATAGCGATGCCCCCGCCAGCGATACAGCAACGCATTGTTCGGCGCGATCTTGAGGCCGCGCGAGAAGGTCTCGATCGCTTCGCGATATTGGCGCACGCCGGATTGCGCGACGCCCAACGCGATGATCCGATCGATATTGCGCGGATCGGCGGCCAGCGCGCTCTCGGCGCGCGCAATGGCACCGGTATCGCGCTGCGCACGGTATTCGACGCCCCCGGGAGAGCGATACTCGACCGATTGCAGCAGGCAGAGCGGCGTAAGCAGGCTGAAGAGCGCGTTCATGATTTCCCCGAATTGTAGCGTACGCGGCAAACCTGCGAGGCATTGAACTCCGCTTCCGAGCTGACTCTCAGCATGTAGACGCCGGAATCGGCGAAGACGCGTTCCGGACGCGAGCCCGGCGCGGCAAGTCCCGTCACCGTATCCGTCGCGAGCGTCAGCCGAGCAGTATAGTCGAACCCGGAACCGCGGGGCTGCGTCCCCAATTGCACGAACGGGACGACGACAAGCGAGCGGCCGGTCGGCGTGAACACGCTCAGCTCCGCGCCATGGGGGACGCTCATGCGCATCGTCAGGGCTGCTCCCGGCTCGAGCTGCGACGGGTCACAGACCAGGCCGGGCCGCGGATTCGGGAACGGCCATTGTCCGGGCGCCAGCAGGTCGAACATCAGAAAACCACCGGCCAGCACGGCAGGCATCACGAACCCGAATGCCCACATCGAACCGTACACGCGCAGGACCGTATCGAGCGTGCTTTCCTCATCGTCGCGCGCGGCGGCCGCGCGCCGGTTGTCGAGAAATCGCGTCGCTTCCCAGTACAGCACGTACAGCAGGAGTGGTATGACGAGAACGCCGACGTCGTCGCGAATGTCCGGATTGACGTACGCCAGCAGAAACGCCGCACAGGAGAGATCGGAAACCACCTGCCCGCCGGCGTACCATGGACCGACCTGACGCCGGAGGAGCAGCGCGATCATCGCTCCCGCGAGCAGCGTGCGCGCGCCGACGTACACCAGCGTGCTGTTCCAGATTCCCATGGGGACGGACAGGGAGGGATTCGAACCCTCGATGCCCTTGCGGGCATACCGGTTTTCGAGACCGGCGGTTTCAACCACTCACCCACCTGTCCAAGCGGATAGGGTGGGATTCGAACCCACGAAACGGTTACCCGTTTACACGCTCTCCAGGCGTGTGCCTTCAGCCGCTCGGCCACCTATCCAGGCACACCAAAGTAATCGGTCCAAACGCCTCATTGAAGCCGGAGCTTGCCACGGTCCACCTTGCCCAAGTGGGTTCGGGGGAGAGCATCGAGGAATCTGACCGTGCGCGGCGCCTTGTACGGCTCCAGTCGCTCGCGGGCGAATGCCTGAAGCTCCTCGGCAAGGCCTGGCCGTTCTTCCGTCGCAACGACAAACGCATGCGGCTTCGTCAACCCACTCGCATCTTCCACACCCACGACGGCGACTTCTTTGACGAGCGGGTGCTGGAGCAAACAACCTTCCACCTCCTGTGGCGCGAGCCATTTGCCCCCGACCTTCAACAAGTCGTCGGCGCGACCGCAGTAGGTGAAGTAGCCCTCGGCATCGCGGCGGATGAGATCGCCCGAGACGTACCACTCGCCGCGGAATGCAGCCTGCGTCTTCTCCATCTGCTGCCAGTAGCCGATCGCCCGCGATCCGCCGCGCACCCACAGCATGCCGACTTCACCATCCGGCAAGTCGTGCCCCAGGTCGTCGCGCACTCTGACGTCGAAGCCCGGTACGACGGTCCCGATCGTGCCAGGCTTGACCGCGCCGGGCTGGTTCGAAATGAAGATGTGCCACATCTCCGCCGTGCCGAGTCCGTCGAGTAGCTCCACCCCGAACGTCTTCTTCCAGCGCTCATACAGCTCGACGGGCAGCGCTTCGCCGGCGGAGGTCGCGAGCCGGAGCGACGACAGATCCTGCTGCTTGGCGTCGGGATGAGCGACCATCTGGTTCACCATCGTCGGCACGTTCACGAGGACCGTCGGGCCGAATCTGCGGATCTTGGCGAACAGCGTTTCCGCGGTGCTCTTCTCGGGAAACAGGGCGACCGCCGCACCGACCGAAAACGGAAAGAACAGGTTCGAGCCGGTCGCGTACCCAAAGAACAGCTTCGGTACCGCAAGCGTGATGTCACGCTCCGTAAGACCGAGCACGCCTTGACCGTAACACAGGGTCGTATTGGCGAAAGAGCGGTGACTTTGTACCACCGCCTTCGGCTTGCCGGTCGTGCCGCCGGAGAACAACCAGATCGCGGCGTCGTCGCGGTGACTCGGGAACGTGTCCTGGTCGGGTGACGCGCCGTCGATGGCACGCGCCGTTCCCGGCTCCCCCACCACAATGATCTGCTTGAGATAGCTTCCGGCGGCACTGCGCGCCGCCTGAAATACCGGTGCGGTGTGGCGGTGCACGAGTGCGACCGTGGCTCTCGTGTATGTGTAGAAGTACTCGATCGCATCTACGGCCAGCTGTGGGTTGACCATCACCACCACCGCGCCAACTTTGAGTGTGCCGAACAGCGCGGCGACGAACTCCGGCCCATCGGGGAGCGCGATGATCACGCGTTGTTCCGGCTCTACGCCGGCGCTCTGGAGCAGATGACCGAATCGGTTCGCGAGCGTCTGCACCTCACGGTAGGTGAGTGTGCCCTGGTCTGTCAGCAGCGCCGGCCGGTCTCCCCTCCCCTCCCGGACGCGCGCGTCCAACAGCCAATCGGCGATGTTCAGACGCTCAGGGATCTCGCGTAGCATGCGAAAGGATGATGATGCCGGTTCATGAGCTGGCGCAACTCACCTGGGAGGAAGTCCGGGACTTGGGCCGCGCGCGCACCCTAGCGATACTGCCCATCGGAGCCATCGAAGCGCACGGGCCGCATCTCCCGCTCGAGACCGACGTCCTGATCGCCAGTGCCATGGCCCGAGCGGGAGCCATGCGGCTCGCGGCACGGGGGAATGACAGCGTGATTCTGCCCGCGCTCGCCTATACCGCGGCCAGCTTCGGCGCCGCGTTTCACGGCACGTTGTCCATTTCCGGAATCACAGTCACCGCCGTCATCGTGGATCTGGCGCGCAGCCTGTCGCAGCAAGGGTTTCGACTGCTGGCGATCGCCAATGCCCATCTCGACCCGGAGCATCTCACGGCGCTGAACGAAGCCGTGAAGCTCGCTCGCGCCGATCGGCTGCTGCCGGTCGTCTTCCCCGACCTGACGCAGAAGCCGTGGGCCTTGAGGCTCGGAGAGGAATTCAAAAGCGGCGCGTGTCACGCGGGCCAGTTCGAGAGCTCGATCGTCCTCAGCGAGCGTCCCGCGGCCGTCCGCGAGGCGGTCCGGGGCACTTTGCCGCCCAACCCGCCCTCGCTCTCCGACGCGATCCGTGCGGGCAAACGAACGTTCGAGGAAGCCGGTGGTCCACGCGCTTACTTTGGCGACCCCGCCGCCGCCACCGCCGGCGAGGGCTCGCGTCTCGTTGACGCGTTGGGTGCGATCCTCGAGGAGGCCGTGCTTGCGGAGATTTGACGGCGCGGTCGCGTTGGTCACCGGGGGCGGCCAGGGCATCGGCGCCGCCGTCGCGAACGCGCTGGCCGCCGAGGGCGCCGCGGTCGTCGTCGCGGCGCGCCGCACCGATCGCATCGAGCAGGTTGCAACTGAAATCCGCGGCCGTGGCGGCAAGGCGTGGGCGGTGCCATGCGACGTCACCGACGTGGCCAGTGTCGCGGATCTCGTCAAGGCTGCCACGCGAAGTGCCGGAAGCGTCGACATCCTGGTCAACAACGCCGGGGTTGCGCATAGCGCACCGGTGGCGAAGACCTCGCTCGAGGACTGGAACCGCGTGCTGGCAGTGAACGCGACAGGTACGTTTCTGTGTACGCGCGCGTTCCTCGGCGGCATGCTCGAGCGCGGACGAGGCTCGATCGTCAATGTCGCGTCGGTCGCGGGACTGACAGGTGGGCGCTATATCGCCGCGTACGCCGCGGCCAAGCATGCCGTGATCGGCCTGACACAAAGTGTCGCCGCCGAGGTCGAAGGCACCGGCGTGACGTGCAATGCGGTCTGTCCCGGCTTTGTAGATACCGAGATGACTCAGGAATCAGTCGAGCGTGTCGTCACGAAGACGGGCAAGGATCCCGCTGCCGCACTGTCCGCGTTGCTGGCGTCGGCGTCACAGCGGCGGCTGATCACGCCGGAAGAAGTCGCCGAAGCCGTCCTGGCGCTCGCCGACCCGCATGGCCAGCGACCCAACGGCACGGCCGTTACGATCGCAGGATAGGGAGAGCAATGGTGTACGAGATCATCAACCCCAAAATATTCGGCGCGCGGCCGAGTGGCTGGAATCACGGGATGCTGGCGGAGAAGGGCGGGCGCATTTTGTTCGTCGCCGGCCAGATCGTTCCCGTCGGTGATTTCGTCGCGCAATGGGACGGCGCGCTGGGGCGTGTGATGGAGGTCGTGCGGTCGGCCGGCGGCACGCCGGAAAACGTCGGGCGCATGATCTGCTACATCACGGACCGCGCGGCGTATCTCGCCAACTTGAGCCCGCTGGGCGAGGTTCACCGCAAACATATGGGCCGTCATTATCCGGCGATGGCCGTCGTCGAAGTGAAATCGCTGATGGACTCCAAGGCGCTCGTCGAGATCGAAGCGGTCGCCATACTATGAGCGTCTTCGCGGAGTCGTTCCTCTACGAGCTCGACCAGAAGACTCAGGTCGCCACGATCACGCTCAACCGCCCTGAGCGGCTCAATGCACTCACGTTCGCCGTGTACAAGGAGCTGCGCGACGCTTTCCAGGGCCTCGACACGGAGCCCGGCGTCCGCGCCATCATCATTACTGGGGCCGGTCGCGCATTCTGTTCGGGTGGCGACGTCGAGGACATCATCGGGGCGTTGCTCGGGCGTGACCTCGAGGCGTTGAAGCACTTCACCCGCATCACCTGCGACCTCATCCTCGCCATGCGGCGCTGCCGCCGGCCGATCGTCGGCGCGCTCAACGGCACCGTGGCCGGCGCGGGAGCGGTCATCGCCGCTGCCTGCGACATTCGCGTGGCCGCCGAGTCGGCGAAGATTGCTTTTCTCTTTACCAGAGTCGGACTCTCGGGCGCCGACATGGGTGCGGCCTGGCTCCTGCCGCGCCTCATCGGCTACGGCCACGCGGCGGAGCTGCTGCTCAGTGGCGACTTCATGGACGCGAAACGGGCGTACGAGATCGGGCTCTACAACCGAGTCGTGCCGCAGGCGCAGGTCCTGCCGGAGGCGCGCGGTGTCGCCGAGCGGCTGGCGCGCGGACCGTCGGCCGCACTGGGCGTGACGAAGCAGGCGCTCGAAGCGGAAGCCGCACTCGACCTGGACGCCGCGCTGGCGTATGAGGCGGAGGTGCAGGCGCAGCTCATGCAGGGACCGAACTTCCGCGAAGCGCACGATGCGTTCCGCGCCAAGCGCGATCCCAAGTTCATCTGATGGTCGACACGGCGCCGGTCCGCGCATTCCTCGACGAGCGGCACCTGACCCTGGCCGCCCGTGTGAGCGAGTTCGCCATGCGCCAGCTCGCGCCGCTCGCCGAGCCGAAGGATGATGCGACTGCGCGCCAGCAGGCCCGCGAGCTCCTCGGGAAACTGGGCGCCGCCGGCTGGCTCAAGCCGATTCGCGATCAGGATTGGCGCGCCTGTTGTATTGTGCGCGAGGCGCTCGCCGCGGCGTCACCGCTCGCCGACGCCGTGTTCGCGTTGCAGGCGCTTGGCGTCGTCCCGATGCTGCTCTCCGCCAACGATGCCATGCGCCAGCGCTGGCTCGACCCGGCGATTCAGGGTCACGCGATGGCGTCGTTCGCGATGACCGAGCCCGATGCCGGCTCCGATGTCGCCTCGCTCGGCGCGACCGCGGAACCAAACGGCGACGGCTATTTGCTCTCAGGCACGAAGACCTTCATCTCCAATGCCGGCATCGCCGACTTTTATACGGTCTTCGCGACCACCGACCGCGCCAAGAAGGACAAGGGCATCGGGTGTTTCGTCGTCACGGCCGATACCCCGGGGCTACGATTCGTGCGGCCGCTGCTCCTGTCTGCGCCGCACCCGCTGGGGGAGATTGCGTTTCAGCAGGCGTCGGTGCCGAGCGCGTGCCGGCTCGATCCTCCGGGCGAAGGGTTCAAGCTGGGTCTGGCCACGCTGGACCGGGTGCGCGCGACCGTCGGCGCGGCGGCGTGCGGCATGGCGACGCGCGCGCTGGCCGAAGCACTCGCCCATGCGAAATCGCGGCGACAGTTCGGCAAGCCGATCGCCGATTTCCAGCTGATTCAGGAGAAACTGGCCCGGATGGCCACCGACCTGACGGCGGCGCGGCTGCTCGTCTATCGGGCGGCGTGGGAAAAGGATCGCGGCGCGCCGCGCGTCACGCTCGAGGCCGCGATGGCGAAGGCGTTCGCGACCGAAGCCGCCCAGCGGATCGTCGATGACGCGGTCCAGATCCTGGGCGGTCGCGGGGTGCTGGCCGACCATCCCGTCGATCGGCTCTACCGCTCCGTGCGCGCCTTGCGCATCTACGAGGGGACGACGGAAATCCAGCACCTCATCATCGCGGGCCAGCTCATCAAATGAGAATCGTCACGATCGGCGGCGGGCCGGCGGCGCTGTACTTCGGCATTCTGATGAAGAAGGCCTATCCGAAGCACGAGATTACGATTCTCGAGCGCAATCGTCTGGACGACACGTATGGGTTCGGCGTCGTCTTCTCCGACGCGACGCAGAACAATCTGGCCGCTGCCGATCCCGAGACTTACGATGCGATGGCGAGTCACTTCGCGCACTGGGACAACATTGACATCCATTACCGCGGCCACGTGATCACGTCGAGCGGCCACGGATTCAGCGGGCTATCGCGGCGCGCGCTGCTGGGAGTGTTAGGCGAGCGGTGTGAGGAGCTCGGTGTGTGCATCGAAGTCGGGACCGAAGTCACGGATCCGGCGGTCTATGCCGACGCGGATCTCGTCATCGGTGCCGACGGGTTCAACAGCACCGTGCGGGGACGGTTCCGTGAGCATTTTCAGCCGTCGTTTGACGAGCGGCCCAACCGGTTCGTCTGGCTCGGTACCACCCGCCCCTTCCCCGCCTTCACGTTCTACTTCAAGCGTGACAAGCACGGCCTGTGGCGTGTGCACGCATATCAGTACGAGCAGGGACATTCGACATTCATTGTCGAGACGACCGACGCGGTTTGGCGCAACACGGGGCTCGACACCGCCACTGAAGACGAGACCGTCGCGTTCTGCGAGGCCCTGTTCAAAGAAGAGCTCGAGGGTCATCGCCTGCAGCAGAACCGCTCGCTGTGGCGTCGGTTCGTCACCGTGAAGAACGCCGTCTGGTCGCATGGCAATGTCGTCCTGCTCGGCGACGCCGCGCACACGGCCCATTTCTCGGTGGGATCGGGGACCAAGCTCGCGATCGAAGATGCGATCGCGCTCGCCGGCGCGCTGCAACGCCACCCCGACGTGGGCACCGCACTCTCTGAATACGAGACCGAGCGCCGGCCGGCCGTCGAGAGTCTACAGCGCGCCGCGCAAGTGAGCCTGCAGTGGTTCGAAGACACCGAGCGCTACATGAGCCTCGAGCCGCCGCAGTTCGCGTTCAATCTGCTCACGCGTAGCCTCCGCATCACCCACGACAATCTCAAGGTGCGCGATCCGAAATTCGTCGAGGAGATCGACCAGTGGTACGCCGATCAAGCAGAGAAGCAATCCCAGGTACCACGCCCCACGCCCCACGCCCCCCCGCCCATGTTCACGCCCTTCAAGCTCCGCGACCTGCTCCTCGGTAACCGCGTCGTGGTTTCGCCGATGTGCCAATACGTCGCAGAGGACGGGACGCCGAACCAGTGGCATCTGGTGCATCTCGGAAGCCGAGCGATCGGCGGTGCGGGGCTCGTGTTCAGCGAGATGACGGACGTATCCCGAGAGGGTCGGATTTCGCCGGGCTGCACCGGCATGTACAAGCCCGAGCATGTCGCAGCCTGGAAGCGGATCGTGGACTTTGTGCACGTGAACAGCAATGCGAAGATCGCGATGCAGCTCGGTCACGCCGGACGCAAGGCGTCCACCCAGCGCATGTGGGAGGGGATGGACGAGCCGTTGCCCGACGGAAACTGGCCCATCATCTCGGCGTCGCCCCTGCCCTACTTCCCCTACAGTCAGGTGCCCAAAGAGATGACGCGCGCCGACATGGACGAGGTGAAGGAACACTTCGTGCGGGCGGCGCAGATGTCGCACGAGGCGGGGTTCGATCTGCTCGAGCTCCATTTCGCGCACGGCTATTTGCTGGCGAGCTTCATCTCGCCACTCACGAACAAGCGGACGGACGAGTATGGCGGCTCGCTCGAAAATCGGATGCGGTTTCCGCTCGAGGTGTTCGACGCGGCGCGCGGCGCCTGGCCCTCCCATAAGCCGATGTCGGTGCGCATCTCCGCGGTCGACTGGGTGCCGGGTGGAATGCAGCCCGCCGATTCGGTCGAAGTCGCCCGCATGCTGAAGGCGCACGACTGCGACATCACGGACGTCTCGGCGGGCCAAACCGTCGCCGATGCAAAGCCGCAGTACGGCCGGCAATTTCAGACCCCGTTCGCCGACCGCATTCGCCACGAAGTCGGCATTGCGACGATGGCGGTCGGCAACATCTCGTCGTACCAGGATGTGAACACGATTCTCGCGGCCGGCCGCGCCGATCTGTGCGTGCTGGCACGCGCGCATCTGTGGGATCCTTACTGGACTCGGCACGCGGCGTACGAGCAAGGCTATCCGCTGCCCTGGCCCGATCCGTACGCCACGCTCAACCGCTACAAGCCACGCCCATGACCGTCACGTACTCGAGTTACTTGAAGCTCGACGAGCTTTTGTCGCTCCAGCAGCCCCGACCAGGCGAGCTGGAGCACGACGAGACACTCTTTGTGATCATCCACCAGGTCTACGAGCTGTGGTTCAAAGAAGTGCTGCACGAGCTCGACTATTTGCAGAAGCTCCTGCGCGCAAACGACACCCCGCTCGCAGCAGCGACTCTGAAACGAATCCTCACCATCCTCAAGACATTAGTTGCACAGATTGACGTACTCGAGACGATCACGCCGCTCAACTTTTTGGCGTTCCGGGACCGGTTGGAGTCGGGGAGCGGCTTTCAGTCGCATCAGTTTCGCGAGATCGAATTCATGCTGGGCAAGAAGGGACGGCCTTCGTTCGAGCGCTATCCGGAGGGCAGCGAGAACCGGAAACGCGTCGAGCGTCGATTCAGCCAGCCGACGTTGTGGGATGCTTTCCTTCAGTATCTCGCGGCCAACAAGTATCCCGTACCGAAGGCGTTGCTCCAGCGGGATTTCAGCCAGATGTACGAGCCGTCACCAGAAATACAGCGGATTCTCGTCGAGGTCTACAAGAAGAACCCGACGGTTGCCCAGATCGCCGAGCGGCTGGTGGATTTGGATGAGGGGTTCATGGAGTGGCGGTATCGGCATGTGAAGATGGTGCAGCGGACGATCGGGACGAAGCCGGGCACGGGGGGTTCGGCGGGGGCCGAGTATCTGCTCACGACGTTGAATCAACCAGCCTTTCCCGATCTGTGGGCGATTCGCTCCGAGCTGTGATCACACCGGAAGAGCTCGCCAAGCATTATCGCCGGTTTCGCGTCACAGAGCGCATCCTTCTCACAGGTCACTCACATCAGGCGTGGCCGGACGTAGGGTTCGAAGCGCAGGCGCAGGCGTGGCTCGATACTGCCGAGCATGTCGACGACGTGTGGGATCTCGCGTTTGCAAAGGCCGATGAGGTGCGGCGCGGGTTCGCACGGCTCCTGGACGATACGCCCGAGCGCATCGCGCTGGCGCAAAACACCCATGAGCTCGTCGTGCGGTTCCTGTCGGCGCTGCCCCTCCGCAAGCGCCCCCAGCTGGTGACGACAGACGCTGAGTTTCACACTATCCGTCGCCAGCTTGATCGCTTGGCGGAAGAAGGCATCGAGGTCATCAAGGTGCCGGCAATGCCTTCGGCGACGCTGGCCGAGCGGCTGGCGATTTCGGTGGACGATCGCACCGCAGCCGTTCTCGTGTCCGCGGTGCTTTACACGAATGCCCACATCATCCCAAATCTCCGCGTAGTCCAGGAGGCCTGCGAGCGCGTGGGCGCGGAACTGGTGGTGGACGCGTATCACGCGCTCAACGTCGTGCCGTTTTCTCTTATAGCGGAAGGACTGCAGCGTGCGTACGTCGTCGGAGGTGGATACAAGTACTGCCAGCTCGGCCCCGGCAATGCGTTTCTGCGGTTTCCCCAGGACTCCGATCTGCGGCCGGTCGTAACCGGCTGGTTCAGCGAATTCACAGATCTCAGCCGCTCACGGGCAGGCGGTCGTGTCGCGTATGGTCCAGGGCCGGCGCGATTTGCGGGTGCGACCTACGACTTTACGAGCCACTATCGAGCGGCGTCAGTCTTCAAGTTCTTCGAAGACCAGAAGCTCACGCCGCCGAAGCTGCGCGAGCTCAACCAGCATCAAATCGAGATTCTGTCTGGTGGCTCGAGGAACGATGCAATTGGTGGATTCCTAGCGATCCCGGCGCCGCGGGCTGCGAAGATTCAAAAAGCGTTACGCAAGAAGAACATCTGGACCGACTATCGGGGAGAGCTGTTACGGCTGGGTCCGGCGCCATACCTCACGGATGCACAAATCAGCGAGGCGGCTGAGGCGCTGGGCGTTTTGCTGCAAAAAAATCTCTAATCAACTCCGTGCAGGCTTCAGCTTCGACCCCACTTTGGACATCCACGCGGTGGTTCAATCGGGGATGCCGCACGATGTCTCCCACCGACCCGCACATCCCCGCTTTCTCATCGTACGCGCCAAACACGACTTTCGCGACCTTCGCCAGCACGATAGCGCCGGCGCACTGCGCGCACGGCTCGATCGTGACGTAGAGCGTACAGTCGGTGAGCCGATCCGTCTCTAACGCCTCGAGCGCCCGCACGATGGCCAGAAACTCCGCATGATAGGTGGGATTTTTGCGCGCGACGGTTTCGTTGTGCGCCTCGGCGACGATCTCGTCGCCGCGCATGACAACGGCACCGATCGGCACTTCGTCTTGGGCAGCGGCACGCCGCGCCTGCTCAAGCGCGGCGGCCATGCCTTTAAGCACGCACGGGCTCCCGTACCTTTTCAAACACCAGCGAATTGCCGTCCTTCGCCCGATCGGCACTGATGCGGTCGCCTTCCGCGTACTGCCCCTCGAGCACCGCCACCGCGAGTGGATTCTGGAGCAGCCGCTGGATCGCCCGCTTGAGCGGCCGAGCGCCGTAGACGGGATCGTAGCCCTCGGCCACCAGCAGGTTCTTCGCGGCCGGCGTGACTGCGATCGTCATCTTGCGGTCGGCCAACAGCCGCTCGACCCGCTTGATCTGGATGTCGACGATCTGTTCGATGTCCTCGTGCGTCAGCGGCCGGAAGATGATGATGTCGTCCACGCGATTCAGGAATTCCGGTTTGAACGCCTGCCGCAGCAGCTCCATCACTTTCGTCTCCGCCTGCTCCCACGCGACGCCGCCCGTACCGGCTTCGATCAGGTACTGCGAGCCGATGTTCGAGGTCATGATCAGCACGGTGTTGCGGAAGTCGACCGTGCGGCCCTGCGAATCCGTCAGCCGGCCGTCATCGAGGATCTGCAGCAGTACGTTGAAGATGTCCGGATGCGCCTTCTCGATCTCATCGAATAGAACGACGGAGTACGGACGCCGACGAATCGCCTCCGTCAGCTGGCCGCCTTCCTCGTAACCGACATATCCCGGTGGTGCCCCGATCATGCGCGCGACCGCGTGCTTCTCCATATACTCCGACATGTCGAGGCGCACGAGCGCCCGCTCGTCGTCGAACAAGAACTCGGCGAGCGCGCGCGCCGTCTCCGTCTTGCCGACGCCGGTGGGCCCAAGGAAGATGAACGAGCCGGTCGGACGATTGGGATCCTGCAGCCCGGCGCGCGCGCGCCGCACGGCGTTCGCGACCGCGGCCAGCGCTTCGCGCTGCCCGATCACGCGCCGTCCCAGCTCCTCCTCGAGCTTGAGCAGCCGCTCCTTCTCTGATTCCATCATCCTGGTGACCGGAATGCCGGTCCACTTCGACACGATCTCGGCGATGTCCTCGGCGTCGACTTCCTCCTTCAGGTACTGCTCCTTCTTCTGGATCTCGGCGAGCCGCTTCTCGAGCGCTTGAATCTCCTTTTCGGCCGCCGGCACGCGTCCGTAGCTGATCTCGGCCGCCTTCTGGAGGTCGCCGCGGCGCGTCGCCTGTTCCGCCTCCATCCGCAGCTTCTCGAGCTCCGCCTTCTTCGCCTGGATCTTCTGAATCGCGTCCTTCTCCGCGGTCCACTGCGCCTTCATGGCATTCGACTTCTCGCGCAGCTCCGCGATTTCATGTTCGATCTTGGCCTTGCGCTCCTTGGACGTCTTGTCTTTCTCCTTCGCGAGCGCGGCCTGCTCGATCTCGAGCTGCGTGATCTTGCGCTCGACCTCGTCGATCTCCTGCGGCAGCGAGTCGATCGCAATGCGCAGCCGTGCGGCCGCCTCGTCGATCAGGTCGATCGCCTTGTCGGGCAGGAAGCGGTCGGTGATGTAGCGATGCGACAGCGTCGCGGCCGACACGAGCGCGTTGTCGGTGATTCGGATACCGTGGTGCACTTCGTACTTCTCTTTCAGACCACGCAGGATCGCGATCGTGTCCTCCACCGACGGCTCGCCCACGTACACCGGCTGGAAACGCCGCTCCAGCGCCGCGTCCTTCTCGATATGCTTGCGATACTCATCGAGCGTCGTCGCGCCGACGACGTGCAACTCGCCGCGCGCGAGCGCCGGCTTGAGCATGTTGGACGCGTCCACCGCGCCCTCGGCGCCACCCGCGCCGACCAGCGTGTGCAGCTCGTCGATGAACACGATGTAGCGGCCTTCGGTCGTCGTGATCTCCTTGAGAACGGATTTCAGCCGCTCCTCGAATTCGCCGCGGTATTTGGTGCCGGCGACCAGCGCGCCGATATCCAGCGCGATCAGATGCTTGTTCTTGAGGGAATCAGGCACGTCCCCGTTGACGATGCGTTGCGCCAGCCCTTCGACTATTGCGGTCTTGCCGACGCCGGGCTCACCGATCAACACAGGATTGTTCTTCGTGCGGCGAGACAGCACCTGCATTACGCGGCGGATTTCTTCGTCGCGGCCGATGACCGGATCGAGCTTGCCTTTGCGCGCGACGTCCGTGAGATCGCGCGTGAAGCGCTGCAGCGCTTGATACTTGCTCTCAGGTTCCTGGTCGGTGACGCGATGCGCGCCACGCACGCCCTCGAGTGCCGCCAGCAGGTCTTCGCGACTCACGCCACTCGCCGAGAGCAGCTCGCGGGCGGTGGTCCCTTTCTCTTGCGCCAAAGCGAGCAGGATGTGCTCGGTCGAGACGTAGGCATCGCCAAGGGCTTTCGCATCTTCGTCGGCCCGATCGAGGACCCGCGACAATTCGCGTGAGAGCGTCGGCTCGACGCCGCCGGACTGTTTGGGAAAGCGCGCAATTTCGCGCTCGGTCTCGGCCTGAAGCTGCGTGACGTTGAGCCCGGCCTTTTGGAGCAGCGGGACGACTATTCCCTCCTCCTGCTGCAGGAGGGCGTAGAACAGGTGCGCGTCGTTGACGACGGGGTTGCCTCTAGACCGCGCCAGAGACGCAGCCTGCTGCAAAGCCTCGGCGGCTTTTACGGTGAGTCTATCTGGTTGGATCATGCCTGACCCTAAAGCAACGGGCGTGCCGAGGGAAGGTGCCGAAATGACAGCGCGGCCGGTGATGAAGCCACCGGCCGCACCTCTTACTTCATGACAATCATCTTCTTCGTAAACCTCCGCCCGTCTACAACCAGCTGATAGATGTAGACGCCGGACGCGGCCGGCGTAGCCGTGTTCAGTACGTTGCCGTCCCAGTACGCGCTGAACGCACACGGAGCGGATCCTGCCGTTGCGCACGTCAGCTCAAGATCCGCCAGCGCTTCGCCCGTGCCCTGAAGGATTGGCACCGCGACCAGCTGCGCCAGCACGTTGTAAATCTTGAGCGATACCTTCGGCCGATGACCATTGGCAAACAGATCACCGTTCAACGTGAACGGGATCGTGGTCGCCGGATTGAACGGGTTCGGATAGTTCTGCTTGAGCTCCACCAGCGGTGGGGGCGTTGCTTGCCCCAAGACGCCGTCAACTCCTCCCGCTAGCAGCCCCCCCCCGAGCCCCCCCGCCAGCAATGCCCAGGCGTACAGCTTCATCTCACCGACTCCTCTGCAAACGTAAAGATGCGTTTAGACCGCTCTCCTTGTTGGTACAGGGCGCAAAGGTTTGATCCTGCACTGAAAAAACTAGGAAGCGCTCAGCCGCTGTCAAGCACGGAGAACCCTAGTATCTCCCTTACGGCTGGTGATGCCCCGCCGGTCGGCCCACTCGAGCAGCGGTATCAAGTACTTGCGCGTCAGACCGAGCCTATCCCGAAACTGTGCAGGCGTGGCGGCGCCCAGCTCGCGTAGCGTCTCCTCGACCGCGCGTCGGAATTCGTCCAACGCCTCCTTTGGGGCATAGCGCTCCTGATCTACGCGCTCAAGTGAACCTTCGCGCGCCAGATGCGCGAGGAGGGCCGGGACGGATGGATCCGAGAACTCACGCTGCAATTCTGAGACCGTGGGCAACTGCCACCGGGCTTCGGCCAAGCGCTGCGCCAGTCTGCCGCCGGCATCGTTCGCTCGCGCCTTGAGCGCCGCACTCCATCCAGGCTTTCGGACGGCGGCGCCGCCCTCTACCACCTCCCACGCCTGCTTCTTCACGCCGTGCTCGACCAGAAGGTCGAGCACAGTCGGCGGAGCGTTGACGCCCGCTCGTAACGCCTGCAGCGACAGGCCAGGGTCGAGGGGGTGTTGCTGGTGATGCGCGGCCACCACACTGGTGAGCCGCTCCACCTCCGCCGTAAGCGCGCGACGCGCGACCAGAAACTCGCTTACGGACAGGACGGCCTTGCCGGTCGCCGCGATCGTGGCAGGGACGTCCGCCGGGAGAATGCCGAGGCGCACAGTGATGTCGCCAGCACGCAAGCCGGCAACACCGGCTTCATCCACGAAGCGCGCGAGCCGTTCGGCGGGGGCTTGGCCAACCGACAGGCCGCGCTCGGATATGCGGGGGCGCTTGGGCGGAAAGGGGTCGAGCACTTCGCCCCCCCCTATGGTCGTGACCGGCGAGAAGCTCCGAATGACGAAGCGGTCGCCGCCGCGCGCCACGAGCGGCCGCTCGAGCAGCAGCCGCGCCAAATCGGACGCGCCGGGGGCGATCGCCCGCACCTGCGCCACGCGCCCCAGCACCTCGGCCGTGCCGAGATGCACACGAATGCGGGTTCGTGCGGCCAGCGGCTTGCGGGCTGCGGGAAGCAGCTCGAGCGCCACATCGAGCGTGCTCGTCGCTGTCCAACCTGAGCCGGTCACGGCGACGTGCCCGCGCTCGATCTCCTCTTTGGCGACCCCAACCAGCGCCAGGGCGGTGCGGCGGCCCGGGCCCGCCTGCCCCGCGTCCTGACCGTGTACTTGGATCGACCGCACGCGAGCTTCCCGGTCCAAGGGGAGGAGTCGAACGTTGCCGCCCGCCGAAACAGTCCCGCTCCACGTCGAGCCCGTCACAACCGTCCCCGCTCCGGCGAGTGCGAAGACGCGGTCGATTGGCAAGCGAAACAGGTCGCCCGCAGGCCGTTCACGCAGGTCCTCCACAACTTCCACCAACGCTTGTTTCAGATCCTCCAACCCCTCGCCGTTGAGAGCGCTAACGGGGATCGGCGCGTGCCACCGCACCTTGCTGCGGGAGAGGCGCTCAGCGACTTCGTTGCGCACCAGTCCCAGCCACTCGTCATCCACGAGATCGCGCTTGGTGAGGACCGGAATGCCGCGGCGCACGCCGAGCAGCTCGACGATGGCGAGATGCTCCTCCGTCTGCGGCATGATGCCTTCATCGGCGGCGATGACGAGCAGCGCGACATCGATGCCGGTCGCCCCGGCGAGCATGTTCTTGACGAATCCTTCGTGACCGGGCACATCGACGACGCTGGCGTGAATGCCGCCCGGTAGTGGCAACGGGGCGAATCCGAGATCGATCGTGATCCCGCGGCGCTTCTCCTCTTCCCAACGGTCCGTGTCGACTCCGGTGAGGGCCTTCACGAGCGCCGTCTTACCGTGGTCGATGTGGCCGGCCGTGCCGACTACGAAGCGGGAGGCGGGGGGGGCGGGGGGGGGACCCACGCGCGACGCTCCCAGATGTCTATGGCGCTCGACTTCGGTTCACTGCCATTGCGCCGCGTCTCGTCGAGATGGTGCCGGACGAAGCGGGCGATGAGCCGCCGATGGGCCGCGGCATGCGGGGCATCGAGCGCGGGCAGTGGCGCCTGTTCATCATTCAAGGCGACGAGATCGCGATAGGCTTGCGGCGGCAGCTTGGCCGGCGTCTGCGGGGGCGACGCCGCGCATTTCGCGCAGAGCACGCCACCTTCGGCAACGCTGAATGCGACGGTCCCCGATACGGCGGTGCCGTCTCGGACACAGGCGTCGAGCTGCGGCGCGAAGCCGAGGACCCCAACGAGCAGCCACAGCCAACGCACCGCTGCCGCATCGGTCTGTCCCGCTTCGGCTCGGACCAGCGCATCCAGTCCCCGGATGAACGCCTCGTAGGCGGCCGGCAAGGGTGCGGGCGGGGCCATCTTCAGCATCACTTCGGACAGCGCCGCCGCGCCGGCAAACCGGCCCACGTCATCCGCCAGGCCGCGCCGGAGCTGGATGACGTCGAACGCGGCGAGTGTCTGGAGCTCGCGCGTCTCTTTGTGATAGAGCTGCGCCACACCTTCGCTCAACGTCTCGAGCGCCGCCCCGAACGGGCTCCGGGGCCGCAGCACGCCCTTGGCGATCGCGCTCTGCACGCCGTAGTCGCGCGTGGCCAGGCGCACGATCTTGGAGGTCTCGCTGTAGCGGTAGGTTCGGAGAACGACAGCCGGTGTCGAAACGAGACTCACGAGGAAAATATAGCCGACGCGAGCATATCCAGTCCGTCCACGATGCGCGGACCCGATCGGCTGAAGTACGCGGACGCGTCGAGGCAATGCACGGCCCCCGCGAGGCCCTGCAGCCGCGTCGCGTAGCGCGAAGCCTCGCGCCGCGTCTCCACGAGATCGAACCCGCACGGCATGACCAACACCACGTCGGGGTGGGGGGCCAGCGCGTGGAGGTCGGACCATTCCACACGGTAGGAGGGCCGCCGAGCCGTCCCCGCGACGAGCTCGCCGCCCGCGATGTCTATCAGCTCCGGCACCCAATGGCCGGGCACGTAGGGTGGATCGAGCCACTCGAGCGCGAGAACGCGCGGCCGCGGCCGATCGGCGACACGCCGGCGAACTGCCTCAATGCGCTGGCGCATGTGGGCAATCAAGGCGTCTGCCTGCACGATGGCGCCGGTCGCACCACCGACGTTGCGGATACTCTGGAAGATGGCGGCGACGTCATGCGCATCCAGCGCGAGAATCCGTGTGCCCGCAACAAAGCTTTCGACGACCTGCGTCTCCGGCACCGCACACACATCACAGATGCCCTGTGTGAGAATGAGGTCTGGCTCGAGCGCATTGATGGCATTGATATCGATCGCGTAGACACTGCCATCCTCGCGCAGCGCCGCGCGCACCGCGGCATCGATCTCAGCGCTCGAGAGACCGTCGAGATTGCGGCGCGGCCGAGTCAGTCTGGGGAGCTCAGTGACGCTCGGCGGATAGTCGCAGCTGTGCGAAATCCCGACGAGCCGGTCCTCGAGTCCGAGCGCGCACACGATTTCGGTTGCGCTCGGCAGCAGCGACACGATGCGCGCGGCGCCGCCTACGTCACTTCCCCGGTTGCAGGACGATGAACTTCACGTCGTCCTTGGAGATCGCGCGCAGCCAGGCGATGAGCGCATCAACACTGTCCGGCGGCGCCGTGCCGCGCCGGCCCGTCATGCGGCGCGTGACCCGCAGCTCGCGCCCGTCCTGGGCGTACTCGGCCTTGTAGCTGCCGAACGGACTCGATTCCGCGATGTTGGGCGGCAGCTCGGCCTTCCACCCCGGCGGGAGCATCATCCGCAGCTCCGCCTCGCTCTCGATGGGTCCGATGACCTCTGAAATATCGATCGGAAAACGACGCGGCTTGCGGCGCTCGAGCTGGGAGGCAAGGCCGAGCGAGGAAAAGTTCGGGAGGGCCGTGGGCAGCGTGAAGATGCGTGTCCCGCCGGTGCTGGACAGCACCGGGGCGTCATGAACAAGCAGGGTCACCTGCGGTTTCGCCTGCAGGTCGCGGCCGTCGAACAGCTTCAGGCTGTCGCCCGAGGCCCCCGAGAACACGCCGTTGGCGAGCGCCTGGGTCAGGCGACTCAGCTCGTCCTTGCTGAACACACGCGCGTACGCGCGTCGCAGCCCGTACTGCAGACCGCCACCCTTGGTCTCGGTGTAGCGGCCCGTGAAATGTCCGTCGGCGTTGAGCTCACCCACAATGCGTGTCTCGGAGCGGTTCGCGGATGGCGAACTCAGTGGCAGCGTGACTTGCTCGACCGTGCCATCGTCGTGCACGACGAGGACGAAAGAGCCTTCCTCTGCCGGCGGCAGCTCGCCGTAGGGAGTCAGCTCCGACGTGAGGTCCAGATAAATGCGCCCGCCGCTTTTCCCAGGGCGATCGACGGCGGCAATCATGTGATCGAATTGCTGTACGGTCGGCAGCGTCGAATCGGCGTTGCCGCTGGAGCTCAGCAACACCGGATAGGCAGTGAGACCGAGTCTTCGCACCAGCGCGATGAACAGCGTCGCCTTGTCCTTGCAGTCACCATAGCGCGTTTCGAGCACCTGGGCGGGCAGCCGCGGCAGATAGCCGCCAATGCCGAGGGACAGCGAGACGTACCGAAAATCCTGCGACACCCAGCGATGTACGGCCCGCAGCGAATCCTCCAGCGAGTGCGCGTCCTTCACATGTTCGGCGAGTTGGGCTTCGAGGGCCGGGTTCAGCGTGTAACGGCCCGCCGAAAGCTTGGCATACCAGCGGGCGAGTTCGCCCCATGTGATCGGTGAGACCACGTCGATATGCACCGAGAGCGTGTTGGGCGACGCCGCGAACGGCTCGCCTTGAATCTTCTGTACCTCCTTCGTGGCCCAGGTGTAGACGCGGCGACCGCGCGACTCGTCGTCCAGCCGCTTGAAATGCACGTTGTGTTCCTGGATCCGGGGCGTGACGGAGGCTGGCACGTCAACGATAAGGCGCGAGCGGCGCGTCAGGACGCCATTCGTCACCCGCCAGCCGCTGTAGTAATCGCCCGGGACGAGCGGTTTCACGCGTTCGACGGTGTAACTCCAGTCGACCAGCGTGCCGGGCGCGACGCCGCTCAGCGTCACGCGATGCACTTTCTCATCGGAGTACACGGGCGCGTCCAAGGCGACCGGCGCGAGTGACTCCTGCTCGTGGGCGGGCTTCGCGCTGACGACTTCGCCGCTGGGTTTGACGACCCGGATCCAGTTGATCGTTAGCTTCTCGGAGCCGCCCGAGTAGGAAAAGCTCTGTTCCCCCCACGCCTCCGCGCCGTCCTGGTTCAGAATCTGGACGACTTGCCGGTAGGTGCGGCTGCTGCGGCCGTCCGGCTCGAACCGCACGACACCGTCATCGAGCAGGTAGACGTAGTCGTCATCGGGATAATCGGCGGGATTCACGGCCAGCTTGTAGATCGTGTCGTTCCGGACCGACGGATCCCCGGCCGGGGTGATCCGGGGAGCTTGCGAGAACAGGGGGCCTGCAACCAGCGCGAACCACGCAACGACAACGAGACGACGCATCGACCCAGCCTCCAACGGGGAAGTACGAGAACTGGAAGCTAATCAACCCCCACTCGTACCCCAAGGAAGATCGTCCGGCCGAGGACGCGGAACCCGGGCAGGTCTTCGCGGTGGTCGTTGAAGAGGTTTGCGGCACGGCCCGTCACCACGATGCGTCCCCGTTCCAATCCGTATTCGACGGCGAGATTGACGCGCGTATAGGGTTGCACCGCGACTCGCCGCTGCCCCGCGGGACGGCCGAAATCGAGATCGTCGCGCTTCCCTACCCAGAGCGCCCCAAGGCTCATACGGGCGCCGCCCCACGTCACGGCGAGCTGTGGCGTGATCGTGTGCGCCGGCCGGCGAATGAGCGGCTTGCCGGGCACGAACAGCCCGTCGGGATCGCTCGGCGCGCCGGACTCGACGACGCGCGTGTGGAGATACGTGTAGCACAGCGACCCGGTGATGGAGCGGGAAAACGCGGCCGCGGCCTCGGCCTCCACGCCGGTGGCGACCGCGCCGTCGACGTTGAAGTAGTTCGGCTGCCCCGCCGGGGGCGCCGGATTGTACTCGATCAGACCACGGAATCGCTGATTGAAATAGGTCAGCGCAATCCCGCCGCGCTCCATCCCGACTTCCCAGCTGCGCGAGCGCTCCGGATCGAGCGCCGGGTTTCCCGTCACGAAGCCATGCGCGAAGTTCTCGAAGAAAGTCGGCTCTTTGAACCCCGTTCCCACCGAGGCGCGCAGGCGCATCGCTGCAGGGAGGCGATAGACCAAACCCGTCCGATATGTGGTGTGCGTGCCGAACTGCGAGTTGTCGTCCAACCGCCCGCCCAGCGTCAGGGCGGCGTGCCCGCGGAAGATCATCGCCTGAGTGAAGTACCCGGTGTTGTGACGTTGCACGCCGATCGAATCGGGGAAAGTGCCGTATGAGGCGCTGAACTGGCTGGTGCCGCGCTGCCGCTCGTCTTCGTACTCGATTCCACCTGTGAGGGTGAGACCTGCGGGGGCGCTCCAGGTGAGCAGCCCGCTCGTCGTCGCGCGCCGTATCCAGTCACGGCTCCAGAACGTGCCGTCCTCTCCCGGGGAATCGGGTTCATCGTTAAAAAACAGCCGCGACTCTTTGAGGGCTGCGCTGATCCGTGCGTTCACGTGGCTGCCGACCACCCGCTCGGCGGCGAGACTGAACAGCGGGCCTCGCTCGGCGGCGCGTTGATTCGAGTCCACGGGGGCGCCGGACCCGTCGGTCGGGAAATGATAGATGTCGTCGCCGTAGCGATACGTGAGACTCACATCCGTGCGCGCATCCGGTCGGACCGTCGTGCGGGCGTTCACCACGGTATTGCGGTACTGATTGTTGTAGGGATACAAGCCGTCGGACGAGAATCGGGAGACGCGCGCCGCGTAACCAATGCTCGTCGTTCCGCCCGCCACATCGAGGGCCCCATCCAGCGACGAGTAGGTTCCGGCCTGAAGGTCCGCGCCGATCCGTGTCCGACCTGCACCGGTGCGCGTGAAGATCTGCACGACGCCCGTCATCGCATCGGAGCCGTACAGCACGCTGACCGGGCCGCGTACGACCTCGATGCGGTCCACGTTATCGGTAGTCAGATGCGCAAGATCGATCCCGCCGCCCGCCTGATTCAGCGGCACACCGTCCAGGAGCACCTTTACGTAGTCGCTCTCGCCGCCTCGCATGAACAGCGACGTTTGGCCGCCGAAGCTCCCGGTCTCAGCGATGTGGACCCCGGGGACCGTCTCCAGCGCGTCGGCGACCGTCCGCACTCCCTGCGCCACGAGATCCACGCCTCGCAGCACAGTCACGGCGGAGGCGACGAGGTCTGCGGCCACCGGGACGCGGGTCGCAGTCACGACCACCGGCTTGAGGACGACGGTGTCCTGAGGTTGCTGCACGGCGAGCGCGAGGACGAGGAACATCGCGTTCATGCCCGAGACTCCTTCGGTTTGCGGAGTGGGACCATCTGGGGACGGCCATCGATCGTCTGCATCGTGACCGGCCAGGAGAACACCGCCTCGACGGTTTGTTGCGTCAGGACCTCCGCCGGCGGACCGGCGGCGATAGGGCGGCCACCCTCGAGCAGGAGCAACGAATCGGCAAAGCGGGCGGCAAGGTTCAGGTCATGCGTGATCATCAACACGCCGAGTCCTGGATCTGCGACCAGACCGCGCACCAGCTCGAACAATCCCATTTCGTGTTTCAAGTCGAGTGACATGCCGGGCTCATCCAGCACGAGCAGCTTGGGCTCCTGCGCGAGCGCACGCGCCACGCGCACGCGCTGATACTCCCCGCCCGAGAGCGTCCAGACCCAGCGATTAGCGAGGTGCTCGACGTCGCACGCGGCGAGCGCGCGGTCCACGGCGGCGTGATCTTCGGGGCGCTCACGGCCCCACAGCGACAAATGCGGGTAGCGGCCGAGGAGCACCGTTTCGCGCACGCGCTGGGGAAAGAGGTTGTCCTCGCGCTGCGGCACGACGCCCACGAGCCGGGCCAGATCTTGTCGCGCCCAGCTAGCCGCAGGACGACCATCAACGTCGGCACGTCCCACGAGAGGCGTTAAGGCGCCAAGCGCGATCCGAACGAGCGTCGTCTTGCCGCTGCCGTTCGGACCGAGCACCGCGTGGAATTCGCGGAGTCCGACCGACAACGAGACGCTTGCCAGCGCATCGTCTGTCGCGCCGGGGTAGCGATACCGGACGTCCTTGAGCGTAAGCATCACGCGATCGTCCAGCGCCGCAACAAGAACGCGAACACCGGCACACCGATCAGCGCCGTCACGACGCCCACGGGCAGCTCGCGGGGCGCGACGACCGTTCGCGCGAGGGTGTCGGCAAACGCCAGGAGCGTGCCGCCCCCGAGAAACGCGGCGGGGAGCAAAGCGCGGTGGCGGTGGCCCCACGTGAGCCGCGCGAGATGGGGGACGACGAGTCCCACGAACCCGATGACCCCGGAGACGGCCACGGCCGCCGCGGTGAGCAGCGACGCGGCGAGATAAACGCGGCGTTTGACTGCTTCGACATCCGCGCCCAGATAGCCCGCCGATTCCTCACCCAATGCGAGTAGGTCGAGCGGCCGCGCGGCGGCGAGCAGCACGGCCAGGGGGATCGGGGCGTACAGCGCGACCAGGAGCACGGCATCCCACGAGGCGCCGGAGAGCCCGCCCCAGAGCCAGAGGAACGCGTTGCGCAGCTCTGCGGCGTCGGCGAGGGAAACGATCGCCGTCGTGATCGCCGCGGCGAAGGCGCCGATCGCCACGCCGCCCAGCAGCAGAATGCGCGGGTCGAGGGCTGCGCCGCCTATCAGTCCCAACCGATACACCAGGCCCAGCGCGGCCAGCGCACCGATAAAGGCAGCGATGGGCAACGCCCAGGGGCCCGACAGGTGCAGCGCGATCGCCAGTACGGCGCCGAGCCCCGCGCCACCGGAGAGGCCAAGCAGGAACGGATCGGCGAGAGGATTGCGGACGAGCGCTTGGAGGCCGGCACCGGCAACGCCGAGCGATCCGCCAACCAAGAACGCGAGCAGTGCCCTGGGCGCACGCAGGTTCCAGACGATATCCGAATGGAGGAGCTCGCCGAGCGGAACGGCGGCAGGACCCAGGACCACGCTCGTGATCAGCGCGAGCACGGCGACCAGCACGAGGAAGGTCCATTTCATCGAGCGAGCAAAGCTCGGAACTGTCCGATCGCGTCCCAGGAGCGCGGTCCGGGACGCCCGAATAGAGAGCCCTCGAGCAACAGGAAGTGCCCTTCCCGGACCGCCCGAATGGCGCGCCACTCTCGGCGCTTCGCGAAGGCAGGCGCGACCGCGGAATCCGAAAGGACGGCGATCCATTGCGGATCGCGGGCGACGATGGTCTCGAGCGAGACCTGCGCGGACGGCGCGCTGACATCACCGAAGACGTTGCGCGCACCTGCCTGCGTCGCCAGTTGATCGAGATAACTGCCGTGCCCAATGATGATCGGCGGGTTGTCCCACACGACAAACGCGAGAGAGGTCGTCGGGGCTGGTGGCGGCCGTGCCGCGAGCCGGTCCATCACGATGGCAAGCGACTCCGCCTGCACCTCTCGCCCGGTCAGTGTGCCCAGCGCCCGAGTCGCGGGGCCGAGGTCTTCCAGGCGGTTCAAGTCGATCAGCACCGTAGGGATCCCAAGACGCTCGAGCTGTTTTGCCGCCGTCACGTTGGGGCCGGCATTGTACAGCACCACAAGGTCCGGCCGCCGCGCCGCGACAGCCTCGACGTTCGGAGGCAGCGCCTCGCCGACACTCGGCACGGCGAGGGCTGCGGGCGGATAGTCGCACCACTGCGTGCGGCCTACGACGCGATCGCCGGCGCCGATGGCGAACAGGATCTCGGTGAATGAAGGGAGCAATGAAACGATGCGATGGGCCGGCGGGCCGTCAGGCCGTCGGGCCGTCGAATGACAGCCACAAAGAATGAGAACGGAGAGTAAGAGCCTGCGCATCACCATCCCTCCCGCGAGGGAACCGACTGGTGGCGCGAATGAAGACGTCTCCTGGCTTCGGGCGAACCGGCTCGCCTTCCCGGGTTATCCCAGTGGCATTGAGCCGATCACAGCTGCCCGTTACAGTGGCGGGGCCGCGCCGGACTTACACCGGCTTCCGTATCACCATTCGCAAAATGACGACTAAGTCAGTCTAGATGCCGCGGGTCGCCGGCGCAATGCCCACACGAGCGCCACCAGCATACCGGCCGCGACGACCGCGATGACATACGGCAGCAACACCTGCGCCCGGAATTTGCCCGGCGGGAGCCGAATCTCGACCCGCTCGCCCGCGGCGAGCGGACCCGCGCGATACGCGGCGAAGCGACGCCCCTCGATCTCCTTGACACCGAACGACTCGAGCTTGGGCGCGATCACCAGCGCGACGGTGTCCTCGACCAGCAGGTTCACTTCGACGGTGGGCTGGTCGATGGGCATGACGAACGTGCGCGCGCCGGCCGCGAGCGTATAGTCAAAACTGAGTTGCTTGGCCAGGCCGGGAGGGATGGGCGCGTAGATGAGGACGCTGTCGTTGCGGAAGCGCATCGCCTCCGGCGAGACATCACCCTGCCCCGCCCGATACTGCCCCGTGCGCCCCGGCAGGCGACCGGACCACGTGGGTACCAGCGTGTCGTCGGTGGTTCGCGTCGCCTGCCCCGGATTCTCGAGCTCCAAAATCTCCAACACTTCCCGCGAGCCGTCGGCGGTTGCGGTGCTGATCGTCGCCAGCCGTCGCGCCAGCCGGAGCGGCGGGCCGGTGCGGCTCGCCGGAAACGTCAAGATATCCTCGACGTGCACCGCCGGCCGGCTGACGACGTTCAACGGCAGCGAGAAATACGCGATGCTGTCGTACCACACGCTGACCACGTACCCGCTTGTGCTGTCGGGATTGCGCAGGGCCAAGCGGTAGCGCCCGCGGGCGTCGCTGCGCACGGAGTCGATAGGGCCGGCGCTTGCGCTCGCCATGCGGTGCAGCACAACGACGGCATTGGAGAGCGGCACCGTGTCCCGGCCGCCCCGCAGCACACGCCCGCTGACGCTCACCGGTTGCTGCGCCGCAAGCGTCGAGAAGGCACCGAGCGCCAGGATCAGGCAGCTACGGCGTGAACTTCCCGAAATCTTCAGGATCGAGGTTCTGGAGGTATGACTTCAGCGTATCGGCATCGAGCGGGCTACCGCCGGTGCCCGGCTGGATCGAGCCGTCGCTCGTATCGATGGAGGTTAGCTCGAGCAGTGTCTCGCTCGTCATGATCGGCGCCTTGAGCCGCAGCGCCAACGCGATCGAATCCGAGGGTCGGGCGTCGATCTGGATGACCGTGTCGCCGCGATAGATGTGCAGCTCGGCGAAGTACGTGTTGTCCTTCACCTGCGTGATGATCACTTTGCGCAGCTCGGCGCCGAGGCCGAGGATCACCTGTTTGAGCAGGTCGTGCGTCAGCGGGCGTGAGAACTTGACGCCGGCCAGCTCCATCGCGATGGCGCTGGCTTCCGCCGGTCCGATCCAGATCGGCAGCACGCGCTGACCATCGTTTTCCTGCAGGATCACGACCGGCGTGTTCGTCGTGCGATCCAGCCCGAGGTGAGCTACTCGAACCTGCAGCATGGCCCCCCCCGGGCTGGCCATCAGGTCCCCATATCCCAGGAGGCAAGATACTTCCGCTGTGCCGGAGTGAGAGTGTCGATCGCCACGCCCATCGCTTGCAACTTCAGACGCGCGATCTCCTGATCGAGCTCGACCGGAATCCGGTGCACGTCCTTCGACAGTTTCTTAGCGTTGTTGACGACGTACTCGGCGGCGAGCGCCTGATTGGCGAATGACATGTCCATCACGCTCGCGGGATGCCCTTCGGCTGCCGCCAGGTTGATGAGCCGGCCATCGGCGAGCACGAACAGCCGCTTCCCGGCCAGCCGCCACTCTTCGACGAACTCGCGAACCGGCTTCGGTCCCTCACCGACTTTCTTCAGGCCTTCGAGATCGATTTCTACGTTGAAATGTCCCGAGTTCGCGAGAATCGCGCCGTCTTTCATGGCCCGCATGTGCTCGACCCGTATGACCTCGACATTGCCCGTCAGGGTGACGAACAGATCGCCGACTGGCGCCGCGTCTTCCATCGGTACGACCCGATACCCATCCATCTGCGCTTCGAGCGCCTTCATCGGGTCGATTTCAGTCACCAGCACGTTCGCCCCGGCCCCACGCGCCCGCATGGCAAATCCGCGACCGCACCACCCGTACCCCGCCACGACGACCGCGCTGCCGGCAATCAAGAGATTGGTCGCGCGGATGATGCCGTCGAGCGTGGACTGCCCGGTGCCGTAGCGGTTGTCGAACAGATGCTTGGTTTGTGAATCGTTGACGGCGATCACCGGGAACTGCAGCACACCGTCTTTCGCCATCGCCTTCAGACGAATCACACCCGTCGTCGTCTCTTCGGTCGAACCGATGACTCCGGCGACAAGTGCCTTGCGGTCCGCGGTTGAGAGCGTTTCCACCCATTTGCGCACCGGCGGCGCCAGGTCATCGAGACGATTCAGCGCGATCATGTGTAGCGCGCCGACCAGATCCGCGCCGTCGTCCATCGTGATGTCGGGGCGATGGGCGAGCGCGGCGCGAATGTGCTCGTAATACGTCGCGTGATCCTCGCCCTTGATGGCGAAGACCTTGATGCCGTGATCCTTGACGAGATGCGCCGCCACGTCGTCCTGCGTGGACAGCGGATTGGAAGCGCACAGCGCGACGTCCGCCCCGCCGGCCTGCAGCGTGACGGCGAGGTTCGCCGTCTCAGTGGTGACATGGAGGCAGGCCGCCAGCCGCTTTCCGACGAGCGGCCGCTCGCGCGCGAACCGTTCCCGGAGCTGCCGGAGCACCGGCATCGATCGTTCGGCCCATTCCGTCCGCCGCCGGCCTTCGTCGGCGAGCCGAATGTCCTTGATGTCGTTCGTCGCTTTGGTCCTGGTTGCCGTCTCAGACATTGGCTTTCCGAGATGAACGAGAAGCACGCTCAGCCGCCACTTGCAGCTCGTCGGCGCGATCAACGTGCTCCCAGGTGAAGAGCTCCACTTCGCGCTCGCCGACCTTGCGGCGCTCTGGCGCGCGGCCGAAGTGACCATAAGCCGCGGTGGCCCGGAAAATCGGATTCCGCAGGTTCAGGGCCTGGATGATCCCTCCCGGCGTGAGGTCGAAGACTTCGCGGACGGCGCGTTCGAGCGCGTCCTGAGGGACGGTGCCGGTGCCGAACGTGTCGACCATGATGGACACGGGATCCGCGACGCCGATGGCATAGGCGACCTGCGCTTCGCACCGCTTCGCCAGGCCAGCCGCGACGATGTTCTTGGCGACCCAGCGCATCGCGTAGGTGGCGGAACGATCGACCTTGGACGGATCCTTGCCGCTGAACGCACCACCACCATGCCGCGCCATCCCGCCGTAGCTGTCCACGATGATCTTGCGGCCCGTGAGGCCGGCATCACCCTGCGGTCCGCCAACCACGAAGCGGCCGGTGGGATTCACTAGCACATCCTTGTCGCTCACGTCGAAACCCGCTTCACGAACGACCGGCCTGATGACATGCCCGAGAATGCCGGCGCGCAGCTCGTTATTGTCGATCATGTCGGAGTGTTGAGCCGACACGACGATCTTGTCGATACCCACCGGCTTGGACCCTTCGTAGATGACGCTCACCTGCGTCTTCCCGTCGGGACGCAGCCATGGCAGCTCACCGGTTTTGCGCACCTTCGCCAATCGCTCCGCCAGGCGATGGGCGATCACGATCGGGAGCGGCATGAGCGACGGTGTCTCCTCGGTCGCGTAGCCGAACATCATCCCCTGGTCGCCGGCGCCGCCTTTATCCACGCCCAATGCGATATCGGCGGATTGCCGGTCGATCGTCGTGAGGATCGCGCACGTCTGCGCATCGAAGCCGAAGTTCGCGTCCGTATAGCCGATGGACGTGATCGTGCCCCGCACGATGTCCGGAATATGGACATAGGTCGACGTGCTGATCTCGCCCGCGATGACCGCCATCCCGGTCGTGACCAGCGTCTCGCAGGCGACCCGCGCCCTGGGATCCTCGAGCAGAATCGCGTCGAGCACCGCGTCCGAGATCTGGTCCGCGATTTTGTCCGGATGGCCTTCCGTGACCGACTCGGAAGTGAAGACGTGACGATGAGTTGGCATGTTTTGAGTTCCCTAGAGTTTCAAGCTACCGGAGCGCCGTCCGGCGGGCAACCGCGCGTCCGGATCGAGCAGTGTCGGATCGACAGCTTCCGCGAGTGCGAATCGCAAGATGTCGAGCGCGAGCTCTGCCGAGCGAGCCGCGAGCGCCGCCTCGGCAGCCGCTCGCGCCTGCGCCGTGGTCACCTGCCGGATGAGCCATTTAATGAGCGGCAGCGCCGGCGGCGCGACGGACAGCGTGTCGTACCCCAACCCCAGCAAGAGGAATGCCGAGAGCGGCTCTGAGGCCATCTCGCCACACACGCTGGCGGGCTTGTTCGCGGCGCGCGCCGCTTCAGCAACGAGTTTGAGCAGGCGCAGGACGCTCGGATCGTGCGGCGTGAAACGATCCGCCAGGCGCGCGTTCGCCCGATCGACGACCAGCGTGTACTGCGTGAGATCGTTGGTCCCCACGCTGAGGAAGTCGCTGATTTCGACCAGCCGATCCGCCAGCACGGCCGCGGCGGGTGTCTCGACCATGACGCCCAGCGGCACGCTCTTGGCCGCGGCCACGCCGTCTTTCTCCAGGCGGGCCGCTTCCTCGTGCATCAATTCGCGGGTGCGCTCGACCTCGTCGAGGCGAGTCACGAGCGGAATCATGAGGTGCAGATTCGCCGTCACCGCGGCGCGTAACACGGCACGGATCTGTGTGCGAAACATCTCCGGCTCGTCGAGACAGACCCGAATCGCCCGCCAGCCGAGGAACGGATTGGGCTCAACCGGCGTGCGGAAGGGTGCGGGGAACTTGTCGCCGCCGAGGTCGTAGGTCCGCACGACGACCGGATATCCGGCAAACGTCTCGCCGACGTGACGGAAGTAGTTGGTCTGCGTTTCTTCATCCGGCAGCTCACTGTGCCCAGTGATGAGAAACTCGGTCCGCAAGAGGCCCACGCCTTCCGCGCCATGCGCCTTCGCGGCCTCCAGCTCGTCCGGCAGATCGACATTTCCGCGCAAGGTGAAACGCACGCCATCCAGGGTCACCGATGGCTGAGCGACGGCCTCTTCCAGCCGGCCGGCGAGCTCCCGCCTGCGGCTATCGGCGCGCTCGGCCTCCGCCACCTCCTCGGGGGTGGGGTCCACCAGCACCGTGCCGCGCGTGCCATCCAGAATGACCTTGGTCCCGGATTTGATGCGCGCCACGGCACCGCGCAGGCCGAAGATCGCCGGAATGCCGATGGAATGCGCGAGAATCGCCGCGTGGGACGTGCGCGTTCCCTCTTCGCTGATCAACCCGACGATCTGGTCGCGGTCGAGCTGGACCGTCAGCCCGGGCGACAGCTCACGAGCCACGAGAATCGACGGCTCGGAGAGACTTTCCCACACATCGGCGCCGCTTCCCTTGTGCATCAGATGCTGGATGGCGCGGATGGCCACACCGGTTACGTCGGCGAGCCGCTCCTTGAGCAGCGGATTGCCCGCCGCCGTCCACAGATCACGGACCTCGAGTGTCTTGAACTCGAACGCCTTCTCTGCCGTGAGGTGGTTTTCCCGGATCAGCTCCTCGATCCCGCCGATGAAGTCCTTGTCATCGAGCATCAGGGCCTGCGCGTCGAAGATGCGCGCCTCGTCGACGCCGGCGCGATCCACCGCCCGGGCGCGGAACTCGGCGAGCTGTCGCTTGACGTCTTTGATCGCCGCACGCAGGCGTCGTATCTCCTTCTCCACCTGCGTGCGGGCGACGACGCGATGGGGGACCTCGGGGAGGGCCCACCGCACCGTCACCGTGGGCCCCATGGCGATGCCCGGCGAGACCCCAATGCCCTTCAAGAGACGGTCGGACGCGCTCATTCGTCGTCCTTGGCGGGAGCCTTCAGGTGCATCTCATGAAATCCGGCAGCCACCAGCTCGAGCAACGCGGCCATCGCTTCCTCCGCGTCCGCGCCATCGGTCTTGATTCGAATGGACGAGCCGCATTCCGCAGCCAGCGTCATCATGCCGAGGATGCTCTTGCCGTTCACGACGGCGCCGTCTTTGTGCACTTCGACGGTCGACTTGAACTTGTTCGCCACTTTGACGAACTCCGCCCCCGGCCGGACGTGCATCCCGAGCGGGTTCACGATCTGGGCGTCGCGCTCGACTACTGCCATATCAACCCGACGACGAGCGCCACGGCCGACAGCCCCAGCGCCACACGTAGACCATTCAACCGGTCACTGCGCCAACGCAACGCCAGGAACACCAGCCCCGCCGTCACCACCGCGGCCAGCTGGCCCCAGCGTGGGAACGGAACCGCAAGGAAGCGAGCCGCCAGCGGCAGTGCAAAGCCTACGGCGAACGCCATGGCCGGACCGAGCAGCGCCCCCGCTTTCTGCAGCATCGGGCTGTGCAGCGCGACGCTCACGCGCGCACCGTAGGTCCATCCAGCGGAGAGCGCCCACCAGCGAAGCGCCACGTGACCGATGTTGTAGACGATCAGGAATCCCGCCACCGCAAACCATCCGGCGCCAAGCGCGATCGCCGCAATCGTCAGTCCCGACAGCAACGGCAGCCATCCAGCCCAGACCAAACGATCGCCGAGCGAGCCGAGCGGGCCACACAGCGCTTCCCGCAGCCGCTCGATCTGATCGGGCGAAGCGCCGTCGTGTTCCGCGCGGGCAGCCGCGCCAACCGCGAGGCCGGTGAGATAGGGATGCGCATTGAAGAAATGCGCGCCGCGCGCGACGGCTGGCCCGTACTGGCCATTGCCCAGATCGCGCAGCAGCGGCTCTTCGGCGACGCCAACGCCCACGCCGAGCATGCGCTCGTAGTTGTACGAGCCCTGCACGGCGAACAGCCGCAGCAACGCACGCGCGAGCGCGCCGTTTACCGTACCCATATCGTCGCCAGAATGCCGCCGCCCAAACCGGCGGCGAACCATGCGAGATTCGGCCCGCGTCCCACGAGCCGCAGCGTGCCCGAGGCACCCGCGGCGAGCGCGGTTCCGACGGCGGCGACGGCCAGGAGCAGCGCGCCGCGCACGGTGAGCGCACCGGCAAGGAGTGGCCGCGCCAGCCAGGCGAGCACGAGGCCGACCATCGTCACCAGTGCCGCCCGCAGGGCGTCACGCAGCAACCCACCCACGTGTATGCGCACCAGCGCGCGCGGGTCTCCCGATTCCAGCTGCGCTGCGGCGGCATGCACGATCCGCGAGTTCACGCGGCGCAGCAGGTTGATCGTGACACCCCCGAGCAGGCCGGTCACGAGTCCCACGAGAGCCCCGAGACCCAGGCCGAGCACGCCACCCCCGGGCGCCGAGTGCGCCGTCGCGACCGCGGCGACGGTTGCAGGCCCGTATTCGGGGTAACGCACCGCGCCGACGGGCAGGATGTCGTACTGCAGCAGCTCGAAGACGACACCGAGCTTGAGGCCCGTCGGGATGTCGCCGAGGATGGCGCCCGCGACCGTGCCCGCCACGAGCGGCCGGGCGATCATCATCTGGGGCAGGCTGACCAGATCGACGCCCACCAGCGTGCCCCACAGGAGGAGCGCGATCAGGACCTCGATGGGGAGGATCATGTGAACTCTCCGATCGGCACCGCGCGCGCCGTCGGCACGTCCTGCGCGGTGACGTCGACGCCGCGCGCCGCCAACTCGCGCAGCTTAAACGCTTCATCGTCGGTCAGATACACGAAACGCAGCCGTTCCTTCCGACCGGTGCGGTGATGGACGCCGCCCACATTGAACCGGCGCACCTGCGGCACCCGAGCGGCAAGCGCGACCGCCGTATCGATATCGCCCACGAGCAGAATCCCGACGCGCTCATCCGCTTCCCAAGTCGAAAACAGCTGCGCCGCCTGATCCACCGACGCGAAGATCACTTCGATCTGGGGCGGTACGCCCATGCGGTAGAGATCCTGCTCCCAATCGCTGCTGCTCACCTCGTCATCAACGAGCACGATGAATGAGACGTGGAGCGGCTGGCCCCACCCCACGACCACCTGGCCGTGGATCAGCCGGTCATCGATGCGATACAGCGCGAGACTCATGCGCTCACGCGAATCGCCTTCGCGCCGGCGTCGACGGCACGACGGGCGGCCTCCGCGGGTGAGATGTCCCGGTGAAAGACGAAATCGACCAGCATGGCGAGATTCACACCGGTGACGACGGCGATTTCGGCATGCTGCCTCGCATAGCGGACCGAGCTGGTAAAGCAGGAGCCTCCGGGCAGATCGACGAAGAGCACGGCGGGTCCTTCGCCGATGGCTGTGCGCAGGCGCTCGCCCAACTCCGCCGTGCCGCACCCCTCGTTCGATACGCCGGTGAGCGCATCTTGAACGCCGGTGATCGCACCCACCGCCGCCACCAGTGCCTGCGCGACCGCGGCGTGCGTCACGATGATGCCGCGGAGGTCACTCATAATCCTCCTCCAGGTACTGCTGCACGCCGCCCTTCTCCCGCATGCGACGAATGAGACGCTCGTTGAACGCGTTCGCGGAGTCCACGCCGCTGTAGCGCAGCAGGTGAGTCATTGCGACGACTTCGCAAATCACGGTGAGGTTCTTGCCGGGATTCAGCGGCACCGTCACGAGCGGCAGCTCGACGTCGAGGAGCTCGGTGCGCTGCTGGTCGAGACCGGTCCGGTCGTATTCCCGCGTATTGTCCCAATCCTCGAGCTGCACCACCACCTCGATGCGCTTCTGTTGCCGGACGGAGCGAATCCCGAACAACGCGTTGATGTCGATCAAGCCGACGCCGCGGATCTCCATGAAGTGCCGGGAAATCTCGTGTCCCCGGCCGATCAGCACGTCGTTCCCGCGGCGCGTGACGTGGACGACGTCGTCCGCCACCAGGCGATGCCCGCGCTCGACCAGGTCGAGCACGCATTCGCTCTTCCCGATCCCGGAACGTCCCCGGAACAAGAGACCCACGCCAAAGACGTCGGCGAGCGAGCCGTGGACGGTCGTGCGGGGGGCGAAGGCGTCGTCGAGAAACGGCTTGAGCCCCCGGTAAAATTCCGCCGTCTTGAGGCGGGTGCGAATGACCGCGATGCCCCTCTCGCGCGCCAGCACCAGCAATTCTTCCGGTGCCTCCTGGCCCTTCGTGATGACGATGCACGGCAGGTCGTAGGACAAGAACGTTTCGATCGACTTGCGCCGCGCCTTGGCGTCGAGCGAAGCGAGGTACGTGATTTCGGTTTCGCCGAGAATGTGAATGCGATCGGTGCCCACGAACCGAGCCGTGTAGCCGGCGAGCACGAGTCCGGGACTCGAGGCTTCCGGGGACCGGATCTCGCGCGCGAGCCCCACTTCGGCCGTCAGCACCTCGAGCTGCAGCGGATCGCCCTTGCGGGCGAGCAGGTCGCCGACTTTGAGCCGCGGCGACGTCGCGGGAGGCGTGGTCACCGCGGCCCTGGCACTCTGGAACGCCGCGTCGTGCGGCGGGCGCGCGGCGTCTCCTTCCCATCGAGCAGCTGGCGCTTCACGCGCGCGATCGCCGCGTCGAGCGCGGAGCGCTGATCAGGGCCTTGAGACTTGGCGACGTGGACGCGGCCCCGCGGCGCATGGATCTCGATCTCGACACCCGCCTCGCCATGATCCTCGGTGAAAATCACCTGCGCGTGATGCGGGCGCCGCACGAGTTTTACCACCTTTTCGACCAGCTCGCGGGTGTGCGCGCGAAGATCGTCGTCGACGTCCGTATGACGGACGGTGATCGTGATGCGCATGCGTCAACGCTCCCTTTCCCGTGCAGCGATAGTGTGTTCGATATGGGCCACCGTCGCGCGCGCCGCGGCGTGCCACGACAGCCCTTCCGCAAACGTGCGAGCCGCGCGCCCCAGGCGCTCCACGGCCGCCGGATCGGCGGCCAACGCGAGCATCCGGTCCGCCAGCCCCTGTGCATCACCGTGGGGCACCAGGTATCCCGTTATCTGGTGCTGGACCGACTCGCGCAATCCGGCGCTGTCGGACGCCAGCGCCGGCGTTCCGGAGGCAGCGGCCTCGACGTTCGTGATCCCCCACCCTTCTTTCGGGCTCGGAAAGACGACGGCCCAGGCGCGGCGCAACAACCGTTTCTTTTCCTCTTCCGGTACGTACCCGAGGAATCGCACGGCGTCCCGCAGTCCCAGTGCACCGGCCAGCCGCTCGAGGCGCGGCCGGTCGTCGCCCTGCCCGCAGATGTCCAGCGTCATGTCGGGGCGTGCGGCTCGCGCGATGGCAAGGGCCCGCAGGGCGAACTCTACTCCTTTATAACGCTTCAATCGGCCCAGATACAAGAACGTGGGGTGCGCGGCGCGCGGCGTTGCCGGGTCGGGGCGATACGCTTGGGAATCCACGCCGGGATGGATGACGACGATCCGTTCTTTCGAAACACCACGCCGGACGAGGTCATCCCTCGTACTCTCGGAAATCGCATGGAATGCCGCACGGCGGTATATCCAGGGGATCGGCAGCTCGGCGGCCCACACCACCGTTGCCATGGGCGGACTGGCTTCCGCGAATGCGGTCGTCCCGAACAGGTGTGGCACGATCGCGACGAAGGGCAGCGACGTGAGCATGGGCAAAAACAGCGGAAGCTTGTTGATATCCTCGATCACGACGTCGAAAGGCTGGGCACGCAGCGCGCGCCGCACCGCTCCCCGGCCACGCAGCGCGAAACTATGGCGGCCTCCGATGCGCGTGACCTGCATACCGTCCACAACCGCGCGCGGCGCGCAACCCGGCCAACCGCTCGCGATCAGATGGACATCATGGCCCCCCCCCATCCCCGACGAGGCGATCCGGCCGAACAGCTCGTGGAGATGGATTTCGGCGCCGCCGGCCTGTGGATTCTCCCGGTCGTTCCAGTTCACGAGCAGAATCTTCACAATGCGCCGGTCTCGTGGGCGATGGCATCGAGGACGCCGTTGATGAACCCCGGCGCACGGGGGCCGGCGAACCAGTGGGCGAGCTTGACTGCTTCATCGATCACCACACGCGGCGGCGTGGACGCCTCATCGAGCTCGGCGAGCGCCAGGCGCAGGATGTTGCGCTCAACCACGCCGACGCGCTCGAGCCGCCAATGCTCGGCGGCGTCCGCGATGCGGCGGTCGAACTCGGGCAGGCCGGCAATCGCCTTCGCGGCGAGATCCGCACCGCGGTCGTAGCCGCGTGGCGCGCCGCCGTAAATGACCGCCACGCGGGCGACGACGGTTTCTATCGTCGGTCTGGCGGAAAGCTCCCATGCATACAGCAGCTGGAGGGCGCGCGCGCGCGCCTTAGTCTCGGGGCGCTGCACCGAGCCTCTCGAGCGCAGCGGCGGTCTCGAGGGCCGCCTGCACGGCCTCGGCACCTTTACTGACGCGCGCCAGCGCCTGAGCCTCGGTCTCCGTCGTCAACACCCCAAACCCTACCGCGATGCGGTGCGCACGCGCGACGTTCCCGAGGCCGCGCGCCGCCTCGCCCGCGACATACTCGAAATGCGGCGTCTCGCCGCGGATCACGCACCCAAGCGCCACGATGGCGTCGAAGCGTTCGCTCGCGGCAGCCGCCTCCGCGAGGACGGGAAGCTCGAAGGCGCCCGGAGCCCACGTGACGTCGACGTTCGAGTCCGCGATGCCGCCGCGCCGCAACGCCTCGCGCGCGCCCTCGAGCAGCTTTGCGGTGATGTGCTCGTGAAATCGGCTGACAATGATCGCCACGCGCCGCTGGCGGTTGGAGCTGCGCGCTGCGGAGGGAGGAGGAGCCTTGTGCGGCACGATCAGTGGGTGAGGAAGTGACCCAGCTTGTCCCGCTTGACGTCGAGATAGGCCCGATTCTCGTCCGACGGCGCCGGCACGATGGGCAGCCGCTCGACGATCTCCAGCCCATAGCCCTCGAGGCCGACCAGCTTCATCGGGTTGTTCGTCAGGACGCGAATCGATGAGAGACCGAGGTCGAGCAGAATCTGCGCGCCGATCCCGTAGTTCCGGAGGTCGGGCTTAAAGCCCAGCTTCTCGTTGGCCTCGACGGTATCGTGACCCTGATCCTGGAGCTCGTACGCCTTCAGCTTGTTCAGCAGACCGATGCCGCGGCCTTCCTGATCGAGATACACGACGACGCCCGCTCCGGCTTCGCCGATCATGCGCATGGCGCTGTGCAACTGCCAGCCGCAATCGCAGCGTGCTGAACCGAACACGTCGCCGGTGAGGCACTTGGAGTGCATCCGTACGAGGACGTCTTTCTTCCCGGCGGCATCGCCGTAGACGAGGGCGACATGCTCGGCGGCATCGACATCGTTGCGATAGCCGATGATGCGGAACTCGCCGAACGGCGTCGGGAGTCGGGCTTCGGCGACCCGATGCACCAGTCGCTCATGCTTCAGCCGGTAGGCGACCAGCTGCGCCACGGTGATGAAGGTGAGGCCGTGCTCTTTGGCGAACCGTTCGAGGTCGGGGCGCCGAGCCATCGTTCCGTCGGGATTCAGGATCTCGCAGATCACGCCGGCTGGATACAGGCCGGCCAGTCGTGCCAGATCGATGCTGGCTTCGGTCTGGCCGACGCGCTGCAACACGCCACCGGGACGCGCCCGCAATGGGAAGACGTGTCCGGGCCGGCGCAGGTCGCTGGGCACTGTGGATGGATCGATCGCGACGCGAATCGTGGCGGCGCGGTCCGCCGCCGAGATGCCCGTACTCACCCCGAACCGCGCGGCGGCGTCGATGCTGATGGTGAAGGCAGTCTCGTGCGACTCGTTGTTATGCTCGGTCATCTGCGGCAGACCGAGCGCCTGGCAGCGCTCCGGGGTCAGCGGCATGCAGATCAGCCCGCGGGCGTACGTCGCCATGAAGTTGATCATGTCGGCCGTGACCGTTTCGGCCGCGCCGACGAGATCTCCCTCGTTTTCGCGCCGCTCGTCATCGGCCACGATGACGAGCTTGCCGGCGCGGATATCCGCGATCGCTTGTTCTACCGCTGTGAACGGCATAGCTGCCTCACATATTTTCCCAGCACGTCGGCCTCGACGTGCACCCGGTCACCGCTGCTGAGCCGCCCCAACGTCGTGTGCGCGCGTGTGAACGGCACGAGCGACACCTGTACGATCCTGTCTTCTGCCAGCGCGTTCACCGTCAGGCTTACGCCGTCCACCGTGATGGCCCCATGGAGAACCGTCGTTTCTTCGACGTCGGGCGGCACGCGAATATCCACGAGCATCGCGTCCTCGACTTCTGCGACCCCTTCGACGGTACCCACGCCATCGACGTGGCCCTGCACGAAATGCCCACCGAAGCGGTCGCCTGCCCTGAGCGCCCGTTCCAGGTTGACGCTCCGCCCCTTTTTCCACTCGCCGATCAACGTTCGGCCGAGCGTCGTCTGCACGGCGTGCACCGTAAAGGCGCCTTTGAGAACCTTTTCGACGGTGAGGCAGGCGCCATTGAGCGCGATACTCTCGCCCTTCTTCACGCCTTTATACGACGCCTTCACACGCAGTTCCACGCCGTTGTTCACGTGCACCGCGTCAATCCTGCCGAGCGCATCTACGATTCCGGTAAACATAGCCGTCGATCCAAGACCAATAATGTATCAGAGCCCAGGGGGCGGCGCTCCACGACCACCCAGCGTGGCGCGTCGGCGAGCGGAAATGCCGGAACGCCTTGGAAAGCGGGCACCGCGCCCTCTCCGAGCCAGACGGGCGACTGCACCCAGTACAGGCGATCGACCAGCCCTTCGGTCAACAGTTTGGTACCAAGCGCGCCCCCGCCCTCACATAACAACGACTGGATCCCGGCGAGCCGCAGTTGGGCAAAGGCTTGGGCGAGCGCTTCGGGGCGGAAGACGCGCACGCCGTTGCCTTCGAGCACCGACACATTGGCCATCGGCGCCTCGGGCGACGCGACGACCCACGTCGGCACTTCCCGCGCCGTCTGGACGAGCGAAACGCCGAGGTTCAGCATGGCGCGCCTGTCGAACACGATGCGCACCGGCGGCTTCCGGGGCGTCAGGTCGCCGCGGGCCGTCAACTGCGGGTTGTCCGTGAGGGCGGTGGTGCCGCCGACCGCGATCGCGTCGAAGCCGGCGCGCAACCAATGGACATGATCGCGCGCCTCCGGACCGGAGATCCATTGCGAGCGGCCGCCGGCATCCGCAATGCGGCCATCGATGGACGTGGCGAGCTTGAGCGCGACGAAGGGGCGGTCTGTCTGCTGCCTGGTGAAAAGGAAAGGCGCGTTTTGAGCGGCGGCGGCTTCGGCGAGCAATCCGATCTGGACTTCGATCCCGGCGCGTTTCAGAACGTCCGCGCCCCCGCGCGCCTCGGGATCGGGATCGCGGACCGCCGCGACGACCCGTCGCACGCCCGCGGCCCGGATGGCGTCGGTGCACGGCGGCGTCTTGCCATGGTGCGCGCAGGGCTCGAGGGTCACGACCAGCGTAGCGCCCCGTGCCTGGTCGCCTGCGGCAACCAGCGCGTTCAGCTCCGCATGGGGGCCGCCGAATTCGGCATGCCACCCTTCGGCGACGATGTCCTGGCCGCGCAACACGACGGCACCGACGATGGGATTCGGCGAAACGCGCCCCCAGCCGCGCCAGGCGAGCTCGAGGGCGCGGCGCATCGCGTCGAGCTCTCTATCTCTATCTTTCTTCAAACCGAACCGTCGCAGCGGAGCCACGCGCCGGCCGGATTTCGCCGATGATCCACGCCGCAACGTGCGCGCGCGCGGCCGCGCGGATGACCGTCTCGACATTATCGCGTGCCACCACAGCGACCATGCCGATGCCGAGATTGAACACGCGCCGCATCTCGTCGCGCCGGACGTGACCGGCGCGCATGAGGACGCGGAAGAGCGATGGCCAAGGCCAGCTCCCCGCGTCGACGGCCGCCTCTACGCCGGGCGGCAGCACCCGAACGAGATTGCCCGCGATGCCGCCCCCCGTGACGTGCGCGAGGGCGTGGATGTCGTCGAGCACCGGCCGGACAGCGGTGGCGTAGCTCCGGTGGACCGCGAGGAGGACCTGTCCCACCGACTGGCCGGTCTCGGGAAACGGATCGTCGATCTTCAGCTTCATCGAATCGAACACGATCTTCCGCGCCAGGGTGTAGCCGTTGGTGTGCAGACCCGTGGATGCATAGCCGATCAGCTGATCGCCGGCTGCTACGCGGTCTCCGTGGAGCGCCTTGTCTTCCTCGACCACGCCGACGATCGCCCCGGCGAGATCGTAGTGACCGGGCTGATACAGGTCCGGCATCTGTGCCGTTTCGCCGCCGGCGAGCGTCATGTCGTGCGCCCGGCAGGCGCGCGCGACACCAGCGACGATTTGCTCGGCGATCTCCGGCACGAGGTTCCCCGCCGCGATGTAATCGAGGAACGCGAGCGGTGTGGCGCCGTGCACCAGGATGTCGTTGACGGAATGATTGACCAGATCCTCGCCGACCGTGTCGTGAATACCGGCGGCGGCGGAAACGAGGACTTTCGACCCGACGCCATCTGTCGACATCACGAGGACGGGCTTCTTGAAACCATCGGGCACGCGCACCATGCCGCCGAATCCGCCGACCTGGCCCCGGGCGAGCGGCGTTCGCGTGGCACTCACGAGCTGCGCGATGCGCCGTTTCGCTTCAGCGGCGGTGTCCAACTTCACGCCCGCCGCGGCGTACCGATCCGCCTTGGTCATTCCTCGCCGTCCAGCGAGAAGTGCACGAGATCGCGGAACGCTTTCACGCGGCTGCGCACCTCCTGCAGCGTCACTTGCTCGAGGCGCTGCACTCCGAATGCTTCGACGGCCAGCGATCCCATGGCCGAGCCGTAGACCATCGCGCGCCGGAGGTTGGGGAACCCGAGATCCCCGGTGCGCGCGACGTGCGCCATGAAGCCCCCGGCGAACGCGTCGCCGGCGCCAGTGGGATCGAACACATCCTGCAGCGGATAGGCCGGCACCTTGAAGATGGTATCAGGATCGACGAGCAGCGCACCGTGATCGCCCTGCTTGATGACAACCATTTTGGGACCCCGGCCCAGAATCCAGTGCGCGGCGCGATAGATGTTCCAATCCCCCGAAAGCTCCCGGGCCTCGGAATCGTTGACCATCAGAATGTCGATATGCCGCAGCAGCTCGAGCAACAAATCCCTCTTGCCCTGGATCCAATAGTTCATCGTGTCGCACGCGACCAGCGTCGGCTGCTTGACTTGATCGAGCACGTTGAGCTGCAGCTCGGGATCGATATTGCCCAGAAACACGAACTTCGCGTCGCGAAACTTGTCCGGAATGCGTGGCTGGAATTCCGCGAAGACGCCGAGTCGGGTCTCCAGCGTCTCGCGGCTATTGAGATCGTAGGAGTAGCGCGCCTTCCAGCGGAAGGACTCGCCCTCCTGCCGCTCGACGCCCGCGAGATCGACGCCGCGCGCCGCGAGCTTCTTGAGGTGTGCCTCCGGAAAATCGCTGCCGACCACACCCACGACTTGCACGGGGTGAAGCACAGCGCCCGCCATTGCGAAGAACACCGCAGCGCCGCCGAGCGTGTCGGCGGTCTCGCCGAACGGCGTGATGACGGAATCGAGCGCGATCGAGCCGACCACAAGCAAGCCCACACTCACATCCGTTCCGGGGCGCGAATCCCCAAAAGAGAGAGTCCATTCGCCAGGACCTGTTTGACGGCGCGCGCCAGCACCAGCCGAGCCGCTTCCTCGCGCTCGCCCAGCACGCGGTACTTGTGATACCACGCGTGGGCAAGCCGGGCCAGTCCCTCGAGATAACTCGTGATGCGGTGCGGCTCGCGCGCCCCCGCGGCTCCGGCGAGCGTGGCCGGAAAATCGGCCAGCACCTTGATCAAATCGGCTTCCTCCGGCTGCGTGAGCACGCTGAGGTCGACCCCCTCCCCTCCGCCCTCGGCCCGGACGCTCGCCGGATCACGCCCCGCCACGCGGAAGATTCCCGCCATGCGCGCATGCGCCATCTGAACGTAGAAGACGGGGTTCTCGTCGGTCTGGCTCTTGGCGAGATCGACGTCGAACACGAAATGTGTCTCGCCGCGGCGCATCAGATAGAAATAGCGCACCGCATCGCGGCCCACTTCCTCGACCAACTCGCGCACCGTCATATAGCTCCCCGCGCGTTTGGAGAGCTTCACTTCTGCCCCACCACGCATCACCGTCACCATCTGATGCAGCACGTACTCGGGATATCCTGGTGGAATCCCCATTTCGAGCGCCTGCAAGCCGATCCGCACGCGAGCGACCGTGCCATGATGGTCCGAACCCTGCACGTTGATCGCGTGCTTGAACCCCCGCTCCCACTTGGTGACGTGGTACGCGACATCGGGCAGGAAGTAGGTAAACTCGCGGCCCTTCTCCGCGCTCTTGCGCATCACGCGGTCCTTGTCGTCACCGAAATCGGTGGTGCGCAGCCACAGCGCACCGTCGCGCTCGTACGTGTGTCCAGCCGCCACGAGACGACGGGTCGTCTCTTCCACCTTGCCGTCGGTGTAGAGTGATGACTCGAGGAAGTACACGTCGAACTTCACCCCGAACGCCTGCAGATCGCGGTCCTGCTCGGCGCGCAGCTCACGCACTGCAAAGCGTCGCACGGCCTCCAGGTCCTTCCCTTCCGGATCGCGCGGATGCTCGGCCACATAGCGCTCGGCGATCTCGCGGATGTAGTCGCCCTGATAGCCTTGCTCGGGAATCTCGCCCGGCAGCCCGCGGGCCTCGCGAATGCGCGCCTGCACGCTGTGCGCGAGATTCATGATCTGGCTGCCCGCGTCGTTGTAGTAGAACTCGCGGCTCACACGCCAGCCGGTCCACTCGAGCAGCGCCGCGATCGCATCACCGAGCGCGGCCTGCCGGCCGTGGCCGACGTGCAGCGGGCCCGTGGGGTTTGCCGACACGAATTCGACGTTGATGGGTGCGCTGCGGCCAACGTCGCTCTTTCCATAATCAGGACCCGCCGCGAGAATCGCGGGGAGCGCGCTGACGACCTGCGCGTCGGCGAGGAAAAAGTTGATGAAGCCGGGTCCCGCGATCTCGGTCTTACGCACCAGGCCGGCCGGCAGCTCCAATGAGCCGACCAGCCGCTCGGCGATGGCGCGCGGCGTTTGGCCGCCCCCCACGGTCTTGGCAAGCGTGAGCGCGAGGTTGGTGGCGATGTCGCCATGCGTGGGGTTGCGCGGCCGCTCGAGAACGACATCGACGCCGGACGCACCGAGTCGCGCCGCTGCCGCCGTCAGCGCCGCGCGGATCGTGTCTTGTGCGCTCACTTTTTCGGTTTCGATTCCGCCGGCTTCTCGGTCTTGTCCGATTTCTCCGCCTTCTCAGGCGGTTCCGGCTTCTTTTTGTAGTCGGTGTGGTAGAAGCCCGACCCCTTGAAGACGATCCCCACGCCACCCGAGATCTGCCGCTCCGCGCGTTTCCCACATTGGGGGCATTTCGCGAAGCGCTGGCTGGAGATGCGAGGGAACGTTTTTTCGAAGACATGCCCGTTCGGGCATTTGTATTCGTAGGTTGGCATCGGTCGGGAATCTAACGGCAACAGCGCGGACAATCACTACTCGACGTCATCTAGCCTTTGCATGTCCTTGTGTTTTCGGACGAATTGAAGCGCACCGGATGGGCACCTCATGACCTGGGCCGCCACGACGTCGGGCGGCTGGAGCTCGGGGTGAATCCAGCGTTTGCGTTTGATGTCGAACACGTCGGGCAATCCCCTGACGCACACGCCCGAGTGGATGCACACGTCGGGATCGAACGTGACGATGATTTCGTCGGCTTCGTACGTCTGGCGTCTCTTTGGCATGCGCAGAATCTAACAGAACTCGCGCGGCTTCATGAACGCCTCGGGCTCTTTTCCATGACGCGATCCACTGGTCGGGCGGCGCGGCGCGCCATGCTTCAATGTGGCCTCGATCCCGGAGGAGCCGGCCGCGGCGACGCTGTCGGGGGTGGCGGTGCGGCCGGCGGTAGCGCAGCCTCCTGCTGCTTTGCCTGATACATCGCGACGAGTCCGCGGATAATGAAGAACACGCCGAGGGCATCGAAGACGATGCTCACGACGTTGAAATCGCCCCGAAACACCGAATCTCTCCGCAGCAATCCGATCGCGATGATGACCGCGCCCCAAAAGATGCTCTTCACGAGAGAGGTTCCTGGCTCGAGGAGCTAGCAATCTAGCAGATTCACGAGAGCCCGAACATCATTCGGAGCGAATATGGGACTGGCCACGACCGAAGGCGGCGCGTGGTACACGCACCCGGGGTGGACCGCCGTCGGCATTATCACGCTGGTGTTGCTTATCGTGCTGATTTCCCTGGCTGGCCGCCGCAAGCCGCCTAGCTCTGGTCCCGTGTAAGCCGCAGCTCGGCCCACGCGACCTCGCGGGCTTCGATCACGTCGCGCACCTGCCGCTCGCGCGTATTCAGCGGCGCGCCGCCCGTTTTCACTTCGAGAAAGACCACGCGTCGCACGTCACCCGCGGCGAGCCCGTCGAATACGATCAGATCGACGGGACTGCCGAGAAAACGCGCGTCTTTGGGATTGAAACCGAACTCGGGGAGATACGGCACGAGCTGCTCGTGAACTTTGCCTGCGGTGACGGCCAGACTGCGCTGCACGGCGTCCTCACGAATCGCGGCGCTGTAGCGAAGTCTCCAAACCAGAAAGTAGAGCCACGCGATTACGATTCCGATGACGATGCCGAGCAGCAGCTCGATCCGGCTGGACGCCACGCCTACCTCCGATCCGGGTGTGATCAAAAGTAGTGCGGCGAGCAACCACGCTTAGGAGTGGACGCGCTGCTCCCAGCGCTGCAGCCGGGGGGCCGCGCGCGCAGCTAGTCTGTCGGACCCAAAGAGCAAGAGTGCGAAGAGCAGTGCGATCGCGAACTGGCGGGGCCGCCAGCGCGCCGGCGGCGGCGCGAACCCGGCGAGCCCGAGCACCGCGGCGAGCACGATCACAGCGTCAAAGCTGGCGCGCTGCCAGTAATCGCCGTTCAGGTGCAGCCACATGCCAAACTCATCGAACGTGAGACCCAGCCCGATACCGTAGATCACCGCCGCAGCCGGGAGCGCGGCGGGGGGCCCCGGGCTAAAGAGGAGATAGGCTCCTACTCCAGCGAGCAGGAAGATGCCGTAGTTCAGGTGATGGATGTGCGTATCGCGGACATGCAGGTAAATGTCCGGCATGCGGTGCAGCGTCATCAGAATGCTGACGAGGCGCGCCGCAGTGAAGGTCAGCAGCAGGCTGAGGAGGACCAGCCGGGCAAGCGGGCGCGTGTTGGATGGGAGCATGTGCTTCCATCAGACTCTGCAATTACCGCGCCGGACACACGGCTCTTAGACCGAACAGACCTCCACGCCCTGCTTCAGCGAGGTCAGGGGATCACGCGTGGGCACGAATTCATGCGCCAGGAAGCCGGTGAAGCCGGTATCCGCGATGGCTCGTGCAATCGCATGGTAGTTCAGCTCTTGCGTGTCATCCAGCTCGTGGCGACCCGGCACCCCGCCGGTATGGAAATGGCCGATGTGGGCGGCATGTTGCCGGATCGTCCGGATGACGTCGCCTTCCATTATCTGCATGTGATAGATGTCGTACAGCAGCTTCACCCGCGGCGAGCCGACGGCTTCGATGATATTGGCGCCAAACGCCGTCCGATCCCCCTGATAGTCCTTGTGATCCACCTTGCTGTTCAAGAGCTCGACGCAGACCGTGACGCCGTAGCGCTCGGCGGATGGGGCGATACGCTTGAGCCCCGTCACACACGCCTCGGTGGCCTGCGTGTCGCTCCTTCCCTGCCGGTTGCCGAACATGGCAATGAGGTTCGGGACCCCATGCTGGGCCGCCAGCGGCAATGCCCGCTCGAGCTCGCCCACCAGCAGGTCGTGATTCGCCGGATCGTTGAAGCCGCGCGGGATGAAGTCGTCGCGGATCGCGGCGTAGCCCATCGAGCAGACCAACCCGTTTTGACGGACGATCGGCCAATCCTCGGGGGCGAGGAGATCGACGCCGGAAAGGCCCATCGCTTTACCGGCCTTGCACAAATCCGGGAGGGGGATGGACCGGTAGCACCACCGGGAGGCGGACTGCTTGAGCCGGCCGTCCTGACGCCCCCACGGTCGCGCGGCCGCAGTGTTGGCGCCTCGGGGCAGAACCAGACCGGCCACGAGCCCGGCTCCCGTGACCAACGCTTCTCGCCGCGTCGCCATCAGAATTCCAGGTTCTTCAGATAGTTGTAGCTCGCCGCAATGTCCTGGAAGGGCTGCGGCGGCTGATCGTGCTCGACGAAGAAGTGCTTGATCCCCGCCTGATCGCGCTTCGCAAAGATGCGCTTCCAGTCGATCTTCCCCTGCCCCACGTCCGCCATTTTGTGCTCGGGGGCTCCGGCCGAGTCCTTGACGTGGACCAGCGGCACCCGGCCCGGCCAGCGCGCGAAATAGCTGAGCGGGTCCTGACCGGCCTTGGTGATCCAGTACAGATCGATCTCGAGCTGCACGAGCTTGGGATCGGTGTTCTGAAGTAGCACGTCGTAGGGAATCTGCCCATCCATCTTGGGGAATTCGAAATCGTGGTTGTGATAGGCGAACTGCAGGCCGGTATCGTGCGCCATTTGGGCGGCCCGGTTGAAGACGTCGGCCACATTCTTCCAGCCGTCGAGCGTCATGCGCTTCTCCTGCGGAATCCACGGCACGACGACGTAGTCGTGACCGATCGCTTTGGCCGTATCGAGCGACGCCTTCCACGCGTCGATCTCACCCAGCGCGATGTGGGTTGAGGGGGCCGAGAGACCGTGGCGGTCGAGGATCGCGCGTACGTCGGCGGGCGCGTGATCGAAGTAGCCCGCGAACTCGACTTCCTTGTAGCCGATTTCCGCCACGCGCGCGAGCGTGGCCTCGAAGTCTTCCTTCATTTTGTCCCGCACGGTGTAGAGCTGGAGTCCGACCTTCTCTAAGCGTGCGCTGTGGGCGGTGCGCGGTACTTTGCAAAACAGCGTCGTCGCCCCAATCGCCGTCATCGTTTGTACGAACTCGCGTCGATTCACCCCGCGCACCTCGTTCGTCATAGCTCTCTCCTTTTCATTGCTTCAACAGCGTAGGTCGCGGCCCGCGCCGTGAGCGCCATATACGTAATCGATGGATTCTGACAGGCCGTGGACGGCATGCAGGCGCCGTCGGTGACGAAGACGTTCGGCACGTCCCAGCACTGATTGTGCGCGTTGAGCACGGACGTCTTCGGATCCTTCCCCATGCGCGCCGTGCCCATCTCGTGAATGACGAGTCCGGGGGGATTGTTGCTCGTATACGGCTCAATTTCGTGGGCACCAGCCTCCGCGAGCATTTCTGCCGCCGTGATGGACATGTCGTGCACCAGGGCCTTCTCATTCTCCCCGTACGCGCAGTTGATTCGGGCGACGGGGATTCCCCAGGCATCGACCTTGTTCTTATCGAGCTCGACGAAGTTGGCTTCATGCGGCAGCATCTCGCCGAAGCCGTAGAAGCTGAAGCCCCAGGGACCTGGCTTGCGCAACGCCTGCTTGTACTCAGCACCGAATCCCGCCTGCTCGACGCCGCGTCCCCAATCCGACCGACCGCCGCCGCCCTGGAAACCATACCCGCGCAGGAACGACGATTTACCCTTCCCGATATTGCGAAAGCGGGGCACGTAGATGCCGTTGGGCCGGTTGCCGATCGAATCCCGATCGGCGGGACCGTCGATTCGACCGTTTGCTCCGCCGCCCATGATGTGATCCATCAGGTTCTTCCCGACCTGGCCGCTCGAGTTGGCGATTCCAGAGAGCAGGAGGATGCGCGCGGACTCGATCGTCGAGGCACAGAGGAAGACGATCCGCGCCTTGAACTCGAGCGCGTGCTTGGTCTGCGCATCGATCACGCGCACACCGGTGGCGCGCCCGCTGCGGCGGTCGAAGGTGATGCTGTGCACCACGCTGTACGGACGCAGGGTCAATCGGCCCGTGGCCTGCGCCGCCGGCAGCGTGGCGTTGACGCTCGAGAAGTAGGAGCGCGTGATGCAGCCGCGGTGACAGGGCCCGCAGTAGTGACACGCGGCGCGTCCGTTGTGCGCTTCGGTCAACACTGCACAGCGCCCGATCGTGACCACCCGTTCCCCAGGCCAGGCCCGGCCCACCGCATCGCGCACCGTCTGCTCGACGCAGTTGAGCGCCATCGGCTTCAGGAACTGGCCGTCGGGCAGCTGCGGCAGTCCTTCGGCCTGGCCGCTGATGCCGACGAACCGCTCGACGTGATCGTACCAGGGGGCGATGTCGGCATAGCGGATCGGCCAGTCGACGCCGATCCCCTCGCGCGCGTTCGCCTCGAAGTCCAGATCGCTCCAGCGATAGACCTGTCGCCCCCACATGATGGAGCGCCCGCCGACCTGGCGGCCGCGAATCCACGAGAACGGCTTGCCCTCGGGCGTGGTGTAGGGATTCTCGAGGTCGTTCACGAAAAACTTGTAGGCCATCTCGTCGCAGGCGTAGCACTGCTGCTGGATCGGCTGCTCCTTGGACAGTCGCTTGCGGTCGCCCATGCCGCGGAACTTCATCTCCCACATCGGCACGTGCTCCACGTAGTCCTTCTCGGGACTGATCGGCCGGCCCGCTTCCAGCACGAGGGTCTGCAGGCCGCGCTCGGTCAGCTCCTTCGCCGCCCATCCCCCGGACATGCCGGACCCAATCACGATGGCGTCGTAGGATTTCATGGCTCGAGGGGGTAGCAGGGTTCGTAGCGGCCCGGCACGACGCGATAGTGCAGCTCGGTCGTCGCGCCGACTTCGGAAGTGTAATAGCCGGTCAGCGTCAGCCACTTCATCGCCTGGAAGAAA